>JBHLPG010000057.1:0-18912 GCA_048939725.1 Promethearchaeota archaeon | reverse complement strand
TTTGATAGCCTTTCAGGATATATCAATCTTCTTTCATTAAACAATAAAACGTTAATATATGGTGAATTAAATATGGTTGAACAAACAAATTTGGGAAGAGATGTTCCTGTACAATCTGATCATATTGTTGACGCTCGTGGATCAGCCTGTCCAGGGCCTCTTCTTGAAACGAAAAAAGCAATTGGAAAAGTCACTATTGACCAAGTACTCGAGATTTGGTCGTCAGATCCAGGGTCTCGGAATGATATTTCTGCTTGGGCAGATTTCATCAAGCATGATTATCTTGGATATGTTGAGGATGACGGATTCGACCGTTTTTATGTTATACGTAAGAAATAGGATCAGTTGGTTGGTACAGAATGTCTACAGAGGCAATCTCGTCTACTGCTGTATCTGAACATATTCCCAAAATATTGGTCATTACTACCATAATGTGTTCTTATCCAGGAGTAGATAATGCTGGACAACAACATCTTGAATACCCTCCGAATTCTTATGTAATTCAAGTTCCCTCTCCAGTTCTTTTTCCTGAAGAGTTTTATATTCGATGTTTTCGTAAAGGCATTGATGGAATTATCATTATGTCATGTGGGGAAGAATGCCCTTATTCAGGCGCTTTTAAGCGTTTAGGTCTCCGTATAAATAATGTTATGAAGCGAATGAAAAATGAACTTGGATTAAAGCCACAGCGTCTCAAATTGACAGCGATTTGCACAGTGTGTGCCAAACATGTGGTTAGAGAGATTACAGAAATGGACAAATTTTTACGAGGGATTCCCCCTGCGAAAGAGATTCTTCGTAATCCTCCCCAACCGCTTGAAACGATTAGTTAATGTCCCAGGAGGATATTAAGAATGAATGAACCACAAGTTTTATTTGATAAATTTTCTACTCTCGTAATTGGTGGTGGAATAGCTGGCCTACAAACCGCACTTGATTTGGCTGATGAGGGTTATAAAGTCTTAGTTGTTGAAAAAGAACCAAGTATTGGGGGTAAAATGATCCAACTCTCAAAAGTTTTTCCTACTCTCGATTGCGCCTCATGTATTACCACCCCTAAGATGAGTAGTACTTCTCATCATGAGAACATCGTTGTTTGGACCTATTCCGAAGTAACGGGTTACCATAAGGATGACAATGGGAATTTTGTTGTTAACATCACTAAAAATCCTCGTTTCGTTGATGAGGAGAAGTGTACGGGATGTAGACAATGTGAGTTCATGTGTCCTGTTGATGTTCCCTCAGAATTTGAAATGGGAATAGGTTGCAGAAAGGCCATCTACATTCCTTTTCAGACTGCCTTGCCTCAAGTAGCACTTATTGACATGAAACACTGTATCGCGTGTCTTAACTGTTCTCGAATTTGTCCTGCAGATGCTGTTGATTACTCACAGACGAAACAACACTTCCGAGTTGAAGTTGAATCAGTGGTTTTAGCCACAGGATTTGAATTAACACCTGTTGGAGAGAAGGTTGAATGGGGCTCTGGGAAACACCTGAATGTCTTATCATCTATGACTGCGGAGCGATTACTAGCACCAAATGGTCCTTATGGAGGGATACGACGTCCTTCTGATAGCCAAATTCCTATGAGTATCGCATACATCCACTGTGCTGGTTCTCGTGATGCTTCATTAGGTCGAACTTACTGTAGTAGAGTTTGTTGTATGTATACAATTAAACAAGCAATGCTTATTACGGGAGCACTTCCCATTGTGCAAGTAACTTGTTATTATATGGATATTAGGGCCTTCGGTAAGGGGTACGAGCAATTCTTTGAAAATGCTAAAGCCATGGGGATCGAATTTGTGAAAGGGAGAGTTGCAGAGATCGTTGAGGATCCAGAAACGCATAATCTTACTCTGTCAGTTGAAAATGTAAGTGGAGCAGGTGGAAAAATCAAAGCTGAGCATGATATGGTTGTTCTTAGTCTTGGTTTAACCCAAGGTGCTTGTCCAACTAGTCAATTCCCTGTTGAAATTGGCAAAGATGGTTTTATTGAATCAACAGATTTCAAGCTAAATCCTGTTCAAACTAGCATGGAGGGCGTTTTTGGTGCGGGTGCCGCAATGGGGCCAAAAGATATCGTTGATACAATTGTAGAAGGTTCGGCAGCTAGTATGAGAGTAACGAAATATTTGAAAGCGAAGAAAAAAGAAACTTCTGAGCCTGAAGTAGTAATATCTAGCTCTGTATCATTTACAGCCGAAGGAGCTAATCTGGAGGGTTGATTATGGAAAATAGTATAAAAAAACTAGCGCCTCGTGCGGGCGTGTATATCTGTCATTGTGGGGGGAACATTAGTGATGTTGTTGATGTAGAAAAAGTTCGTGCTGCATTAGAAAAAGATCCTCAAGTTTATGTGTCTCGCAAGAATATGTTTATGTGTTCAAAAATTGGGCAAGAACTCATCGAAAAAGATATCAGGGATGGGTTAATTGATAGAGTCGTTGTTGCGTCTTGCAGTCCCCGATTACATCAAACAACATTTAGAGGCGCCACGAGGCGCGGAGGTTTGAATGTTTTCCTGTATGAGCACGCAAACATTCGCGAACAAGTATCCTGGGCTCATCCTCATACTCCTGAGAAAGCTACCGAAAAAGCAGTGTCACTTATTAGAGCTGCAGTTAATAAAGCTATTGAATTTGATCCATTGGAACCAATAAAGATACCTACAACTAAAAGAGTAGTAGTAATTGGTGGTGGGGTTTCAGGTTTAAGAGCAGCGAAAGATTTGGCCGATTCTGGTTTAGATGTTCATTTGATTGAGAGAACTCCTTTTCTTGGTGGGCGTATGGCTTCATTAGAGCGTATTTTCCCAACTAATGAAATTGCCAGTGAAAAACTCGCTTGCTTAATTACAGAGGTAGTTGAACATCCACTTATAACAATTCATCTCAATGCCAACATCGAAACAGCATCAGGCTATATTGGCAATTTTGAGATTTCTCTCAAAGAGTATGTATCTCGTGGGATTGTAGGTCATCTAGATGTATCAGAACTTCAAAGAGTAATGAATTCATGCCCAGTGGTGATATCAAGCGAGTTAAAAATTGATGGATCTATGGGCCAGAAAGCAATTCTTCAACCAAAGCCTGGAAATTATCCTCAAACTGCAGCAATCGATTGGAATTCTTGCACACGTTGTGGAGAGTGTAAAAAGGTTCTTGATAACACTTCTCGCATCCAAATTGATTCCGAACCTGTAAATGTCGAGATTTTAGCAGGAGTAATTGTCATAGCAACAGGATACGATTATTATTTACCCTATAAAGGGGAATTTGGATGGAATGCATATTCAAATGTCATCACCCTTCCCCAACTTATTCGTATGACTGCTCCAGGGGGAATGATTTCTGATAAATTAGAATGGTATGGTCATCCGATCAAAACAGTTGCTTTCATCCATTGTGTTGGTAGTCGTCAAGTGGGAGGAAAGTTCCAACCTGGACAAAATTGTTCCGAACAACTTAATGAGTATTGTTCTCGTGTATGTTGCACTGCAAGCTTGCAAGCAGCAATTGAGCTAAAAAAGAAATTTCCCTCTTTAAACATCTATAATTTATATCGTGACATTCGAACCTATGGACGGTATCATGAGGAAGATTATTACGAAAGAGCTTCAAAGAGTGGCATTATTTTTGTGAAGTATACGCCTGATGAATTACCAGAAGTTTTTAAGCCTCAGGAATCTCAGAATACTCTTCATTTGAAGGTAAAGGATCAACTTACATTTGGGGAAGAGATTGAAATCCCTGCTGAGCTGGTTGTCCTAGTAGTCGGAATGGTTGCTAAAGATCAACATGCATTAATCGAAGAGTTAAATCTCGCTGTTGGAACTGATCGTTTTCTACTTGAGGTTCATCCCAAGCTACGTCCAGTTGAAGTAGCGAATGGAGGGATTATGTTAGCTGGTACATGTCAAGCACCATTTGATATAACAGAAGCAGCAGCAGCAGCATTAGCAGCTTCATCTAAGGCTTCTATCATTTTAAGTAAAGAATTTGCAGAATTGGATCCTTATGTTGCTCAGGTCAAACCAGAGATCTGTACTGGAACTGGAATTTGCATTGAAGAATGTGAGTACAAAGGAGCGATACAGATGGTCGATATAGAGATCGATAATCAAATGGTACAACGAGCACAAGTAAATTCTGCGTTTTGCAAAGGATGTGGGGCTTGTGTTGCTGTTTGTCCAGTCCCTAGTGCAATTAACGTTAAAGGGTATACTATCGAATCCATGGATCGGATGGTAGATGGATTTGTTGAGGAGGTACATCTATGAAAGGAAGTAACACTGGTTTGAAAAAGCTTCAAGATCGTTTTCAACGAGTAGATGAAGCAATCGCCATTAAAAGCGCTATACGGGAAGCACTAAAGGGAAGTGAGTCAGATCCAGAGAAAGAGAAAACCATTCCAGTAATTGCGAAGGAGATAGGTTACCCAGCAAACATTGTGTATTGGTATCTCACAAGCATGCGGAAGTATAGTCAAGCAGTTGAAACACCGAATCGAGAAGGACAGTATCATAAATGGGCGTTAATTCCAAAAACCCTTGAATAATGTTCAGAGAGTAATATTATGACATTAGTAAATCCTGATTTAATAAAAGAAATCAAGAAGTATTCTACGAAGGATTTTAATATTAGTGCTTGTTTTAATTGTGGGAATTGTACAGCAATTTGCCCTCTATCTGATGAGGAAGATCCATTTCCTCGTAGATTAATTCGATTTGCCCAAGTGGGTTTAAAGGAGAAAATACTTGGCAGTGACCAGATGTGGTTATGTTCTTATTGCAATGATTGCTCAGATACCTGTCCAAGAGATGCTGAACCAGGTGAATTTGTCATGGCTACACGTCGGTGGGCTATGGGACAATATGATGTCACTAGAATTTCCCAACTCCTTCAAAAGTCTCGATGGGGAGGATTTCTCGCCATAGGATTGATTTTTGTTTTCTCTCTCATATTATTCTATCTTTTTAGCACACCGCTTAATACCCCATTAGAACGGCCTATACGATTATTTGATCTAGTATCCAAGGAAACAGTTGAAATTGTTGGTATAAGTTTGGCTGCCATCGTTATAGTAATTATTGGACTTTCCATTTTAAACATGTATAGGCTTATCTCAAAAGAATATAATTCAAACCTTACTGATGGCATTAAAACTGCTTATAAGACTCGACTAAAGGATAAAAAATTAAACACATCTTATCACCTAATATTTTCTCCATTTATCATGACTAAACAAGCTTTTTTTGTTTTAATCAAGGAAGTATTCGGTCAATATAGACAACTGGAATGTGCGTTACCACCACATAAGCCTGAATTCAAATCTCAATTTATTCGTTCCCGGTGGTTCATGCATTTATTCATACTCTGGGGTTTTTTCGGACTTGGGCTTTCAACAGCTTTGAATATGTTTCTTAAACCTGATCCGAACGTCTTAGTACCCATAACTCATCCAATTCGAATTTTAGGCATTATCAGTGGTATTTCATTGATGATAGGCATAAGCATTGCTTTTTGGAATAGATTGAAGAAGACCAGTCGCTATTCAAGTCATAGTTTAACCTGTGATTGGATTTTTTTGGTCCATTTATTCCTAGTAGGTTTAACAGGATTTCTCGTGACAATTAACGTCTATATTACAGCGATTCCACCGATGTGGGGTTATCTTTTCTTTGTTGCTCATATCATTGTCGTAATTGAATTGATTCTTCTAGCTCCATTTGGTAAATTCTCACATGTTTGGTATCGCTCGTTCGCACTTTGGATACATTATGGGTTACATGCTCGACAGAATAAGTTAGAAAAAGAAGTGAAAAAGGCAAAAATGAAATCAAAGGAAGCAAAAGCTAAAACAGCCCCAATTGCTTAGCTCTACCCTTTCTCAAATCAGCAATGATGACAAAATAACTATATTAGTGAATTTCTTGTTTCCAGGAATGCACTGGGCATTTATCTCTATTTCCTGGGTTACATTCAACATACTTTCCCGTTTTGAAGAAATAATCTAGATGGTCAATCCATCCTCCAGTTTTTTTTGATTTTTTTACAAAATCGATAAAGAGGATCAATTTTTCAATTGTTTCTTCACTCACACTGTGTTGAATTTCACTTGCTTCTTCCATAGCTGTCTCCTCATCAATATCCAGAATCATGAGAAAATCTTTTAGTATCTGATGTTTCAAATGAATTTCTGAGGCGATAGATTCCCCTTTTTGTGTTAGTGTAACGCCAGAATACTTTTCATAGTTAATATATCCTTGCTTTTTCAATTTTCGAAACATTTCTGTGACGCTTGGTGGGCGTACACCTAGAATTTCCACAATATCTTTAGCTTGAGCGAATTTTTTCCTTTGGGTGACTTGGTATATGGTTTCGAGATAACTTTCAATTCTCTCTGTAGGTGAATTATTTATTTTGCTCATAAACATCTGACTCTAGAATTTTCCCTGCATAATTAAACTTTGTTTTAATATATATTTGATCTAGGAATAGGAAAAAATTGCCTCTTGAAAAATAAGAGGCTGAGGCTTTGCTAGAAGCTGTTATAAATTGATTATATTTTCATTTTCGAATGTTAAATCGATCATCTCACCATAATCTAATAATTTAGCTTTAGGATGTATGTAATTCTTGAGTCCACGTTTTTCTACGTCTGCTTTTCCTACATATAGCTTACTTGTCTTGACAAATTTTTGAATCAAGATATCAGTTTTATTTGCATTATAAACCGCATCTTGCATAAGGCAGATCGTTACTTGGTCAGATTCCTTTTCATGTTCTAGTGCAAGTTCAATTCCAGTTTTATCTCTACAAGTTAAAAAGAATAGAATTTTAGTCATATGGTTTAACCTTACCTTAAAAGGGGATTACTGTATTGGCCCCTATGATGTTTTCGAGTACTTCCTCATGATTTTTTACATCTACTGCTTCAATTAAATCATCTTGTGTCAATCCGCGTTCTTCTAGTGCTTTTTTATCTACCCAGATTTCCAATTCGATTTCTTTCAGAAAATCTATGTGCATCTGATAGACAGTTTTCTCTGTTTCTTTCAGAAATGTATAGACTCCATCTTTTATAGCGATAACAAGGGGATCAAAATCCTCAGTAGCTACAGCCATACGTAATCCTTCAACGGGGTATAGCGTACCATGAGGAGGCTGTCGTAAAAGAATAACTAGATTCATTTCTTCTGGCATGATGTTTATACTCTCCTAACAAATGACTAAGAATTTATCTGTTTCTTTGAGGATTTTTTCCATGTCAGGAGTCCCAGCTTTTTTGATCTTTCCCTTAGCATCCTTGCACTTCATACAGTTCTTCGAAGTTCCACGAACTAACAAGCACAAACTACAAAGCCTAATTAAAGCACCTTTCTCAACGATTTTCTGGAATCCTCCTTCAACATCAAAGATTCCTTCAACCTTTTTCTGATTCTCTAAGACTACATTTACTGCGTCCATATAACAGAAGATTTGGACTTCATGTCCTTTATCCAATGCCGCGTTTGCTAATTCAATCACAGTTTCAGGAGCCTGTGATTGATGGGGCCCAGAAAAAAAGAGCATACCAATCTTTCCCATGTGTATTACCTCTTGTTTAACCATTTTTTAAAAAAAGGGGGAAAATTCTAGATTTGATAACAGTTTTACCTAATCTTCTCCTCTCATGAACAAGAGATAAGCCATCATCCAAGTGCCTAGAACAATGAAGATAGAGGTCAAAATACTGCCTACAGAGAGCTGGGGGATTCCACTAAGTAGGTTTCCGATATTACAACCTGCTGCGGTTACCGCACCTACCCCCATCAAAGAACCTCCAATAAATTGGTAAAGCAAAATTTTTCCTTCCTTGGGAGCACGAAGTTTGAATTCTCCTGCAATAATAGCAGCAATGAAAGCACCAATAACAGCCCCAATCACTAACCATGCTATCCAACTTAAAGCAGCTTCTGCTGCAGCCACATCAGACCCTGCAACAAAGTATTTTAAAACCCCGACCCAGCCAGCTGTAATACCTAACGGATAATTTCTACCTGCAGCCGCAGAAGATATAAAAGCAGCACAACCTATCAAGGCGATGGCAATACCTGTTATCCACCAGGCCCAACCGTCCTTAAAGATTTTTTTGCCTAAATCACTGAAATCCAATTTATTGCCAGCATTTTTCCATGGTAGAAAATCTTTCCATATGAAATATGCTGCAATGAGTCCTGCTGCTACTATCACTATTATCCATGTAAGTAAATCAGCCATACTAGTACCTAAGATATTCCCTAGAGTCAAGGCGGATCCATCATCAGCAGCAATCGCTGTAGCCGATCTTAATTCATCCTTTAATGGCATGAGAACTCCAGCTGCTGTTGTCAAAGCTCCAACAGATAATCCTAGCAAAGCCATCAGAGAACCTACCATTCCTTCACCAACACGATAGGTTGTTCCTGATGCACAACCAGCTGCTAAAGCCATCCCAATACCGAATAGGAATCCTCCTAATATATTACCAGCCCAAGCTAGGGGCTTTGGTGCTAAAGTAATTATCCCAAGAGCATCCATCAGATGGAATGCTACCATTTGAATTACTATTGCCAGAACCACTGCTTTTAACAAAGTATAATGTTTTAATAGTATTATATCTCTAAAAGCAGAATTCATACAAAATCGTCCACGTTGTAAAACAAAACCAAAAATAATCCCAATGACTATTCCTGGAATTACTACAACTGTAAAATCTAATGCCATTTGTTACACCTTTGTTTTATTTGACTTTCACCAAGATTACCCACTCTGAAGTCCCAGTTTTTTCTACTGAAAGAACTTCATGACCCATTGATTTCATTGTCTCTGGAACGCGTTCTGCTGATAGTGGGTAATCAATTATCAGTTCTAGTACCTCTCCAGACTTCATTTTTTTCACCTTTCGTTTACTTTTCACGTCTGGATAAGGACAGACTTCCCCACGGAGATCTAAACTTTCTGTTACATCTGTCATCTTTTATCACCATTAATGAGGATTAATTTTTTTTTGGCAAACCTAGAAATTTTAGGCGTTCCGAAATTTATATTTCCGAACAGAGATTCGGAAAAATCATTGAGATTAAAAATTTACTTTAGATAATTCGTGGTGACAAAGTAGCCACTTTGAGAACGGATTGATAGGTCTCAATACCCTTCTATTAACTATTGTTATGAACAAAGATTCCTAGGAGTTCCCCAGTATAGCAATTTGAAATCCAATAAGCATTACAAATGTAATTACCTTGAAAATACGATTTTGGATCCATTCAGGAAAGTAGCTTATGTTCTATCTTGATCTTCTACTACTTGTAGATATTCGGAACTTAAAGCTCCTAAGATTAAGTTGAATAAGGACGGCAAAAATAGCAAAAACTAAAGGAAAGAAAGTAAGGTTTAAAACGGTCAAGATCTTAAACACTCTTTTTCTCGATAGTTTGTGAATCTTTATGCATTTAAAACCAGAAAGGTGACAAAATAACCACAATTAAGATGAAATCCAACAGAGATTAACTATTGTTACAAGGAAACTTTTTAAAAATGCCCTGAGGTAAAGTCTTCCCTCAGACTGTCCATTAACTCTCTCTGAATTTTACTAACTATTATTTTCTGAAAGTTAATTGAGTATAGACAAAATGAGGATAGTATAAAATGAGTGGCAAAGCAAGAGTTGCTACTGAATGGCTTATGGTCTGTTCTGGATGCCATATCTCGTTGTTAGACATCCATGAAGCAATCCTTGATGTTCTAGCTAAAGCAGATATTGTCAGGTCTCCTGTACTTGCTGATGTAAAGGAATTTGTGCCAGCAGATGTAGGAATTATAACAGGGGGTATTAGGAATGAGCATAACATTCATGTAGCTAAAGAAATGAGAAAAAATTGTAAAATCATTGTTGCTCTCGGAAGTTGCGCCTGTTTCGGTGGAACCCCAGGCTTAGCAAACATGTACACTCGCGAGGAACTTTTCGAAAAAGTGTACAAGAATTGTATGGGTGTAGACAATCCACTGGAGAATCAAAGGGAACCCCGAGATGATGTACCACCTTTAACAGAAAAAGTTGCTCCCCTTTCATCCGTGATTGACGTTGATGTTATTGTTCCAGGTTGCCCACCAGTTCCAGAACTTATTGCCCAGGGAGTGATGAGTCTACTTGAAGGAAAACCATTGGATCTTCCAAATCAATCAGTATGTGAACCTTGTCCTAGAGAAAAAGATCATACTAAAATCACTGAACTTAAACGGTGGTACAAGTCTGCAGGAGAGGAAATTGATCCTGACCGATGTTTCCTAGAGCAGGGCTACATATGCGTAGGACCTGTTACCTGGGGATTATGTGACGCGAGATGTCCCAGAGTTGGTGTTCCTTGTCGAGGATGCCATGGACCTTTAAATCCTGATCCAGTAAAAGGTACTGATCCAGGTGTAGATGCTGCATCATTTTTAGGAACTTTAAGCACGAATGTTCCGACAAATGAGGTTATGGAAGCTTTTGGTAACGATCCAATTCCAATATTGTATCAACATCAGTACCCTTATGCTAAAACGAAGTTTAAGGAGAAACGATGAAGATGAGTAAGATTATCAAAGTAGATCCAGTAACTCGAATTGAAGGCCACGCAGAAATTAAGTTGTTCTTAGATGAGAATGACAAATGCATTGATTCCCAAGTAAAAGTTGTTGAGCTCAGAGGGTTTGAAAGATTCTTAATTGGCAGACCTGTTGAGGAAATGCCTTTGTTAACTCCCCGTATGTGTGGGATTTGTCATACTCCCCATCATATATGCTCAGCAAAAGCTGTCGATCGTGCATTTGGCTTACTTCCCACAGATCTCCCTCCTACTGCATTTAAATTGAGAAAATTGTTGCATTATGGATCGTATATACATTCCCATATATTACATTTCTTTTATCTCGCTGCACCAGATCTAGTTTTAGGTCCTGATGCTGATCCAGCAAAACGTAATGTTTTTGGAGTACTGGAAGCAAATCCAGAACTAGTTAAACAAGTGATCTTCGGAAGAAAAGTTGGCCAAAAAATCACAAAAATTCTTGGGGGACGAACCGTTCATCCAGTTACAGCTGTTCCTGGTGGTGTATCAATTGGTCTTACTAAAGAAAACAGGGATGCTATCGAGAAAGATGTAAAAGCTGTTGCAGAATGGTTACCTGGCGCAAAAGATATAGCTTTATCTCTTTTCGATCAATATGCCGATGCTATCAATATTCTTGGACCACTAAAAACAAAGCATCTTGGAATGGTTGGAAATGATGGCGAATTAGAATTCCATGAAGGAAAATGCAGGTTGATTGATGAAAATGCAAATATTCTTGAAGAATTTTCAAGTTCAACAACAGAATATCGAGATATCATTGCAGAACGTGTCAAAGATTATTCATATCTGAAATTCCCATATTATAAGAAAACTTCCTTTGAAGATGGGTGTTACAGAGTTGGACCCCTCGCAAGAGTAAATGCATGTGACAAAATTGATACTCCGATTGCTCAGGAGTTATTAACAGAGTTTCGAAGTAAATTTGGAAGACCTGCAGATAAGAGTTTATTGTACAATTATGCGAGAATAATTGAATTAGCCCATGCTGTTGAAAAAATACTTGGTCTGCTCCAAGATCCTGACATTTTAGGCACTAAACTTAGAACACCTGTTCAGGCTAAAGAAGAACAAGGAGTCGGAATCTTAGAAGCGCATAGAGGGATGTTATTCCACCATTATGTTACTGATAAAAAAGGAATGACAACCGATGTTAATCTAATTGTAGCAACTGTTAGTAATAACGAAGCAATTAACCGCTCAGTGAATGTTACTGCAAAAGAATTAATTGTGGATGCTCAACCAGCAGAAGGTCTACTAAATAGACTTGAAATGATTGTTCGAGCATATGATCCATGTTTTAGTTGTGCAACTCATTATCTAAAATCGGGAGCCATTGCTACAGAATTAAAAATCATAAATCACAAAGGGGAAATTATCCATGAGTCAAATAATTGGGAGTCAGAATGTAGGTGAGTTGAATGAAAGTCGGAACATTTCTATGCAATTGTGGTGGATCCCTAAACAATATTGATTGGACTCAACTCCAGAACTTTGTAAAAGACAAAACTGGAGCTGAAGGTAATTTCTGTGTTTATCATGAAAATATGTGCTCACCCGAAGGGAAAGCATGGTTCAAAGAGACCTATAATCGTGAAAAGCCTGATTCAATAGTGTTTGGGGGATGTACACCTAAAACTGCCGGGTATCTGTTTGAAGACACCCTTAAAGAACTAGGCGTGTCTCCATTCCAAGTTGTAGGAGCTAATCTTCGTGAACATGTTGGCTGGATAGTTCGTGATAAAGAGTTAGCTACACAAAATGCCAAAGCGATAGTATTAGGTGCTTTTAACAGAGCGAACTTTGAAAACAATGTTGAACGTCTAAAGATTGATATAACTGATACAGCCGTTGTAATAGGTGCAGGTCCTGCTGGTACTCAAGCAGCTCAAGAATTAGCAGAAAAAGGACATAAAGTGCATTTGATTGAAAGAAATCCATACTTAGGTGGAAACGCAGTTAAATTGGGGACTTTTTTCCCAAGTGAAGACTGTGCTACTTGTATGCCTAGTCCTGGTCTGAAAGGCTTGGATCAAAGCAATGTAAGACGATGTTATTATCGATCAGCATTTGATTTACACCCTAATATTAACTTACATATTAGATCTGAAGTCACAGACATTAGTGGAGATCTAGGAAATTATTCTGTGACCGTGAATTCTAAACCAACTTATGTTAAAATGGATCGTTGTGTAAATTGTGGTCTGTGCGAAAAAGCTTGTCCTGTAGAAAAACCAAATGAGTTCGATCTTGGGCTATCAAATAGAAAAGTATGCTATCTGCCTGTACCTTCTTCTCCAACGACTAAATATGTTATCAATAGAGATGAATGTCCAGAAGGCTGTACAGAATGTCAAAAAGCTTGTCCAGTAGATGCTATTGATCTAAATATGCAAGAAGTTACCCAGAATATTACCGCTGGTGGATTTATTCTTGCCACAGGTTTTGAAGAATACAATCCTGAACTTGTTGAGGAATATCATTATGGCCAACCTGGATATGAAAACGTAGTTACACAAAGCGAATTAGCTAGAATGCTTGATATCGCAGGACCCACTGTTGGTCAATTAAGGAAGAAGAACGGAGATAAGGTCAAGAGTCTTGTGATCGTCAATTGTGTCGGTTCAAGATCTGCAAAATATAATATCTGGTGTTCAAATATCTGTTGTATGATTGGTATTAAACATGCCATAAAAATCAAGGAGAAATACCCTAAGATAGATGTCACTTGTTGTTATATTGATATCAGAACGGTAGGTAACATGTATGAAGAGTTCTACAACAAAGCGCGTGATATGGGTGTTAAGTTTATACGAGGACGTCCTGCAGAGATCGAAAGCGACGGAACGACCTTGTATGTAAGTGCGGAAGACTCCCAAGCTGATACATTTGTAACACTAGAAGCAGACATGGTTGCTTTATCCATGTCTATGGTTGCTAGTCCTGGAATCAAAGAACTAGCAGAAAAATTGGACATAAACATTGCTGATTCTGGATACTTCAAAGCTGTGTATTCTAAATTCAAAACAACAGAAACTAAGCAAGCTGGAGTTTTTTTAGCTGGTACAGCTATAGCACCTGCAGACATTCCTACTTCACTTACAAGGTCGGGATATGCAGCAAGTCAGCTTGAATCTCTGTTATCAAAAGGTTCAGTTGAGAAGAAATTCCCAACAGCAGAGGTGGATAATGACAAATGTACACTCTGTGAATTATGTGTAACTGCTTGTCCATATGGCGCAATGGAGCTAGTAGAAGTAGCGAATCCAGGAACAAAGGTTCAAGTAAATGCTAATAAGTGTTTAGGATGTGGACAGTGTGTGTCTACTTGTCCTGCAGCTTGTATTACAATAGACTACTATGAAGAAGATCAAATTCTTAAACAAGTTGAGGGCCTACTCTATGACGCTAAGGAAAATCCTGAACCAATCATCATTACTTTTGCCTGTTGGGAGTGTGCTTATTCAGCGACAGACGCTTTAGGCATGTCTGCTGGTACTCGTCCTACAGGAAAGTTTGTCAGTGATAATTTAAAAGATGAAACTGGATTTGGTGACAATGTACGTATTGTGCCTATTCAATGTACTGGAAATGTGTCGGCTAGACTGATTCAAAAGACATTTGGTTTAGGTGCAGAAGGTATCATTGTACTTGGTTGTTACGAAGATAGATGTCATTACGACTCAGGTTCTCAAGCATCCTCAACTAGGGTGGCCCTTCTAAAAAGCATACTTGAATTTTCAGGAATTAATCCAGACAGATTAGAAAAAGAAACCGTCTACTACATGAGCTGTGATAGATTTTCGATGACAGCAAAGCAAATGGCCCGTAAACTCAAGAAATTGGGTAAATTGGAACGCTGAAGGAATATCGAAAGGTTCAAGGTGAAAAAACAAATGACAGAATCAACAGAACTCCTCGAAGAATTTAAACACCTTTATGACGTTGTTAAGCTATGTTATCAATGTGGAACATGCGCAGGTGGCTGTCCAGTCTTTAAACAATACGGAAAGTTCAATCCAAGAAAAGTTATGGAAAAGCTACTCCTTGGGGATTATTCTGAGGAGGTATTTGATGAACAACAGATATGGTACTGTACAATGTGTTATACATGTAGTGTTAGATGTCCCCAAGGGATTGATATAGGCCATGTCATCACAGAGATGAAAAACCTTGCTGTGAAAGTGAAGAACGCCCCTCCAGGGATTATTGCAGAGATGGAGGCAATTATGGATACAGGAGCAACAGCAGCTATTTCTCAATCTATCTTGAAGCGAAGACAGCAATTAGAGCTACCTGAGCTACCCAAACCTGATCTTGACGAGCTCAAAAAGATTTTCGAAGTCACGGGAGCTGCAGAAAAGATTAATCAGATAAAGGAGGCAACAAATTAATGTCTAAATTCGCATTTTTTATTGGTTGTACTATCCCATATAGGATTCCTTTCGTTGAAACATCAATACGCAAGACGCTGCCTGAATTTGGTATTGAGCTCATGGATTTACCATTTGCCTGTTGTCCTGATCCTGGTGGTGTGCAAGGATTCGATAGTACCACTTGGTATACTCTAGCAGCTCGGAACTTATGTCTTGCAGAGGAACAGAATCTCAATATTATTACTGCCTGTAGTGGTTGCTTTGAAACATTAAAAGTAAGCAATACAAAGTTGAAAAATGACTCTGACCTTAAAAACAGAGTAAATGAAAATTTGAATGCAATAGGTCGTGAGTTCAAGGGCAGTATTGAGGTTAAGCATTTCGCTGAAGTTTTATATAACGATGTTGGTATTGATAAAATTGCAGCTAAAGTTCAGAAACCACTTACAGGATTAAAACTGGCGACTCATACTGGTTGTCACTTCGTTAAACCTCCAGAAATTCTCCAAACAGATAATCCAGAGACTCCCCATCGACTTGATGAAATGGTTGAAGCTTTAGGAGCTCAAGCAGTTCCTTATCTAAACAAACTCATGTGTTGTGGAGCGGGAACACGAGGTGTTGACCAAGATACCGCGATCGCTATGGCACATGAGAAAATCGTTGGAGCAGAAAGGGCAAACGCGAACGCTCTTGTCACAATTTGTCCAACCTGTTTCGTTCAATATGACACGGGTCAGCGATTAATGGCTAAACAGTTCGAAAAAACCAGTCTTCCAGTTTTTGTTTTTCCTGAGTTACTAGGATTGAGTATGGGTATGGATTTCAGTGCAGGTTTTAAAATGCATTCTATTAAAGTCGCCCCAATCTTAGAAATGTTAGGCTGAGTTACTGGACAATTGGCATCTCCCATGGGTTTCACAACCCATCTTTTTTTCTTTTTATAAGATCAAGTTTTTCTTGGAAATAGAGAAACGAAATATATACGAATAAATACAATACTTATAACAGTTGTGCTTCAATGTCAAAGAGACCTGTTTTTGAGGTAGGTTTAATGCATAAAGGATTCTCTGTTATCCGAAAGCAATTCATTGAGACAACAGATTTATATCAAATCCCTTTTCTTATTGGTGAGCTGCTATCAATTATTCAGAGTTTCTCCACGACCTCATATAATAAAATCCCTGAAGTATTACAAATGGAGGGGGTCACTATCAGTTTTTACCGATTTGAATGCGGAGGAGAGGAGAATTCCTATCTTCTATATGCAATTTATCAAACAAGTCCAGAATATATTCGAAAGGCACTTGTGAACCTAACAACAGAACTAAAAACTTATGATACAATTCTTTCACATTGGAATATAGACACTGAGAGCTTAAGGAATTTATATCCGATTTTTGATGAAATATTTCTTCTATTCAATAGATCTCTTGAAATCCAATAAGTTATTTTGAAGCAATGCCTTCTTTGTTAATTTCTGATAAGATCCAACTTTTCTTTAAAGAATCTTTAGTTCATACTACCAGCAGATAACTTCTTAGGGTTTTGTGCGATTGCACAAAATATAAATATTAGTTTTGTGCATTAGCTCATAGGTGATAAAATGCCCAGAGGAGATAGAACTGGACCATGGGGTTTAGGATCGAGAACAGGCCGAGGACTAGGTTATTGTAGTGGATTTTCTACGCCTGGATATACCAAGGGACCAGGTGTGGGTATGGGTTGGGGACGAGGTTGGGGTCGTGGCGGGGGTAGAGGAGGAGGTTGGGGTTATGACAGAGGTGCTGGCTTTTATCCATATCCTATTTATTCTTCAGAAGCAGCTCCTCCTTATCCCATACCTCCAGTTGGCCCTGTAAGACTTGATCCAAATGAGGAATCAAAATATCTTGAACAGACACTTACAAGCCTAAAAAATGAAATAAAACGTATAGAGAAAAGATTAGAAGAATTGACAAGCGAAAAGGAAGAATAGCGAGTTTTTCTAATCTTGTCTCTTTTTTCTATCAACAGTTTAAGACTCCAAGATGAATTTACTAAAATACATCATTTCCAAGAAGATTTAGACTTAATCGAAATCAGTTGAAGTTGGTTTTATCGTGAAAGTTGGTATAATAATTTGTGACCGCTACAAATCTTGTGAGGGGGGAAAATGTTTTAGAGCTGTTAGGCAACGTGAAGGAGCATTTAGACGTTATTCAAAGGATAAATCGTTAGAAATTGTATCCTACACGACTTGTGGTGGTTGTCCTGGAGGAAATGTTGAAAATGCAGTGATGGGGATGAAAAATTATGGTGCCCAAGCAATTCATTTTGCTACAGGTGTTTTAGCGGGTTATCCTCCCTGTTTCTACCTTAAATACCTTAAGAAGTTAATTGAGGAAAAAACAAAGTTACCTGTTGTTGTAGGAACTCATCCTATGCCAACTAATTATATCAAAATGCATGAAATCCTTGATGATTGGTCAGAAATGCATAGAAAGATGTTAAAAGAATTTGACTTGATTGTTTCAGACGAAAGCATGAAATATGATTCATCCTTACCTGATTATGGAAAAAAACTTCAGAAAGAGCTTCAGAGGAAATAATTTAACAAAAAACTGATTCTACACTTCCTAAATAAAATCAGTAAGATTCAAAATAATTCGAACTCAGCAATACTGAGATTATTTCAAAAAGCCAGATAAGGAACATACTCAATCCAACAATCCAAATAACGATGATTAACACAGCTGTTTTTTTACCAAGTGGAATTTCTTTCTCATTTTCTTCAATAACCTTTTTTCGATATTCTTGAATAATTTCTTGTGGAATTAGTCTTAGTGCAAGGGAAATGCCAATAGGAACCAAAATTATGTCATCCAAATACCCCAAAATAGGAATGAAGTCAGGGATAAGATCAATAGGGCAAAAGGCATATCCAATAACAACACCCAGAACTAATCGCCTCCACCAAGAGACTCTGGCATCTTTGTATACAAGATAAAGAGTATATGTTTCTCTTTTCAGTAATTTAGCCTTAGTTCTTAATTTTTTAATCATTTACATTCTAAAATAGAGAAGAAAACTATTATATCTCAAATTTTTTGGATATAAGTCGCATCTTAAAAGAAAAAATATCACAAAATTAACAATGGATTTTAACGACATTTCATTGAAACTTGAATAGGACTAAACAAATAAGTGGATTAATTCCCTTCCCAAATTGAATGGAAAGATATGCTTCATGCAGCGTTTTCAAATACCTCGTTGTAGAGGTCTTTCCCAATCTGAAAGGTACGAATATTATTCTCAGAATTTCGCATATTATTGAAAACTTGAATATATTGATCCTCAGTTAGTTTTATCTCTTCATTCTTTAGATGTTCAGAGAGAAAGCCTAGTGAAAGAATGTTAACAGACCCAGTCATTTTAGTTTCATCAGCTCGTCTAGTAATGGGAACTCGATGAATCGGAGCCTTTATGATTTTTTCTGCTGTATCATCAATTGAGTCAGAGTCAATGAAGCATATTGTTGTATCGCTGGTACATTCTGTGGCACGTTCAAACCCTTTTTGATCAATTGCTACAAAGTAATCAGCATCCCTATCACAATAAGGGTAAGAAATTGGTTCAGTACTGAGAACAACATCACAAAAGATGGGGCCACCCCGAACTGAAGGAGTATAATCAACGGATAGTGTAGCATGGTATTTGGCAACCATGGCAACTCTTACTAATGCACTTCCTAAAAACTTAATCCCTTGCCCCCCACGTCCACTAAATCGGAATTTAACTTTCATAATTTAATCCCTTGAGTTTCTAGATGTTTAAAAAGAATAATTCTCCCTCCCTACTTAAGTATTTTGGGGATTGATTTATAGGATACAAAGTAACTGCGAGGGAGTCTAGGAA
>JBHLPG010000313.1:0-4670 GCA_048939725.1 Promethearchaeota archaeon | reverse complement strand
CTTTTACAATCCACCATACCACAACAATTGTTAGAATAGTTTTACGGATTGTAGATAATTATTAAATCGTGAGTCTCTAGGTTATTTATCCAATATTTATAAAACTCATTTATTTCTGATATAGAAAAACTCCTAAGTATTTACAGGTTTAAAATACTGACTTAAATCTAGGCCCAGTTAATCAACCCAGCATTTGAACGGATTAGGGAGGGATTTTTCTTTGTAGTAGTTATAAATCACGAACAACGGGAATAATTTCATTGCGAAAGATTGCAAGTGGCTCTTGTTCTGCTAATGGATTGCGCATGTTAAAGATGGCGTGATCTATTCCCATTTCTGCTAGAGTTTTCACCATTGACTGAATATCTTCCACACTTTTCAGATTTTTACTTCCTCTCGGGGATTTATCGGGAATATTCGGTTGATCTAGGAAAACAGAGCCTAAAATTGTTTTCTCGATATCGTCATATGCTCGTCCTTCAGTCTGACAATGCTGTTTCAGAATCTCTAATGCTTCTTCAACTTTCTCTATTCCAGCGCCTATGAAGAGGTTGCAGGCATCCGCATATTTGGCCACGAATCTCAGGGTCTTTTTTGGCCCCATCCCACCAATCAATATCGGTGGATATTTTTGATATGGCTGGGGATGACAAAGTGTTTCTTTTAATTGGTAATGTTTGCCTTTATATTCCCCGTTATTCTCTGACCACATTTGTTTGGTGATTTGAAGTGCCTCCTCTAGCATTTCAAATCTTGTTTTCCAATTGTAAAAAGGAATGCCCAGGCCCACCGATTCTCGTTCAAACCAACCTGCGCCAATTCCAAGGTAAGCGCGTCCTTTGGATAAAATATCCAAGGTTGTTACAGCTTTTACTAACATTCCTGGATGCCGATAAATGTTTCCTGTTACCATAGTCCCTAATTTAACATTTCTAGTTACTGCTGCTGCATAATTAAGTAAGGAGTACCCTTCATACATTTCTTCCTCGGCGGGTCCTAACAGATGGTTTTCAGGACTCCCGATTTGAAAGAAATGGTCCATCACCCAAAGGCTGGAAAATCCCGATTTATCCACAGTTTGTACAATCTCTTTGAAATCATCAGCAAATGACTCTCTTCCGTTTGGAAAGGTTAAGTTTGGAATTTGAATGCCAATTTTCATAAAATAACATCATATTTTAGTGTTCTTAAACCTTCGGTTGTGAATAAAGTGAAATCTAATTTCAACGAGTAATCTTTGGATGTATTGCCTAAATCAATTTTTTAATAAACCAGTTTATAGCATTTTCTTTTAAAATCCTTTTATCAATTTATATATACTACCTTTAACAATTAATGGTGGAATACTGAACATGCGATGGATGAAAAAGTTTTCAGAGAGTTTAGATCGCTTTGTGGGAGTTGTAATTAAAAATGAAGTAATGGGAGATAGTGAGGATTTAAAAACGAAATCTAGTGGGGATAAGAAAGCCAGGTGGATGAAAGGAGCAATGAAAAGACTCGATGAATTGGTTGATGAGGAGACCCGAGTGAATGTGATGACAAGCTGCTCACACGTTTTTCCAAAAACACGTCTTAAACCACTTATATCGAAATATAAAGAAACAGGTAGTATTGATGCAGTTCTCAATCTAATGCATAAGGATCGCTCATATGGGGGTCTTTCATATTATGAGTACCCCAAAAGAGAAAGGAATATAATCTATGTGACTAAAATTCCGTTTAATCCGAAAAAATATGACCAAACATCAGACAAGAATGAAAAAAAATACCACTATTGTCATTGCGGATTAGTCAAGGCGTCTCTTAAGGCACCAGATGTAAATATCTCTCCAACATTCTGTTATTGTGGTGCTGGGTGGTATAAGACATTATGGGAAGGCATTCTTGGCAAACGTGTGCAAATTGAGGTTCTCCAATCTGTGATTGGAGGTGATAATTGTTGTCAATTTGCAATTCATTTACCCCTATCCTGAAATTAATTCAGAATATATCAGATTTGAAGTTTAATTTTCTTAAACAACTTGGACTACAGCTTTCCCAGCGGTATGGCCTTACTCATAATACTCATGGGCGAGTACTATTTCATCAAATGAATGAGTTTTATCAATCACTGACTTGAGTTTTCCTTTTTCAACTAATTTGGTTAAATATTCTAAATCTTCCCATTTTTGTTTTATAAAAAAAGTCCATTTAGTCATTGTTGTCATAAATGTCCAAATAAGCCAAAATAATTTTTGAAATTAAAGTTCTTAGTTCTTCTAGTTCATTTAATATCCTTGTTTCATCATTTGGATGCTTGTCTAATAGTTTATGGATCTTTTTAAGTTGATCAGAATATTTATCTATGAAGAGACTTATTATACGGAAGAATTCAGGAAATATCAAGATGCTTAGTGTAATATTCTCTGCCTCATTACGGCTACCAGGACGGTAAAGGGAGAAACTGTAGGAAAGAGATTTGAGGGAAATCATCTTACCAGAATAAGGATATGTGAAGTTAAAAACAGATTCCTTTTCTTCATCGAAGTTATTAACTAGCTCACAGTTATTGAAGGCTCTAAAGGAAAGCTTCAGCAGCATGTTCGAGTCAATATCCAATGACATCGGTACAGCCATTGAGGGTACTGGACCTACTGTTTGATCAAAAGTCGATAGCACAATTCCAAGAGTATGTTCGTTCAAAGAGGCCTTTAACTTGTTATCATTCACCTCTTCGATGTTTTTCAAGACTATATTTTTATCCAATCCAACAAGAGCTGGTTTTTGGAGAAATTTCACATATACAATAGAAGCTATAAGAACTCCTATGACCAAAATGATCAAGCTTAGATAAGCAATTGGACGAGTTAAATCAATAAAAACAGTCCTCATATTAATATTAGATGTCAAGATAGCAGGAAAAAAAGTAATAATGTTGCTCTCTGCTTGTTCACTATCTACAGAGAAGGCATTCTCGTGAACGTTTCCAGAATGATCAATAGTAGAAATCCTATAAATTACTTTCCAACTGGTTCTATTTTTCTGAGGAAAAGGAACAGTTACAACATAGATGTGGTATTGGCCAGATTCTTCAAGAAATTCCATCTTGGTATTAATCCAGGAAGTCTCTTCCTCTTGGAATAATATTGACCCAATACCGCCCAAATTATCACTATGATTCGTTTCTTCGAAATAATAAGATAGTAATATTTCTTCAATCCCAGAGTCATTTTCTTCAATTTCAGCAAAAAATGTGAGGTTGATGGGATTTTTTTCATCATTGAGAACGAAATAGGCATTATTAACTCGTGGAGGGGATAAATCCACCGTGTACGTGAAATTCTTCTCCATTGAACTATTCGTTAAGTAATTTCCAAAACTATCTGAAGCATTCACAATTTGATATGTAAAATGATCACCATATTTTGCTATTGGGTATTGGTAAATCCAAAAATCACTTTTATTTTGCTCCATTTCATAGTCTGAGCCATTGATCCTTATAGTAACGTTTTCAACAATAGTAAGATCATCAGTAAGATCTGAAAAGAAGATTAAACATTCCATACCTGTAGCATTAACACCAAAATCATTTATTCTTGGTGGATTTTCATCACTTTCTGGGTATCCAACAATGTAAAAACTTTCTGGATCAAATTGATTGATATACTCAGTCTTAATCCAACCTTCCGAACGAGCTACTTTTGAAACTCGAACCTCGTCAATAATACCATGAAACGAATTATCCCCACATTTACCAATTTTTAAAGTTAAATCATCAAGGATATTCAGGTTTGTGTCATTTTCATTTACTTGTGTTTCATTATTGACATAAATCTTTATATTCTCCTTTCCATCATAAGTCACAGAAAAATAAATCCAGTTATTCAGTGAATCGCAGGTAAAATCATTAAATTTTGTACCTCCCCAATTTCCCCGCCATTCATTAACACTGAGAAGAGTCCCTAAAGAAAAATAAGCTTTGGAAGCATCAGGCTTCCCAAACTCAAAAATACCTCCCCCAGTGAAGCTCTTTGTATATACCCAAGCACTAACCGTTTTTGGCCCCGTTCCCCCTAAGCCAAGTTCACTAGAAAGCTTATAGGTATCTATATAGTCATCGATTCCGTCAAAATTATCTGCACCATCAATTTTTCCTTCAGCTGCCTCATCATTTTCATAATTCTGGGGGCTTGCATCAATCAAATTATTGGTTGAGTCATAACGTGGGAGTGTCGTTTCTGATAAATGCCAGACAGCGACGAAATCTTCGTCCCAAACATCCCCAGAATTCTCTTGGTTATCGAGAGAAGAATTATCATAATACATTGTGAGAACAGTATTGTAGTTACACGAAAGATTAGTTTTTACCCATGCTAACAAGTGTGAATGCGTTGAATTGAAGTAGTGATCATACTCTTCGACTTCAAAATCCAATTTGTTACCTGATTCGTCTGTAAACATCAAGTCATTTGCATTCGCTTGGATAGAATTCTTTAGATCAGCATCATAAAGGTCTAATAGTACAGGGAAGTTACTTAAATCAGAAAGGACTTTTGAAGATTGAATAGTAATATATTTTCGGTATCGAAATCTCGAATCAACCCATTTCTGGACAGATTTTTCTTCTTCGCCTGATTTTAGATTTGGTTCTAGATGTGAAGGAAAATTTTCTCCATATACTGTAAAAT
>JBHLPG010000312.1:0-4675 GCA_048939725.1 Promethearchaeota archaeon | reverse complement strand
TGTGTGTAATTAAGGCAACGTGTCTTTCAGATTCTGTCTGATTACGCAGGTGTCCTAGAAGACGGTGGACTCTGCTTAGTATATCATAAAAATTTTCACCATTCGGTATTACAAACGTATTAGGATTGGTGTACCAACGTTTTCTTTCTTCAGCTGTTTTAAAAACATCCTTGTGAAACTGTCCTTGCCAATCACCGAAGTTTAATGTAATTAAATTTGGTTCTTCAATGAATCGTGCATTAGAATGGAATTGCTTTATTTTCTCTGCTGTTAGTTTTGCTCTTAACAATCGGCTATAATAAATTGAATCCAGAGGTGTGGATTTCAAGGCAATCGCAATTGCTTCAGCTTGTTGGAGACCAACCTTTGAGAGTGGAATGTCGTGTTGGCCTCGAAATCGTGGTTCCCCAATATTGAATTCGGTTTGACCGTGCCTAACAATATAGAGTTGCAATAGAATCATCCATGGATATTATATAATTCAAAAATAGACATCTCTCTTCATTATAAAACGATTTTAACCAAAATTCATTATAACTCAATTCAATGATCTAGGAGGTATTTCCCCCAAACGCGTAATACTTGATTCATACGCTCGTCCCTTAGGAGCTCAAGACTCTCCATTCCTTCCCCGAAAGCAAGTGTTAGATCCTCACTTCCTTCTCCAAAATAAGTATCTAAAAGGAGTTCAGCTGACAAATTGGTTAACTTCTTCTCACTAAATTGAAGGATTTCTTCAATTATCAATTCTTTAATACCTACAGACATATCCTTTATGACAGAGTAGCTTGTCTCAAAAAACTGCTTCTGAAACTGTCTTCTGAGTAATAAATCAATCATGAAGGATGCGTCAATAGCCATGAAGTAATTCCCTCCATATACAAAACGTACTCTACGGATTTGGACGCTTCCAAAGGAAATATACTTGGGTTTTGTTCCCCCAAAGAGAGTAGAGATGAACTCGATAATCGCGGCAAAATAACCACCAATGATCAACTCATCTTTAATATTAAACGAGAAGGGGATACTTCCCCCTCCCAATTCAGAGACTAGACACCAGCTAGACAAGGGCAAATGATCTGTTGGTTCAATCTGCTTTCTCAAATGAAAATGAAGTAATAAACACTCTTCAAATGTGAGAATTGAAAAATTACTTCCCGATCGTCCAACAATTGTATGGATTAAATCATCCTTCAGATACTCATCATTAATATCTAAGATGATGTCTCTGTATTTTTTTTCGATAATTCTTTTTCCTTGTTCATCTAGATCAGTTATAGTATTCGCATAGAGAATTGAAGCTTGACCCACTAATACTGCAGTCATTATTTCTTTGATATCAACTGGAATTCCCCCTTGAGCTGCAATCAAGAGGAGAGTTGTGGCGGGATCGCTAATTACTAAGAGAAATTGATCCTGTAGTGAAACAATAAATATTTCTGAAGCTTTGAACCCACTGTGTTTCTGTAAATCGAATGTTATACTCGCAATGCCTTCCCCAAAGATTTGTTCTCCCAAATTACCAAGACCCACTAGAAAATTCAGGACAATTTGTTGAAATTCAGCACTTGGATCACCAAATGTCCATTTAATTTCAGTTCCCTCGACAAAAAGAGCCCAATTCTCTTTCACTTGCAAGGTTGTACCCTTTCACTTATTCTCATTCAGCTTCTACTATCTGTTTCCAGATGTTGAATATGTATTTAAATTAGTCTAATCCCTAATACTGCCATATAGAAATCTCCCTTAATCACCCTATTTGAGTTGAAACAATTGACTGATAAATCATTTCAATATCAATCATCTATTGATTTTCATACTCATCTTCCCCTGAGTCCTATTGTATCTTTTACTCCAGAGATAACAAAACTTCCCAGTATTGATGACTTTCTAAAGGCCTTAAACGATGCTCACGTAACCGAGGCGGTCTTACTCTGTGGGCCTAAAAAAGGAGCAATGAGAATGGAAAACGAGAATCTCGCAAAACGGATTCAGTCGCTTCAACGTCGTTTCATTCTCGTTGCTTGGTTGAATCCCAAATATGATTCTGCTGCCGATCTTCAAGATTTGGTTAAAGAACATAATTTTCATGGGTTGAAACTTCATGCTGTATTTGATGAATACAAACTCTCAGATCCAATGGTGAAGCCCTTTATCGAAAAAGCTGTTGACCTAGAAGTACCGATCATGATCCATTCTGGGTGGGGGCTAGGGGGGCGCGTTCAGGATATTGGGACATTAGCTGAAAACTATCCTGATGGAACATTCGTTTGTTGTCATATGAAAGAAGAATATGGATTAAATGACCGATTTTCTCATATAAAAATGGCTGCCCAGAATACGAATGTCTATCTAGAAAGTTCCTATATCCCTCATCCCCGCCGTTTAGCGGAAGCAGTGGAGATTCTTGGCCCAGAACGAATATTATTTGGTTCTGACTATCCCTGGGGAGCACAAAACATAAGTTGGGAGAAAACCAAAGTAACAATGGCTCCAATATCTTATGATGATAAAAAGAAGATCCTAGCTGAAAATGCAAAGAAAGTTCTCAATCTCTAACCATTAATTCAGCTTCTTTATGCTTCACCCAGCTTCTCAGTTGATTGCATTAATTCAGCGATATTAGATGGTGTGAAAAAACCATCAAAATCGCCAAATCTCTGAATATATTCGATTATATGATTAGTTGTCTCAGTAGGTGATGTAAATATTTGTAGTATCCCCTCCTCCTCACTCCCTATGATTTTTTCCGTAGTAAATACGATGCCTTTCTGTTTTTGGACTTCCACGACCCTCCTTATATCTTTTACAAGATATGCGAGATGATGAACTCTAGACCCATATTTTTGGCAATATCGCTCAACAATAGAGTCATCAGTTAACCCCTCAGAGACTACAACAACAGGGAGAGTTTCATGAAGCTGGATACAGGTCGTAATGGCATTTGCATTAATAACTTTGAAATTTTTGAATTCTCGATATGGGGGAATATAAGTTGTTAATTCATCAATTAATCTTCTTCGTTCGCCTTTTCTCACCCTATAGGCTACATGATCAAGTTTAACAATTAAATTATTAATCCCTAATGCTTCAGGATCTTTTTGCCTTTGAACTAAATCATCTATCATCTTATTCTGACCTTTAGAATAGTTCTCTACATTTTTTTTACCGAAATTTTAGAAAGAAGATAATATTTTCTTTGTGTCAAGTTGTTCTCAAAAAAACAAAACAAAAAACTACAGAAACGACCAAATATAAGATTATCGAGTACATCTATGAATAATATCTAAAAAAGGATTAAAGAGGGATAAAATGTCTGATTAAGCTCTTTCTTAACTGACTCAATCAATTAGTCGGTCGAGTTGCCATCGTTTATTTTCTATGACTTTACGAGTATTAGCAGATAAATGAGGAAAAGCAAAGGAAGGATAATTACTAAGGGTTTGATAGACCGCTTTTGTTATGATAGCTCGCGCCCAAACTTCGGGTTTCTTAACATAACGTGCTTTATTAGTCTTGATAAATCTATGGGTAATAATTAAAGCTGTTTGTTTGACTCGAAAGATCTCTTCTTTTGTACAATCTTTTAATTCTAATTCTTTATTCATAATATGAACTACAGTGGATATAATCGCAGCCTGATGGTTTCTTGCCCGAATTTTAATCCATCGCTCTTGCAATCCTGGGATAATCCGAATGAGTTTTAGTTTCCAGGCTCTCACATCATTTTTACTAATCTCAACATGAAAATAACGATTAATCTCCATCAGGGTTGAATCAAGAAGAGTCAAACCACGGAAAGTGAGATATAATTCAATATATCCTAAGTATGAACAAACTCGATCTTCATAAGAATTAATCCGCAAATTGACAATTTCCCGCTTTCTGAAAACAGAAGTTATTTCTAAAAGCCATTTAAGAGGGAAAAATTCACTTAATTGAGAAACAATTCGCATATTGATTTGGAATCGGTCATCAAAATTAGTTTCTTCATGAGTAATTTGATTGTGTAATGTGGATAATCTGCCGTATTTTGGTAGGTTACTACTCTTCTCACGCATGAGTGACCCAAGAAACCAAGTCTCCTGCTGTTCACGTGAAATATGAAAATCATCAGACTGGGAATTTCTTTCAAATTGCCGTTCCATAAGATTACTAGGGCTTTCCATAACCCAACTCTCCAAATTCGTGAGCTTAAATAACAAAGAAAATAAAGTGGTTAATTATTTATAAAGTTATCTTTCTTTAAATAGGGTTTTTATACTTATATTGAAAAAGATATTATAATTAGTAAAAAATTGATTTCTCACGAAATTTTCAATTATAACAACAAAGAAGAATATTTTAACTACTAAATGAAAACAGAGTTTCATAAACAATAAAAATTCTCAAATAATGTCATTAAGGCAATTAGCTGAAAAAATTATTGAGAAAAAGTATTCTCAAAAAGAGAAAAATCTTACACTTCTTTGTTATGCTGCTTTTTCCTTTTTCCATTTATTAACCACCATCCCTTACTTTGGAGTTTCTGAGATCCGTTTCCAGTTCTTTCTAAATCTACTACCTTAAAAACATCTCCAACATACCTTTTTAGAATGCTTTCGATATTTTCAGGATTGAAATCCATTAATAAGTGAGATTTTTTCAGTTCTTCATATAGATATGGATCTAACTT
>JBHLPG010000056.1:0-19002 GCA_048939725.1 Promethearchaeota archaeon | reverse complement strand
TCCTCGTGGGGGGAAGCTATATTCATTTTACAAAGAATTTCCTAAAACTCTAGAAATTCAGGATGATATTCCTCAGGAAAGCCTTGATGAATTAATTGATGATATGTTAGATAAAAACAGCATGGTTTCTTTCAATGATTGTCTAGAACGTTTTGGTACGGATAATGGCGAGAAGATTCTTGATTTATTCAAATACTTAACAGAGCGAGGGCTATTTGAAGCGTATAATTTTGAACGAATCGTTACTGAATCATGAAGAATCTTTGTCTTTCATGGCCCTGATAATAAAAGCAGTCATCTTTTTCATTTCTTTTTCCATTGAAGTGAGTTCAGTGGTGACTCTTGTTTCAACTGCTGCTTCTATTTGCTGTTTTACTAATTCAGGTAAAGCATTAATGTTCTGGGTTAATTGTCGGGTGACGTTTGTCAAGTTTTGAAGAGTACCATCCTGGGTAGCCAAGCGTTCTGTTACTGATGTTTTTAACTCATTTATCGATGTCTCAAGATATATTGCAATTCGATCTCTTAGTGATGCTAACTCAACCTGAATGATTGCACTAACACGATCCCTGAGATCTGCTACTGTGGCTAATTGATCTGCTTGATTCTCAACTAGAGCGTTTAAACTACTTTCAACATTGTTAAGTTTTTCCACTATTTCCCCAAAATGGTCAACTGTTGCTTCATATAACGCGGTAATTCTGTTGTTGGAACCACCCACCTCTTCAGTAATTTTGTTAGATAAATTACGCATATTTCCAACAACGTCTTCAACGTAACTGACTTTTATAAATTTTAAATCATTTTTTGTTTCTTCAGAAGTTTTTTCAAAAGTACTAAGAATCTTACCAAGTGATTCCTCTAAGCTTGAGATCATTTGAGGAAGGCTTTCAATTGAAGATTGTAACTCTGAACTTATTCGAGAGGATTCAACTAGTTTAAGCAAGGAATTAATGTTTTCTTCAAAACCAAGTATTACCATTGAGAGCTTTTGGATTGATTCAGAAGGATCTTGAAATCCTTGAAGTGAGCTTACAACATCTTTAATTCTATTAAGGGATTGCTTATTCTCTATTGTCATCTGTTGGATATTCTTAATACCATCTTCTATTCCCATATTCTTACCTCACACATAGTTCCTTCAGTCTTGACAAGAAATAATTATGAAATTTATATTTTTAATTATGTCTTATTTCATAAAAAAGTTATTATTTTAGATGTCTTAAGAAGAGGACAAATCTTTCACTCTGTAAGAGTGAATCATTCAATCGATGGATCAGGATGATGGTTTCAGATAATATATACTGTTTCAATATATTCTCCGTATTTTGAAGCTCTAAATTGATTTCTTTTGTAATATTAAAAGAAACATTAGGTATTCTTGATTCCAAATCTCCTGTTCCTAGGTTATAGTTCTTTAAGATCCCTGATGAGATGCGGAGAGAATCCTGCAAGCTGCGAGTTCCGCTAAAATATTCTGAAATGTTTTTATAATACAATTCTACAATGTTATGGATTTCATCTTGTTCTATTGAAGTAAGAGCTGAATCTTCTTCTGCAGGAAACATTTTCCGAAGATTTTGTAATAAACGGGCTGCGGGTGCTTCACGTAATAACTTACTTACCAGATTTCTAAGTTGAAAGGAGGGTATTTGAATAATATCATATTGGTTTGAAACAGGATCCTGTGTCAATTCATAACGATGCAACTCTTTACTCGCAGTGAAGTAAAAATTCGGAAAACCTATATGAGATAAATTTGAGTAAGAAGCGATTAAGTTTTCGATACTTTCAATTATCCCCCATTTATCTAGGTAGACTGCATTTCTTTGAAATAAACCAAAGACATTTTCTGGGACATCCTGAGGTTTCTTTTCTAAAGCAATGGTTGACATAGTAGAATTTGTAACTCCCTCCATTAATGTGGCCACTTTGGAGTAAACTATTTCAATATTTTCTAAAATTTCTAACCCTTTTTCTGGCTGCATGACCATTTTATTAAGAAATTCCTGGGTTTTGATTAGACTTTTAACCAAATCACCAGGAATAGGATCATCCTTAGTTAGCATAAATGAGGAAACTAAGTTTATAAGAACGAGATTTAATCCTATAAGGATATTTATCTTCTCACCCATGTTTCCCCTGGACATCCAAAAATCAGATGAAGGGAGTTTTTCTTCATCTTGGTCAGATGATTTTTCATTAGATTCATTAGAGTTTGGATGTTCTTTGTTAGTGTATTCAAACCTTGGGGGATCTTTTCTGTCCAATTTGATCTAGCACCTTAAACTTTTTCTGGTTTAATATAATATCCAAATAATTTTTCTAAATCGCTCACTGCTTCTTCCAATTCCTTTCGTGTTGTACCTTTAGACCGTTTAAACCAATGTTGTTTTAATTCAGAGTCTCCACTATGAAGGTTTATGAGTGCTTTAGCTTCTTCAAGAATATCATGAAGTTCTGGGATTTTTGGAAGGCCGAATAACAGGAGAAGAGATGCTCTTGTATTATCATCATCATAGGCACAATATGTTGGAGAGATACTTGCTCCTTTAGCTAAAAAAGGTGCCAATGCTTTTTTCAAAAGCGGATCATATTCTACGCGTGCAATATTCTGTGGTCCACTGAGTACCGAAAAAACAGAAGAAGCTGTGGGGTTTGTTCCCATATCTGTCAAGCTACAATTAGAAAGAGTATATTCAACTGCAGTAGAAAGCTGTGAATCCATCCCTCCAACTTCTGGAAAAACAGCTAAATCATCAAACATAGCTGGAACAACCACACTATCTAATTTTAGAGCGAAATCACCAATATCAGTTGTAGGTAAGACTTCTTTCCCAACTTCAGGTACTCCTGGGGATAACATTTCAGCTATGGATTCCAAGGCTAGAGGGTTAACCAATTCTACAAATGCTTCTTCTAGCTGAGCTGGATAAGCTGTCCCGTCTTGGCCAATAACAGCAGGAATACTGGAGCTTACTTGCTCACTGCTCAAGTCAGCTAGATCTTTTCCTATTTGACGACTCAACAAATCAACGGATTCCCCACGTTGCCAGCTTAAAACCCTCTCAAGCATTGTTCTGTTAGAAAGAAGAAGTATTAAATCAGGTCCCATATTTCCTTCCTCAAGCTGAAGTCGGAGTAATTTTGATAAAGCCCAGACACTATTTACTGCTTCAGATGATTGATTAACAAATGGTAAGACCCCAAAAACATAAATGAAGATCTTACGCTTTTCCTCCTCAGCGAACCGCTTTCTTAACAATTGTATTAAAGCAGGAGTCCCCCCACATCCAGTTCCACCCCCAAAGCTGGTAAAAATGCAAAAACCACTAATCCCTTCGTAGCCCAAACCTTGTAATTGATTTAGAATAATATCTTGAGAGTTCATAACCGATTCGTATCCCGCAGAGAATTTTCCCCCGACACCAATTTCAGCGTCTGAATAGAGAAGAGTTCGATTTTTTGAAATGGAATATTTTTTTCGGGCTTTTAATAAATCGCCACGATCAGTATTTAGTACCAGATATTCTCTAATACGTTGAGGTAGCTCGCCTTTCTTAGATCTGGCTAGGTAGCTTCCCACAAGATTACTACCACATTCACCAATTCCAATTGCAAAGATCTCTGATTCTGGTCCACCTTCAATTGACATTTTGACACACTCTTTTTTTAATATCTGTTTATAGGGAATATTACTCCAATTTTATTCCAGATTTAATTTCAATTAGTAATTTCATTACTAGACTTAAATAAGAACGAATTACTTCATTGTGAGGATATGTATCTTTGATTTTCTTAGATATTTCTTTATAAAATCGTAAATTTTCATCTCTACTCTCTGTTGGGGTGTAACGAGGTCGAAACATTCGAACAGCTCGGTGCCAATGGTTTAACTGTATTGATACGTTTTTCCACTCATTTCTTTGCTCATCTATTTTTGGTAATAACTCTAGAATATATCTAAGATCATGAGAATCAAGAAATTCCTCACGAGCTTTAATTAATTCTGACAATGGGAATATCTTTTCTGATGCTTCCTTTGTATATCGTTTGAACACTTCTTGAATGTCAGAATAATATTCTAACTCCCCCAACTCGGCCTGTAGAGCAGCATTTCGACTTTTCTCAATTGCTTTCATAATTTCAATTACAGAGGTTCTAACTGCAGCTAATTCAAGGATAGCTTCAGTTAAACGACTAACGTGATCAGTCGTTGCTATTTCTTGAAATTTGCTAAGATATGCTAGATCAACTCGTTCATCCTGACGTAAGTCAATTTGATAATGATTAAATGAATATTCCACGGAATCTTGAATTTCAGTAATATAGCGTTTTCCCATGGATCGAATTTCACGACAAGCTTTAGTATCAGTCTGTAAATTATCAATTTCGATGAAAACATCAGTTACTTCTCGTAATTGAACATCTTCTTGGTTTTTGACAATTATTTGACTGAAATTTTCGATATAACTCCCAACATACTCAATAATATTGATCCCGACATCTTTCAAGTCGTTAACATTTTTCAGAACCCTTCGTGATTCCTGAACTCCATGTGCTAGTAAAACAGCCAAGATTTCCGTATCATAAAGGAATATCAACTGTCTTAATTTGTGAGCTAATCGCTCATGAGATACTTCCTCAGCTTCAAAATCAGCAACTTTCTTCTCCGCACTAAAAATCGCTTCATGAAGAGGTGTTATTTCATTTATCCTAGGGAGACTAACCCTCAGCCAATTATAGAGATTTTGATGAAGTTTGGCTAAGGAATCTTTTGCCATTTGTAAGCTTTCCAAGCTATAACTCTCAAAAACATTAACTAAACGGACAATATCTTTATGGGTTTTAATTTCATCCATTTTCTCTTCCATAAGTTTCAAGGTTTCATCAAAAAAACCTGAATACTGACTAGGAAGTTTTGAATAGTCCTGTATATGAGAGGAAATCTCACGTTCCATTTGCTCTGCTAATGTTGAAGCTTTTCGATCGATAAAGGCAGATAATTGCCAGAATTCTGTTAAAGCTTCAGAATAATCAAGATTATCTATTTCTTTATCTGTAGAATAGATTAAACTAGTTTTCCGAGATTTTAATAATCTAAAGAGTCTTCTATCGACTCCTTCAAGATTCCCTATTTGTTTTTTCAATTCAATAAGAATTTCCTTCTTATTTTCTTCAATTGTTTCTAAGAAAGAAATATATTCTTTGATTACGGCTTCAATGTTCCCTTGTTCTGAAAAATCATCTATTAAATCAACAATTTGATTACGTTTTTCCCTTAAATCGAATCGTGTCTCTACAGGTATTAAAGGAAAAGGAATTGCTTTCAAATTTTCACGGATTCGGGAGGATATCTTGTATTTCCACAGTGGTATCTTTTCATATTCATCTAACAGCTCCTGAATACTTTTTTGAGCTGCTTCACTGGCTTCTTCTCGGAAGGATTTTAAATCGTCTATTGTGAGAATTGGAACATGTATTTTTAATTTTGGAGGAATTGTTTCGAGATTTGTAAGTTGATTGTAAATGGGATGTATCTCATTATCTATTTTATTCCAAAGCTCAGTTTTAATGTTTGCATTAAGTCTATGCAACCCCTCAATCTCATGAACTAAGTCACGAATATCAATTTCCTCTGCAATCTTCTGCTTTCTTTGATAATCGATTTGTTCTTTCAACTCAGGTGACATAATATCCCGTAAACTTTCACGAGAATCATATAAATTTAATAAATTCTGTCTGAGGCTTTGTTGAGCGGGTTTAGAAAAATAAGCAACCAAACGAGTCTCCCAATCCTTGATCTCACGAGCTTTACTACTTAATTCACTGGGACTAAGAGCTTCAAAATCGCGAATGGTAGGTATCTGTGGCCCTTCACTTAGGTTAATGACCTCTTGAATATGTGGATTTTCGAGTAGTCGGAAAAAATAATTCTGGCATTCGCCAGCAAGGGATGTTTTCAAGTCATGATACCTTTTTGCTAGTTCTACCCACTCTTGAAGGTCGCTTGTTTTTGCTGCTTCTTTCTCTATCGCCCGTACATCTTTCTCAATGTTAGGAGGGACTGGTATCTTCATCGCACGAATTGCTTTGGATGAATTGATTAGCTCTGATGTACTAAGAATCTTTTTTGTAGCAATTATCTGCTGTTGGCGCCAAGAACGAATTTTCTCGATATCCTGGATAATAGTTGGAATAATTGTAGATGATATATCTGTTTCTGGAGCTGGGGAAAAAGTAGACTCTAGTCCTTCCTTCCCAAAGATCTGAATTATTCGTCCAATTTGATCATCTGTTTCTGTCTTAAGGGATATTTCATATGTCCGTAAAATGTTGATAAACTCATTACTAAGGGAATTAAGTCGTTTCTCTAACGAGATAAGAGTTTCAACTGAAGTTGTTCTGTCCGCACTTGTCTGAACGTCTTGAACTTCCTCTTTCAAAATATCAATTTTATTCCAAAGGTCTAAACCAATTGATGCAACAGTATCAATATGCTGTTGTAGTTCAGAGGACATTTGAACAATTGCCAATTGTATTTTGCCTTCTGTACCTTTCCTCCGCTGCTTTAGATACGCATTTTCAGCATCTAAAAGACTATAAACTTCAAGTAAATCGGGTATTGTCATCACATGAATACTTGTTTTTGTCGTCTGATTTGTCACTTGAACCTTTTCTTCATCAAAATTAACAAATTTTCCATAAAGCTCGATAATCTCACGATTAAATAACAAAATTGAAACATTTTTCCCTCGTAAAACCTCAGAAATCTGGTTATATGTCCTCAGAACTTGTGAACTAAACTTCAGGATTTCGTTTACATCAAAGCTTGGAATTTGCAGTTTCCGAATAGTTTCTGTTTCCTGGGGGATAAATTTAGCTATTTCTTTGATGTTATTTGCCAGATCAAAGTAAATTTTACGAAATCCAACCAAAAGAGCGTTTAGTAACTCCTCTGTCAGCTTGTTGTACTTTTCCTTATCTTGAGTAAGAGTTTTATTAATTCCCCTCTTTTTAAAGAAACCAGCTTTTGGTAAGGCTTTCTCTAGTTTTTCGATTTCTATCACTAATTTTTGGGCTTCATTTAATGCGGAGACAACTTGCACTGTGGGGTCAATTGAGCGTAACTCAGTCACTAAATCTCTAATTTTATGAAGTACTTCTTTTGAAACCAGAAGCTTTCCTTCCGATGACATTTTAACAAGCATCCTTTGAAGATGATGTGTAGTTTCTTTTCGTTACTACTTCCAGAGAGGGTTCTTTATATGTTTCAGTTATATATGTGTATTACAATGACATACTTTAGTTCACGATAGCTTACTCCTTTTTTAAATTAATCTAATCAGATCAAATAGATTTAACCTTTAAATGTTGAATGAGCTCTGTAGTATAAGTACCCTGCTTCATAATTCATAGAAAAATTAATACATTTCTATTAAACAAATTTAATCTCATATTGAACATAGAAAAGATTCAAGTCATTTTGGATAGAAAAATTAAGAAGATATTCTTCTTTTTAGGAGTTTTGACCAAAGAAATGTCTATCGAGTGGTAAAATCAACAGATTTACTTTTTTGAGGCTTTTAATAAATGAATGTGTGCTTGATTTCTGTTGGAAATGAATTACTGTCAGGGAAAACCGTTAACACAAACGCTAACTTTCTTGCGAAAAAACTCACAAACCTTGGTTTTGTTGTTCAGAAAATCTTGACCCTTCCTGATGACCCAGATGTAGTTCCAAATGAAATTTCTCTCCTTATATCTTCTGGTCGATATCGCCTTATTCTAATTACAGGAGGATTAGGCCCAACTTGGGATGATTCGACTGCAATCTTCTTAGCTAAAGCATTAAATGTGAATACTGAACTTAACATTGAAGCCTTATCAATGGTAACTAAGCGTTACAAAGACCTATTTGATAAGGGTCTAGTAGACACTGCTGAGATTACACCAGCACGTAAAAAAATGGCAATTCTTCCAGTAGGTTCTGAAATTATTGATAATCCAGTAGGAACTGCTCCTGGCATCTTTTTTATCCACGATTTTTCGAATACATGGATTTTTTGTCTTCCAGGGGTTCCCCGTGAGATGAAGGAGATGTATAAAGCAGTTGAGACGAAAATCTCTGTTTTAAAAAATCAAAAGCAAATTGGTTATTATGAGACAGAGTTCACCTCAGCTTTTACAGATGAATCATTACTTGCCCCATTCTTAATACAAGTACGTCAAAAGCATGATGTATGGATAAAATCACTTCCTGAGGCATATCAGGAGGAAAAAAATATACACCTGATTATTTCTAAAACAGCTGACTCAGTAGAGGTTGCTAAGAAAGATGTCCTTGCTGCAAAAGCATATCTTCATAAATTGATTAATTCAACAGGTAATGACAGGTGAAATAATTATAATTCTTTCAAACTTAGATTAAATTAAGGAAAAAAAGCATTAGGGAATTGTTTGTCAAATGACAGATGATAATGAGAAGGAACTACTTTTAAAAGTAGTTGAAGCCAACCAGGGTGATGTTGGCCGAGGATTAGTCAGAGTTGACTATTCTATTATGCGGGAAAATGGATTAGAAACTGGAGATATTGTAGAGATTGCCAGTGAAAGGACGGGAGGTAAGAAAACAGGTGCATTGGTCATACCTGGAAGAAGAGAAGATCGGGGAAAAAAAATCATTCGGATGGATGGATTGATTCGAGGAAATGTGGGGACAAGTTTAGGGGAAACAGTTCGAATTCGGAAAATCAGGAAGCGAGAAGCAAAACGTATTACGATTGCTCCCGCAGAAGAAAGAATTCGTCTTTTAGTTCGATCTGAGATTATTCGTGAACGCTTACAGAATCATCCTGTTTCTCGGGGAGATTTACTAGTTATCACAGGACAAATCAGGAAGATACCTCCTTCTGGAGGAGGAACTACTGGTACAGGAATGGATGATTTTATATCTAGATTCTTTGGGGCAACAAGCCCTGTTTCTTTGGGTGAAATTAAAGTTATAGTTGTAGCAACAGATCCAGAAGGCATCGTAACTGTAGGAGATACAACAGAAGTTACAATTGTCGAAGAAGCTCCTAAGGATCTTAGAATGATGCCACGTGTGACATATGAAGATATTGGAGGGCTTTCAGAGGAAATAAAAAGGGTTCGGGAGATGATTGAACTTCCGATGAAGCACCCCGAACTTTTTGAGCGTCTAGGTATTGATCCCCCAAAAGGAGTTTTATTACATGGGCCCCCTGGAACAGGAAAAACTCTGTTAGCGAAAGCAGTTGCAAATGAATCAGGAGTGAATTTTGTTTCAATAGCGGGTCCAGAAATTATGTCTAAATTTTATGGAGAGAGTGAACAACGTATTCGGGAAATATTTCAAAATGCAGAAAAAGAGGCACCTAGCATTATTTTCATAGATGAATTGGACTCTATCGCTGTGAAACGGGAAGAGGTTACTGGTGAAGTAGAAAGACGTGTTGTAGCTCAACTTCTCGCTTTAATGGATGGTTTAAAGAGCCGTGGTAAAGTCATTGTAATTGGAGCGACTAATCGTCCGAATGCTCTTGACCCTGCATTGCGTCGGCCTGGCCGATTTGATAGAGAAATCGAAATCGGAGTTCCAGATAAAAATGGCCGTTACGAGGTCTTATTAGTTCATACTAGAGGAATGCCTTTAGCTGATGATGTTGACCTACATGAATATGCGGCTAAAACTCATGGATTTGTTGGAGCAGATATTGCTGCTCTTACTAAAGAAGCTGCAATGCATACTCTCAGAAAAGTCCTGCCTAAAATTGATTTTGACAAGCCCCTTACTCCTGAGATTCTTTCGAAGTTAGTTGTGTCAAAAGAAAACTTTGATGAAGCACTTAAGATAACAGAACCATCAGCTATGAGGGAAGTACTGCTTGAAATCCCAAATGTCCATTGGGAAGACATCGGAGGACTAGAAACAGTGAAACAACAACTTATTGAGGCTGTCGAATGGCCTATAGCTCATCCTAAGATTTTCCAACGCCATGGTGTCACTCCTCCTCATGGCATTCTTCTTTATGGCCCTCCTGGCACAGGAAAAACCCTTTTGGCTAAAGCGGTCGCTACTGAAAGTCAAGCCAATTTCATCGCTATTCGAGGACCTGAATTATTATCAAAATGGGTTGGTGAAAGCGAAAAAGCCGTTCGTGAAGTTTTCAGGAAAGCTAAGCAGGCTTCTCCTTCCATTATTTTTTTAGATGAGTTAGATGCAATTGCTCCACGCCGCGGCGCTTTTCCGGGTGGAAGCCATGTTACAGAGAGTGTGGTAAACCAAATTTTGTCATTAATAGATGGTTTAGAAAGTTTACGTGATGTTATGGTTTTAGGAGCAAGTAATCGACCAGATATGATTGACCCAGCCCTTCTCCGACCTGGGAGATTTGACCGATTACTTTTAGTGAAACCTCCTGACTTGAAATCTAGGGAGAAAATTCTAAAGATCCACACAAGCGGAATGAAGTTAGGTAATGATGTAAACCTTTCTCAGCTCGCTAGTGATCTAGATGGATATGTAGGGGCTGATATTGCAGCAATATGCCGCGAAGCGGTAATGATTGCTCTCCGTGAGGATTTAAACACAGAATTAATTGAACAACGTCATTTTCATGATGCCAAGAAGGCTATTCATCCCAGTATTAACGAGAGAATTATCAAAGAATTTATGGAACTGGAAAAGAAGCTCCTAGGTAAATCGGAAATCGGTAGAAAGGATTTACTGGGAATAAAAGAATATCTCTAATTATCAGACAGTCTCTTCTTCAGTTTGCACTTGTGGCTTGTATATGTCTAAAGGCCATTGTTTCTTCATTAATTTTAAAAGTACTCGTGAATCGAATTGATCAATTTCAATTGATGCAGAAGCTGTTTTCATTAGCCTCTCAGCAATCAATTTAGCTCGCACAACAGAATCTGAATAGCCTATTATGAGGCCGATCACTAAAGGATCATTCTTCACTATAGTAAGCTGCAAATCAGACGCAGTAATTACCTCCATTCCAGTTGAATTCTTTGACAGCTCTTTTACTGTTTCACTAATACCCATATTCAATTGATCTAGAACAAAACGATCTATGTTCGTGAATTTCGTTGTATATATCTGATGGGTATCTAAATTGATTAAGATCACCACTCGTACCTTACATTTAAACTTAGACTCTTCTCCCGTGAGAATATCAGCTATCCAGTCGAATGCATCGTAAAAATTCTCACCAGTCTTTGCAGAGATTCGAAAAAGTCCAACGGACCTCGCTGATCTTTGAGCACGTGGTAGATCGAGATCTTTAACAATCCGGTCAAATGCTCGAGCACCTGGAAGATCAATTTTGTTTGCAATAAACAAGACAGGAACCTTTTCATTGCGCTGAATTGAATCCCAGAAAGCCTCAGATGCCTCGGAAATACGAATATCAGCACTATCTAACACAAAAACGATAGCTGAAGCCTTATCTAAAGAATCGTGCCAAAGAAGATTTCGATAGATTTCCTGCCCCCCCAAATCAACCAAATTGAACTCTATCTGACGATATTTTACAGTACGATAGTTAACACCTAGAGTTCGTGTTGTAGGGACAAATTCAGAGCGTAATAATCGATTCACGATTGTAGTTTTTCCTGCACCGTCGAGACCAATGATAGTTATTTCGTATTTCTCAACAGGCTTACCTTTGAATATTCTTCGCAGTATGCTTGACAGTGGTAACCACCGATCGCTATAGATCAGTCATTGCTCCTAAGGAAAATAAATCAGTTATTTATGTAAAACTTTTTAGCCTTCACTCATAAATTTTTACAAATAAAGCTCTTGGGATAATAAAAAATAATTGTGAGAAGTTAATTACATTCAAAAAAGTACGATTAGGCTGATTATCGTGATTCTTAAACTGTATGTTCCTTTTGCTTTTAAATTTTTATTAGTTAGCTTTGAAACATCGAATTTAATGGAACCAGCACCCTAGGCTGGAGTGGAAGAATCAAGTCTACGTTTTTTGATTGTAATAGACATATTAAGTAAAGGTAAAAAAGTATCTTAATCCGCTGGTTAATTTCCTAGGAGAGGATTAATTGTGAAAAACAATTTTGTAGAAACCCCAGAGTATCGTGCGCTAAAAATTACAATGAAGGAAATTAGAAATCTGACTATTCAAGGTGCCACAAATGTAGCTATTTTCGGGGTTCGTGCTTTCGCAAATCATGCAAAGACTGTTCCATTAAAAGAAAAAGAATTATTTGATCATTTAGAGGTTGTTGTTGATCAGCTCAGTAAGGTAAGAGTAACTGAACCAGCATTAAGGAACGGTTTACGTTATGTGATGACTGGGATTCAATTTGATGGAAAAGAGTCTGCTGTAGAACATGGTAAGAAGTATATTGACCTCATAAATGATGCTAAATTGAAAATTTTTAAAACTGGTGCTGAGAGAATTCAAGATGGCTCAAGAGTTTTCACTCACTGTCATTCCTCCATCACTGTAGGAATATTTCTAGAGGCTGCAAAACAAGGGAAAGATTTCGAAGTTATTTCTACTGAAACAAGACCCCTGTACCAAGGCAGAAAGACAGCTAAAAGGCTGATAAATCATAATATTCGTGTTACACACATTGTAGATTCTGCAATGCGGTGGGCAATGAATATTTTTAATCCTCATATGGTTTTTATGGGAGCAGATGCGATAACTGTTGAAGGTGTTGCCTTAAATAAGATTGGTTCCCGTTTATGTGCTTTAGCAGCTGAAGAAGAACACATTCCGTTGTATATATGCACATCACTCTTAAAATATGATCAAGCTACAAGTATTGGCCGTCTTAGTGAAATCGAAATGCGTGCTCCTTTTGAAATTTGGGATGAGGATGTTCCCGCAGGAATAAAAATCCTGAACCCTGCTTTTGAAACAATAGATCGTTATAATATCTCGGCCTACATTACTGAAGCGGGTTTAATCCCACCCCAAACTGTTCATATGACGTTTCAACAGATTTATGGGAAGAGGATCAAATATTATCATCATATAGAAATGTAAGGTGCTCACTCTAGAAAATAATCTAAAGACATTTTAGCGCCTATCAGGCCCATCCCCCAGATAATATGCATCATCCTCTACAAAACCTATTTTTTCGAGCTCTTCACGTAAACTATCTAGAATAAGCTTTTCTTCATTTTCATCGTCTTCATAGGGCCATAATGTGAATCCAATGATGATTTCACATTGATATGTTTCGTCATCAAAGCTATCTAGTTCAATAAAGAAAGCTCGGGCGCTTCCTGCGAATTCTTTTTCCACAGTCTGGCCTACTTCAATCAAATTTGCGTCAGCTACTTCAAAAGTCATCTGTTCATCGCCCTCACGAAAAAGACCGCTAAAGACGTAATAACGGGTAATGGCTGCAGTTAGAGATTCGTAATAACCCACGAGAATAATCACCAGTTATGGACTAGATCAGTATTTCGATTTAAAGACTTCTATTACTATGGCAAGGGAATCTTTCAATGAAATGTGGTCAATAGAAGGAGGGAAATCTGATTATTTATTTATTCTAGTATGAGACGAGGAAGGATAAGCTCTTATGTTTGGTTTTTAAAGTAGGCATCCAATGTTTTCTGCTTGAGTAATGGGCTTTTTTGATGATAATACTTCATGGGTATTGTAAGATGGGAATGAATGAATCTTAATGCTGCTTCTAAGCTAGAAAATCTTTTACTTGGTTTTCTAAGTGCCTTTCGCATGTTTTCTCGGACTTGCCATACACCTAATGGAATAGCGTATCCTTTCCCAACTTCTCTAAAAGCAATAACCGCGGCTTTTCTTCGTAGTTGAAATAATTTCTCCAATACTGCTAATCGTGCTGCATAATACCCTCCAACAGTATTTGTCGCATATGATGTTCGCCCATTAGGGCCTTCTGTATCTGTTGCGATAAATGGGGCAGATCCTGTTAGGTTCCATGCACTTTTTTGTTTCCAAGTTTCATGATAATCGAAGTGCCACACGCGTCTCGGAATAAATAGAACCCAGAAATCATTATCTAAATAGGAGTTGTGATAAACCTGATAATCCTGAATTTCAGTAAAATCTTGAATCTGCTTTCTAAGGTAATTTCCAGTCATATCGTCAACAGCCGTGATACTCCATCGTGTTGGAACAAATCTTCGATTTTTTGTTCGGCCTAACAAACCAGCAGACAGTATTCTTGAAATTTGAGTTACTGTAGCCTCAGTTGTATATAGCTTCGTAACTGCAGAAGTAGCATTCATATCAGAATCACTCACAACACGATCTACCTGTTGATCAATCTTAGGCACTGTCGTCAATTGGATAGAGTCTATTCTAATACGTGCACCCATTGGTTGAGTATAACGATCAAAATTTAGGTTTAATTGAGGCTTTTTAGAAAACTTTACTTCCAGATCAACTGGAGTAGAAGATTGAATTTGTTCCTGTGTGATTTCAAGAATCTTAGTTGGTGATGTTACATCCGTTACATTTACTGGTTCAGCCATAAATCGAAACATTTGAGCCCGAAGGTTTACAACGTCTTCTAATGACATATTTGTCCGCCATAGGTCAGGTTCATCCATTAAATGAATATCCTCCCAATTCAATGCTGCCATTGGTCCCAATCGAACCTTTGGATAACCAAACCTTCCAACAAACAAACTAGGAGGGCTAGGCCCGTAATATTCTTTCTTTATTCTCAATCTTGGTAAGATTTTTCTAACAGGTAACAAGGCCTTTGTCTTAAGTATAATGGGACAATAGTGAAGACCACAGAGGAATTTACCAGCTTTACATCTGAGACACAGCTCTTGATTTGCAGGTACCTTTACCATGGTCATATTCACTTCTTAAAACGAATAATCGAAGTATAAACCAAAAAGAACAGATTAAAGTGTTTGTTGAATTGGTTTTGAAGAATGAATCACATTTACATTTTTATAATTTCCTCTCTGGCCAATTACTAGAGTACCATAAACTCCATCATACCCATATGGTTCAAATGTAAAATCCCCAGCTTTTACTTTGAGAATTGCTTTCAGAATGTGGTTTTCTATATGATCATTCAGTTTACTTTCGACTTCTTCAGAGGCCATTTGCCATAACACGCGTTCGGGGCCAATAATGTCTATAATCTGTCGATATTTCGTGATTAATGATTTTGCAGTCTTAGTTTTTATTTCTAGCACATGACCCAATATATCTATCAACGGTACCATACGAATGAATTTTTTGAAGGAAGTAGTTCCTCCAAGCTCTCTTTTTCCACCTTGAGCATTACTAATCTCAACACATCTCTGGAATACACCTATAGTTAGAGGTTTATTACATATTGGGCAAACATCATGAGAAGGTACATTTTGAGGAGAAAAGAAACAGTAATCACTGTCACCATGAAAACCTGGTCGTTTCCTTCCAGCTCGGTGACCTGTTAGAAAAAACCGTCCTTCTTCTGGAGGAAATTCAGCAGTATACAAGACATTATTATTACGCAAAGCCTTGATAATATTCTTATAATCAGTTTTTAAGGTAGATACCACCGTAAATTCGCGTCCCATCCTATGTAAAGCACTTGAGTGTGCATCAGAATTTGAAATTAGCACTTTATCGTCTAATTCTGGGATCAAAGATAAAAATTCTGGATCAGCGGATAATCCAGTCTCAAAGACTTGCAATCTTGAGGTAGCAGAACCAAAAAAATCTTCTAAGTGGTTAATTCGAATATTTCCTTTTCCAGTTCCAAAAACACCTTGTGGTGTCATTATATGGGAGGGAATGGCTTCAATCCAAGGATCCAAATCTAAAATAGAATGAAGACGCTGAGCAACCTGACTAGAGGATTTACAGGTAATAAATGGTCTTGCCATTTTTTTATGTTTAACCCCCCATCTATCTAGTAATGTACGAAATTCATCCACAGAAGAAAAATTAGGGAAAAGAAAGATAATATGTGTCTCTTTTGAGTATTTACCTATTTTTGCTGTAAATATCATCTCTGTTTGTAGAATGAAGCGAGTCTTTCTCTGATCTTGAAGCAGAAAGACACCTTCCATATCTTCAATGAGAATTTCTTTAAGTATATTAGTCCATAAGGTGAATTGACAATCTCCTGTACCAATGACATCAATACCCTTTAATGGCATTGTTTGATTCGTTTTTGATAAATGAGAAATAGCCTTTTTCTGATTATCAGCTTCTGTTTTGGGTGTTATTGAGAGGGCTTGGGTTCCACCGGCAAAAACTGAATGAGCATGTAGATCTACTGCTACTTCCAATACTCGTTCTCCTTGTCATAAATCTAGTTTAATATTAGAAAAAGATTCAGCTTTACCCCTGTATTCCAGAACTTGTTCACCAACAAGCTTTAGCAGTCCAACTCCCTTGGAAGAATCCCCAACCATGAGTAAGGAAGTATCCTTCTCAGTATTGGTTGCCCACTTTAATGCAATAGCATTTGAACCGTGTTGAGACAAAACCAGTTGAACCAGATCTGTTCGGAATAATCGTAAACAAATATTGTTAATAGCTTCAAAAATTTGGCAAATAAAAGCATGTTTTTTTACAACACGGTCAGAGCTTGTACGGAGTGTCTCAACCATATTCATATTGCAACGTGAAATGGACACTTCTGTAATTATTGGTTTAAAGCTTTTTAATAATTGAAAACTCCTATCTAAGAAATTGTTCTTAAGAAAAAGATTACTTTCATCACTTATTGAAATTAAATAACGTGAAATCGAGGACTGGTTAGTGAGATCTCCTTGGATGCTTAAACTCCATAGAATTTCACGAAAATTCCTAAATAAACTTCCCAGACGTCCTTTGCCTGAGCTAAAGGCTATTATGAAGTTATTTCTGATGTTTATTAAGTAGAATTGGTGATTACTATAAGTTTTTCCATGAATTTCGATAGGAAGTGCATCAAAATAAGTTCCATATGTTTTAAGCTCATCCTCATAATTTTGTATTAGTGAAGGAATTTTGTTCACTAATGAGATTATATCTGGGGACAAGATTATGTTATGAACAGCTCTGATAGTTCCATCTGAAACTAATACGGTTTCTTTATCGGTACAAATATCACTTATTTGGTCTTGAATAGAATTATCGATCTTAGTTAATAGAACTGTTTTAATATTCTCAAAAACCTTGTTTAAAGAATAACTTTCTTTTTTACGGTTATTCTTGATTTTAATTTCGCGGATCGCTTCCTGTAATATATTTGAAAAAGCTAGAGAGTGTTGAAGTAATTTATCTTGATGAGACCTCGGAATAAACAACATGAAACTTTCAATTCGATTCCTTCCTCTCGCTTCGGGATCATCGATAACAAAAGAATGAATTAATACACGACCTTGGATGTCCGTCACATTAATTGGAATGATAGCTGTTTCAGATTCTCCTGTTGGTTCACCTACTCCAATGGCCATGGTAAATAGGGTAGTAGTAACGCCTTGAAGAATTATTCTTGGGATTTCCAATCCATAAGTTAGATAAGAATTTAATACAGGACCATGTTCTTCATCAAAAACAATGTGGGCTAAGAAAAAGTAAATAGGAATGTCTCCTCGCCTTTCGGAAGTACCCATGATTTTCAGGATCACCTTTTGCTTGCAAGGACTGAATGGAAAAGTGTTTTCCGTATTCGAGTGGAGTTGTTTATCAAGTCAGAGGTTATTTAACCTTCAATTAAGTGTTTTCAATTTAACATAAAATTCATGAAAAAACAAAAGATTGATCTCTGGATTAGTTTGAAAATTTAGGTTAATTAAACAAGGGAGAAATTTCGTTACTCCCATATTCAGAGGTAAATATTTCAGAGTAACTTTTTAGCGGGAAATCTACTATTTTAAGGTTCAGACTCTTTTTCTTTAATCAAATCAATTAGTTCAGCCCACTCTTGTTCTTTTTTTGATTTCTTGGAAGGAGTAAGCTGATCTTCCACTCCTAATATTTCTAATGCCCATTGACGTTCTTTTTCACGTTTTCGATGTTTTTTCTCCTGACGATACTCGGCAGCGCTAATCCATGTTTTTAAAGCCGCCTCTTGAACCCCACAATCTGTGCAAACGTATAATTTCTCTTCAGGATTCCAAAAAAGGGTTCCTTTTTTGCAATTAGGACAGGGAATCCTTGAATCGCGCACAGGAGGTTTGGTCAAAGCTATTCACTTCTTCATTTTTAGGATTTCATCCAAATCTTTTTGAGTAATAGATAAAGGGGATTGTGATTGAGGCCGTTTTAACGGAGACCATTGTTGTATAATTTGGAGAATTGAATCAACAGCTGGTCCAATTATCAATTTAAGGAGCTCGAGATCTACATAAGGATCCGTTAATACACCTAAAAAGGCAAGGGAACCAATTGATCGTAAAAAGAATTTGTAATTACTACTTTCAGCTGTAAAAGAGACCCAAGGGGAACTCCCAATCTCATGACCAATATTATCCATATTTGATTGAATTCCAGCTACTAATGAGCAAAGGATCAAGCTACTTTCCTTTCCCAATGTAGCTTCAAGATTTACCTCCTCAATTAAGAGCCCATCTACATCGACACAAAAACCTGAATAAATACCATCAAGTGAGTTTACGATGTCAGTTAATACCTGTCGAAGTCCAGTTTCAGATTTTCTTGAGGAATTGTTTGAAAGGGCCAATTATAATCAACCAGGTCTAGTTACAATTGTAAGATTCCTTATATGATTAGGTGGGAGAGCCTTATTATTATCTCTCCTTTGAATTTATTTAATCTTTCCCATGTTTTTACATAATTGGATACAAAACTCACCTTATATTAACCTAAGAGAAGCGAAAATAGTTCAACATTAGTTGTAGATAACTTGCAGAGAAACCCAGCTATTTACATGGGGCGATGTTTATAAAGGTACACACAAGAATCTACATGGAACAGTAGGCGGCTGAGGATAGCGGCTCAGCTAGATCGTAACGCTATATGACGAGCTTAATCCCAGAAC
>JBHLPG010000311.1:0-4698 GCA_048939725.1 Promethearchaeota archaeon | reverse complement strand
GAGGGCGGGTGTGCACCAATTCAGCGTTTAGAAATTTATTGTATGCTCGTAATTCCGAACTTATGATAATTGTTATGTTAACTGTAACGGTAGAAATGATAGGGTATCAAATCCTCGCTGTTATACCACTTCCAGGGTTCGTTTTTGAATCAAATCCAATTTCTCTCTCAATAATAATGTTACCAATTGGTAGTTTTTTGTTTGGAATAGGTACAGTGTTTGCAGGTGGCTGTGCTGGAGGTATTTGCTATCGAATTGGAGAAGGTTCTTTCAAAGCGTTTTTAGCATTTCTAGGGTTTGCTGCTGGGATAGGAATCTTAGCCATTGATCCTTTAAGTGGATTAATCGGTAATATTCGAATTTCTACATCTTGGGTGGTAGATGGTAAAATTCCTACCTTAGAGATGATTTTGCCTCGTTGGATTTGGACGATACTTGCACTAGGGCTGTCTATTAGTGGAATAATATATTATTTCAAAAAAGAATCGAAAGAGTTAACGCATTTACTGCCACATTGGACACCTGTGGTTTCTGGGGTATTATTGGGAATCTTGGGTGTTGCTTCCCGATATTTTTCTACATTAAGTGGACGTCCATTTGGATTTTCAACTACTGATGGTATTGGTGAAATATTTCAGATTATTGCTTCCTTTATCGGGATTTTCTCTCCAATTCAAATTGGTTGGGCTGGATTGTTCATAATTGGGCTAATAATTGGAGCTGCATTATCTTCTATTCAAATACATGAGTTTAAACTGAAAATTCCTGCTAGAACGGGTGTCATACAATTTTTTGGAGGGGGTTTAATGATGGGTTTTGGTGCCATGCTTGCATTAGGTTGTAACTTTGGGCATATCTTTGGTGGGATTCCTGAATTAGGCATATCTTCCATAGTTGCCTTGATCTTTATGATATCAGGTAATTGGTTGGGTTCCTACGTGTTTTACTCAGTTATGAATAATGATCTTCCAGAATCAACCCCAATCCTTATCAATTAAGTAGTAGTTTTAATGAATATAACAAATTTAGAAGGAGTAATGGGAATTAACTCAAAGCTATCCGAATTAATCGTGATTATTCCAGCCCGAAATGAAGAAAAAGCGCTATCTAAATTACTTCCAAGGATATTTTCGACAATCACAAAAAGAGTTATCGTTGTTGATAACAACTCAACTGATAGTACTGCAAAAGTTGCTCAAGCCGCAGGAGCTATCGTGGTACATCAAAAAAGGTTGGGATACGGTTCTGCTTGCTTGACAGGGATGAGATTCATAGAATTAATGGATATAAAGCCAAAATACGTTTGTTTTTTTGATGGTGATGGACAGAGTCGTGTTGAAGACATCATAAAAGTTGCTCAACCTGTTTTATCAGGTATAAATCAGTACTGTCAAGGTACTCGGATGATTTATCAAACCTCAATTAACTCACTTACTTCATTAGCTCAAATTGCAAATCGTTTCTTTTCTAAGTTCTTAACTATAATTTGGCGTCAAAAAATCAGTGACCTTGGGCCTTTACGAGTAATAACATGGAGAGAACTATGTGCACTAAAAATGAATTCATCGGGATATGGTTGGACGATTGAAATGTCATCAAAGATCTTGAAAGCTGGTCGAATACACTGTGAAGTACCTGTAGGATATAAACCAAGAACATTGGGGAGAAGTAAGATTTCTGGAAACTTTTTCACATCGATCCGAGCAGCTTTTGTAATGAGTCTCACTCTCTTTCAAGTAATGATATTCTGGAGGCCCCATTTTGAAAACAAGTGACAGAATTGCTGTCATCGTATTTACTAAAGTTCCAATACCTGGACTTGTTAAGACACGTCTCAATCATCCTCAATTTGATGAAAATTATATTAGAGATCTTCAAACTGCCATGTTAATAGACACATTAGTAATGTTGGAAAAAATACCATTAGACTTTTTACCTATCCTAACATATTTCCCTGAAGATGACTTAAAGGATCTAGAAGAGCTAATTATAACCCCGTTAAAGGGCTCTATTCCTGAATCTATCGAAAAGTATCATATCATACCCCAAAAAGGTGAAAATATATCTGATCGTTTTTCTAATGCTTTTTCTTTTGCTTTCAACGAGTTACGCGCCAGCTCCAGTATCATTATTGGATCAGATACCCCACATCTCCAACCGAATCTAATCATACATTCATGTAAGCTATTACAAAAGGATAGTAAAGCTGCAGTCTTGGGGCCATCACAGAATGGGGGATTTTATTTACTTGGTCATAACAGTCCTTTTTTAAAGACCATTGGAACAATCTTCCAGAAACAATCCTCTTTCAAAGAACTTGGCAATGCAATGGAGTTATTAGAATCAAATGGTTATACTGTACATGTACTTCCTGAAGTAACTGATGTTGATACGTTTGAAAATTTAAAAACAGTCCGAATAATAATTAAGATCTTATCACTTACGTCTTCCGAATCATTAAATTCTTATTATCCAAAATTTACGAACCAAGTAATAAATACACTTGAAGATTCATTTTGGGTTAACTCCTAACAATTTCTAACATACTCTTCAAAATAGTTATCTTGGAGGATTAAAAAATCGCACTTGATTTGGGTGTGCTACTATGGGTACTAAGTGGTTTCTTCTTCCTATTATGTGCTTTATACTACATTTTCGAGCTAATGCCAGCGTATTTTAGGCATCGAAAGATATATCTCAATCCAAATGTGCCATCAGACGAGGAAATTCTTTCCCTTCTACAAAAGAAACATTTAAAATTCCCACGTTTCAAGTTTCAGATTACGACCCGCGGAAAAGAAGTCGATGTGGTTAAAAGAAGCATCCATAGTGTAGCTTTACTAGCAGATGCAAGCCCTTTGTTTGAAAAGCATATAGAACTCCTAATTGTGACAGAGGAGCCTTTAGAGAAGGAAATTTTTTCGGAGTCCTTCAAATCAAATGGAATAACTTTTCCTGCAGAAGTCATTTGTGTTCCAAAGGAATATAAAACCCGTAATGAAACTTTGTTTAAAGCTCGAAGTCTACAATATTCTCTTGAATATCGAAAAGCTGATGGACATACTTCCAAGAATAAAAAGAATTCCTCTTATATCTTTTACTTCGACGCAGAATCCACAATTACTGAAACAGACTTCCGGAGAGTGATACATTCCATTGTTTCATCTCCAGAAAAGAGGATTTTTGAAGGGGCAATTATCTATCCCCATAGGTATTTTGATGCAAATATCATTAGTCGCCAAATGGAATCAGTTAGACCATTCAATTGTCACCACTGTGCGCAGGTTATGAAAAATCCTCCTCCTCTTCATTTACATGGCTCAAATCTGTTAGTTGAAGAAAATTTAGTTAACTCGATTGGGTGGGACTTTGGAAAAATCTATAATCAGCCTTTACTTGCTGAGGATATTATTTTCGGTCTAAAAGTATATTCCAAGTATGGTTCTCAACCCTTTGGTTGGCATGGCGGGAGAATCTACGAACAACCACCTCTCTCCGTCCGAGGCTCATTTCAGGCACGTCTGAGATGGGTCACTGGGACATGGCAAGCATTATCATTCATGAAGAATCAACCTGAGTATCAAGACCTTCCGTGGCGAATACGTACAAAGCTTCAATTAAGAATGCGGATAAGACTTATTGCACACTCTCTAAGCTTCATTACAGTCTTTTTCGTATTATTCAGTCTTTTTCTATTTCTTTTCCCTTCATATTTTTCGATATTTGATACTCATGTTGCCATTTCCGAATTCAGAACGCTTCAATATGTGGTTTCTAGATTTATTTTGTTACCTGCAACAATTTTCTGGTTATTTAGTATTTTAAATGGTTCTTCGAAGAATATTGAGCCATTGAACCTTTCAAAAAGAGGCAAATTACTCGAAGCATTAAAACTCCTTGTGGTCACCCCTATTGCTGGTGTAATAGATTCTTTCTGTGCCTTCTATGCATCATTAAGGTGGTTTTTAGGAAAACCGTACAATTCTTGGAATGTGACTTCAAAATAGGATAGTGATGAAATTATAGCCGATCGTAGAATTCGTGAGTCATCTAGTATTGATAAAGTCAAACTTCATTCCTCTGAAATAATTTTCATACTAATAGGATTTTTATTACTCCTTTCGTTAGGTGTACTCATTTTTTTGACTAAGCTAAATCGTTCTACTTTGATGGTAGAACTTCTATTCTTCTTACCATTTTCCGTTTATCTATTTTCCATTTTTTGGTCTAGACATGAAAGTTCAGGATTTTCCAGAAATAAGCTGCTCATCATCATTGTATTTGCCTTAATATTTCAAGTTGTCATCCTTTTTACCAATGTTTCTTTGTCAGATGACATTTACCGGTTTTACTATGAGGGAAAAGGACTTGTAAATGGTATAAATCCTTATGTTACTCCACTCCAAGAGTATCCTGATAATTTGAAAGATCATCATTTCGAGGGAGTAAATAACCCTCATGTTACATCTCCCTATCCGCCTTTAGCTATCTTAATTTTTGCTATCCTGTATTTGATTTCTCCAAATCCTATTATTTACCGAATTTGCTTTTCTTTTAGCTTTCTTATTTCGATACTTGGTTGTTATAAAATTATTAATCCAGAAGCCAAATGGAAATTAATTATCTATGCTTGGAATCCCCTTCTTCATATTGAAACGGCAAATGGATCTCACTTTGATGCAATAGTCGTACTAATGA
>JBHLPG010000310.1:0-4707 GCA_048939725.1 Promethearchaeota archaeon | reverse complement strand
CAATACGCCTCCAGAGGTAACAATTTTTGAAGATGAACATCCGGAGTTTATTCTAGAGGACCAAGACTTTATTCTTGAAGATAGTTACTTCGATTTTTTGGATTGGGATGGTGATCGAGATCAATCAATCATTTATTGGTTTGAGAATGGGACTTTACAACCTGAATATACCAATCAAACATATATACCTGCCGAAACCACTCAACCTGGTGAGACTTGGTATTATATTATTCAATCATACGATGGATCAGATTATGGGACATGTGAAACATCCCCGATTATCGTTATAGAAAGTAAACCAAGAATAAATGAATACAACATTATATCAATAAATGACATAGAAGGTCATTATTATCTAGAGATCAATACAACTGATTCACGAAATGAAATCAAGTATGTTCAATATGTTATATTTTGTAATTCCAGTCAGTTGCAACCAACTGAAGTTGTGACATCTCCCAAAGATGGGGTTGGAGATATTTGGATTTTAGAGTTTTCATTAACAAATTATTCGTATTTAAATGAAGAAATAGTTTTGAAAATTCAGGTTGTCACGGAGTTGGGAAATTATGCACAAAATGTTACAATTTTTTCTTCTTTTTTATTTACATTCGTTGTTGAAGATACTGCGCCTCCTCGTGTAAAGAACGCCTTTTATGTGCTCAATGATGAAATTTATCCAACAAGATTGACTTTTTATGCCCATATTGAAGAATTTGGTAGTGGTATTGATGAAATAGTACTTTATTATTATTTTGAAGAAATTGAAGGTAATGGAGGGATGGCTTCTTCCCTGGAGGAGGATGTTCAGTGGTTGAAAACAAAAATGGAGTTTTATAATCAATCTGGTAATCTTGTTATCTATTCTATTACTGTTCCGATTTTTCAAAATGGTATAGATTGGAAAGTAATATATTACGTTTCTACGACCGATAAAAATGGAAATATGGATGAAATCGCCTTTCTAGTCAATCCTCAACAAGCTGAAAGGGATATTATCCATTATCATCCACAGATATTAGTGTCTTCTTCTCAAATTTTATTATACTTTTTAATGATTATTATTCCCTTAGCGATTGTTAGTGCTATTAGTTTTATGTTATATCATAAATTAAGTAGTAAACCTGAATTAGCAGGCTTTGATAAAGATTTGGTGATAACGAACATCCATCAAGTGAGTAACATTGAATTAGCAGCTGCCCTAAATAAACATACAGTTGGTATTATAATTTCTACTTTTGATGAAAATATGGGACCTACCCCACTGTTTGTTACTCCCCAATCATTTAGAAAAGATTCAGGGGTATTATTTAAGATTGCCTTTCGTTCTTTTAGTAATTGTGAATTTGTCTCTGATTTAAAAGATATCAATCAAGCTATTTACAATTTCTCTCACACTGAAAAAACCTTAATCAAGGTTCTTGCACATAGTTTCGCGTTAGATCGTCCTCAACACCGAGGAGGACAGGAAAATATAACGCTAAGTATCTTAATTTATCCTATGTACTTTCCAATTATTAATCAATTCAATGATAATGTCATCGGGCAAATAGAGGCAATTCGAGAAATTTTAGACAGTAATCCAGAAGATAAGAGGAGAGTTATGTTAAAAATTATTGAACTACGTGAGTTCATTTCAAAAGTTATCTTATCTTATTTGAGCATTTATTGAGAAGGTAAAGAATGACGTTAAACTCATGTTAGTATTCTCGTTCTAGATCTACTACATTAATAAACGTGGTTTCACCACGATTAAATCGTAAAATATTTTCAATTACTTCATTCCATCGTTCTAAGTCGTCAAATGGGGATGCAGCTCTATGCGGAGACAGAATAACATTATCCAATGTATGAAAAGGAAATAAGTGGGAATAAGGATATTTTCGTCCTTGATCATCAGGATCAGGAGTGTAGTTGTACCACACATCAATAGCTGCTCCTGCAATAATATTATCTTGCAAAGCCTGAAACAAACTAGCCTCATCAACCACAGAACCCCTACTAACATTGACCAATAATCCTTTAGAACCTAACCGTTTTAATTCGTTGTGCCCAATAATCCCCATAGTTTGAGATGTTTCAGGAACCGCAATGATAAGTATGTCATTTTTCTCTAAGAACCCTGCAAGATCTTCAGGGAGATATTTTTTTGCAGGCGTCGGTAATTCTTCTTCATCCTCTGGCCAATTACGACGTAAGATAGAGAATTCAACATTGAATCCCTGCAAAAATCGGTGTACTTTTGTGTTAATGGCTCCATAACCTAATAGTCCAACTTTTCGATATCTCAAAGGAATACTGGACGCATCAGCGTCTCTCTTCCTCCACAAACCCGATTTCATCCAGTTATGATGGGGGATGACTTTATTCATGAGTGCTAGGAGCATCGCAACAACGTGTTGAGCTGTAAAATAACTATTTCCATGACCATTAATAAGTAAAACCTTCCGTTTTTGATTAAGCTTTCTAAAGAACTCAATATGATGTTTAATACCCACTCCAGGATTGATATAAAGTTGCATTTTGGTTGCGGCGAGTTTGACCTCATCAGGAACCCTCCACCCAACCATTATGTCTGTTTTTGGAGCAAACTCCAATAGAACTTCATTCGATATTTCCTCAGGAAATACTAATTTGAGTTTTGGAGTCCCATCAAGTTGAGTAGTCAGATAGTTTTTAAGACGATCATTGACTTCCCAAGTGAATAAAACAACAGTCTCATAATGTTTAGGGGACATTGATAACTCCTTCTAACTTGAAACGTTAAACTCAATATATGAAATTAAGAATCTTGTTTAAATATTACATGCATTCTTCTGCTTTTTACTAGTAGAACTTAACATTACCAATAACCTAACATTATATTTGTTTAGATTTATAAGGCAGAAAAAATAGGCCATTCACAAGACCTACATGATTTCAGAGAAAAATGTTCTTTCTTTGAATGGATGGTGTAGAGGAATATTTAATGGAAGAAGTAATACAGGTTCTTCATGTTGACGATGAACCAAGCTTTCTGCAAATAACTCAAAAGTTTATGGAAGTTTTTGGGGAAGGAGAGCTAAATTTCCATTCATTATCAAATCCTTTGAAGGTTTTTGATAAATTAGAATCGATTAACTTTGATGTTATTGTTACAGATTATCAAATGCCTGGAATGGACGGATTGGAGCTATTAAGCAAGTTGAAGGATAAAAGGATCAATATTCCAGTAATTATATTCACTGGTCGAGGTCGAGAGGAAGTCGCAATTAAAGCACTGAATCTTGGCGCCATTTATTACATTGAAAAAACATATGATGCAGAAAGTCAATTTGGAGAGCTTCGCCATGTAATTAGGCAAGTTGTCGGGCATAGACGTATGGAAAAAGCGTTAGTCGAAAGCGAAGAACGATATCGAATAATTTTTGATGAATCCCCCATCAGTTTATGGGAAGAAGATTTTTCAGATGTTAAACGTTATTTTGATAAGCTCAAAGCCCAAGGTATTCAAAACTTACAACAATACCTGGATATTAATCCTAAAGAAATAGAAAAGCTCGCACAGATGGTTAAAATAATTGATGTTAATAATACCACTTTGAAACTATATGAAGCGAAGAGTATCTCGGAATTCTTTGAAGGTTTGACCGCTTTTTTCAATGAAGAGGCTACGAGGTTATTCAAAGAAGAACTTGTCGCCTTATTTAATGGAAAAACTGTTTATCAAGGAGAATTTCCAGGGTACAAGCTTACAGGGGAGAAAATGGATTTGATTGTAAGATTGAGTGTTGTTTCTGGTCATGAGGCGTCTTTAGCGAAAATTATTGTTTCTGTAATTGATATTACCAAATTCAAACAGGTAGAAAAAACATTAAAAGAATCCGAAGCAAAATTCAGGACCTTGGCCGAAAAATCCCCTAATATGATCTTTATTAATAAAAAAGGGAGTGTAGTTTATACAAACAAGAAAAGCGAGGAAAGCTTAGGCTATACTTCTGATGAATTTTATTCACCAGATTTCGACTTTCTCTCCTTGATTGCACCAGAAGATAAAGAGAAAATCTTAGCAAACTTTCGTAAACATATGAAAGGGGAAGAAGTTGAACCAGTAGAATATGATTTGATTACTAAAGATGGTAAACGAATTTCTGGAATTCTTACTACTAAAATTATTGATTATGAAGGGGAGCGGGCAATATTGGGCATTACTACGGACATTACGCATCATAAACGGACTCATGATGAGCTTGTTAGAAGTGAAGAACGTTATAGGCGGCTTATTGAACTATCCCCTGATGCGATTATTCTATCTAATACAGAGTCAAAAATCCTTATGGTGAATGAACAAGCAGTGAAACTATACAGGGGAAAGGAAATTGATTTAATCGGAAGGAGTGCCTTCGATTTTATTGTTCCTGAAGACCAAGATCGGGCACTTAATAATATTAAGATACTCTTAGAGAAGGGGAGCATTAGAAATATCGAATATTCGATGATCAGGAAGGATGGGAGTACTTATGCTGCTGATTTGAGTGTTGCGGTTATATCAGATAGTGAAGGAAATCCATCTAATTTTTTGGGTGTATTACGCGATATTACAGAGAGAAAAAAAGCAGAAGAGAAACTCCTTAGACAGAAAGAAGAATTGAGCGAATTTGCTCACTTTATTGCACATGATTTGAACAATTGCCTCACTTCCATTGAAGGATACACCCAATTACTAGA
>JBHLPG010000309.1:0-4721 GCA_048939725.1 Promethearchaeota archaeon | reverse complement strand
GAATCCATTCTGGAAAGACTAATACTTTGGGCTTTCTCCTCGATCTTTACGTCATCTGAGTAGTCTTGGTTTAAAAGCCAATTCCACATGTCTGTAATAAGTTTTTTTGTCGTAATTAATGGATTATCACAAGAATTACAGACTTTTATCAAAATAACACCTTGAATTAAAAATCGATCTAGACTTTTTAATATTTGGATTTGCAGTTATTTGATTTTGTAAATGTCGTCAAAGAATTATGTGACGAAATAAATTCTAAGTTTTTAGATAATACTATAATGAAAAAGCTAGAAGATTAGAAATCAGAATTTTTTAGCCATATTAAAACCAGTATCAATTTCTTGGATTACGGTATACCCCAGCTTTTCGTACAGTCGTTTAGCTGAGACATTGTGTTTAAATACATGTAAAACTATAGCTTTAAATCCAAGCTCTTTGACCTCTTTTGCTAGTGATTTCAAAGCTAGAGTCCCCAATCCTTTATTACGATAATCTGGAAAAATTTCAATATCTGCTAGAAAGGTATATTGTTTTCTAAGTTCATGAATAAACCAAATATAACCAATATTTTGGTACTTATCCTGTATAAAGCCAATAAATACATCAGGAGTAACATAACCATTTGGTAAGAGAGCTTCGATTTGCAACTCTGTTTGGGATCTCGCTTCTTCTATACTTACTTCTTTGATCTGTGCATAATCTTTACTATAATCAGCAATCAAAAATTCTAAATAGTCAGTGAATTCGTGTTCTGTCATCTTTACAAAATTTACCACTACTATTTCACCATTTGAGGTAGTTCAGTTTATGCTATTTTAATGATTTATTTAATGTATCATGGTAATCTTCTAAATCAAACTTGCCTTAATCATAATTTGTATATAAAAGAAGTTAAAATCTTTTTAAGAGAGGATGGTTTTTACAAAGAAGAGAGAAAGGCTTGATCACTGTGGAACGATTTGCTTTTGCTTGTGTTTCTACAGGATTGGATATAGAAACTCAAATTTTCGTTTCAAGCATACGCCAGTTTGCTGGAGTATTATCTGAATCACCTATATGGATGTTTACCCCCAAATCGGAAGTTAAAATTCCTCAATATTTAAATGAACGCTATTCATCATTAGATGTTGAAATTATTCCAGTTTCCGTGAATGCTGATTATCGAAAGTTCCCATTTGCGACATATGTATCTGTTACTGCCACAGCAGAATTGTTTGCAAGGGATAAAACTGAAATTCTAGCTTGGCTTCTTCCTGATACTTTAATAATCAACCCTCCGACTTATTTTCTCTTACCTCAAAACAAAACATTAGGATACCGTCCAGTCCACCATACTTTGATTGGATCTATCTACGACGATCCTATTGATCCATTTTGGGATCTAATTTATGATAAATTAAATGTAAATGAGAATAATGTCTTTCCAATGAAAACTCATGTAGATCATAATATTCTTCGTCCTTACTTCAACGCAGGATTTCTGGTTGTAAGGCCTGAAGCTGGATTACTCAATTTATGGTGGGACTCTTTCAAAGAATTATATGATGATCCGTCTTTTAACGAATTCTATAAACAAGATGAAAGATATAGTATTTTTATGCATCAAGCAGTTTTAGCAGGTGTTATTTTATCAACCAAAGAAAAAGAGGAAATACTAGAATTACCTTTTACATATAATTATCCTCTCCACTTATACCACGAAAGCCCGACTGAATATCAGCCAGAGAAAATTAATGATTTAATAACTGCTAGATATGAAAATGTGGATTGGCTGAAAAAAGTTCCAATTCAAGAGCCATTGAAAAGTTGGCTAGATGAGCAAGTAAAATATATCTCTAAAAGTGAGTAATTATGAATTCAGTCGAAAAAACGAAATATGGAAAAGTTCCACTTGTATTTCCTATCCCTATCATTCTTGCGGGGGCACTCGTTCATGGAAAACCGAATTTTGAAACTCTGGGCGACGTCGGGATAATGGGGATAAAACCACCGATTGTCTATATCTCTTCTGGAGTGGATCATTATACAAACATCGGAATTCTAGAACATGAAACATTTAGTATCAATTTCCCCTCCACATCACTCCTTACAAAAACTGATTATTGTGGGGTGGTATCTGGACATAAGGTTGATAAATCACAATTATTTAATACTTTTTACGGAGAGTTAGAGACTGCACCAATGATTGAGGAATGTCCAGTCAATCTAGAGTGCAAAGTAATCAAAGAATTCTCTATCCAGCATAGGCAAATCTTTATTGGAGACGTATTTCAAGCTTACGTGAATCAGGATCTCATAATTGAGATTAATGGTCGAAAACAGATAGCTGATATGACAAAACTCGATCCAATTATTTATGCTTTAGATAACCGATATTACAATATTGGTAAACCAATTGGGGTCGGATATCACGAAAGTAAAAAATTAGAATAATGATTTAGAATGCAGTAGACAACTAAACCAGCCCTTATGAAGAAGGAAGACAACTATTTTTTCTTGAAAATTTGAATCCCTTTTTGAATCTTTATAAAACTAAACTGCTTTTTTTCCATAATTCCTGATATCTCTTTTGAAGTCTTGATCGATATAATCCCACTATCTCGTAAAACTCGATAAATTTCGGCTAATATTTCCTGAAAAAGACTTTCATTACGAAGCATCCTTGGAACTCCAAAAAAGAAAGCTAGGTCAATACTATGATCGGGAAGACCAGTATCAGTGGCACTTGCGAGGATAGTCTTAACATTTGTCAATTTTTCGGTTTTAATTTTCTCTTCAACCCTTTTTTTGGCAAGGGGATGGATATCTAAGGCATAAATAGTACCAGAAGCTGTTACGATTTTTGCAGCAGGAATAGTAAAAAAACCTGGTCCGCATCCGACTTCCAATACTTGTTGTCCTGATTTTAATCCAGCATCCTCCAATATTTTCTGAGGATTGGAGAATTTGCGACGAAAGGGGTTATCGTGGATCAAGGACATCATTTTAAAAGCCCATTTTGAGCCATGACTTCTACTCATTATTTATCACTTGTAATCCAAGACTAAAAAGATGAGAAATAATCTGGAAATTATTTATATTCATTATAAAATTATCATTATAAACTTCAGCAGCTCTCGAATTAGATTAAAAGACAACAAAGAGAAGTCAGTAAAAAAGGAAGAAGAAAGGAGTGTCAATTACCACCGAATCAATTCGCTGGTTTGTAGCTAGCAACTACACATTTAGAGTACCGCTACATTAGGCTGATTGACGGACAGCCTCCACAAAACGGATATACCATAATGTGATAGGTTTAAATTGCATCGCTTGATAAGATCGCTTCAACTATCTCTCTCACCTGTAAACAGGTGAGTGCCTTACCTTATTGCCATTGATCAATAAGATGGATCTCAGGGTTGCTAATAACACATTTAAAAAGGTTTTAGACCTTTTTCAAACAAATACTAGGGAAATTTTATAATCAGCATCAATTTAAGTAGTTCAGAGAGTGTGGTCACTAGTCTAACGATGTGAGAATTACCTCTCTCCCTGGTAATCATAATTCCTCCTCCCACTAAAGTAGTGAGTTTCCTCTTGATGATTATTATGAAAATTGAAAAAATTACTGCATTTATAACCAGAGAAAAGAAAAATGAGGAGCTCTTATTAATCCAACACCCAAACGCAGGAATTCAAATTCCAGCAGGAACAGTTGAAGAAGGAGAAACTGTTGTAGAAGCACTAAAGAGGGAGATCCAGGAAGAAACAGGAATAGAAAGTATAAAAATCAAGAACTACATTGGTTCCCAAACAACTATGTTATCTAACAATGAATTTCTATTAACCACTAAAACAAAGGTTTATTCTCGTCCAATTCCAACCAGCTTCGATTGGGCTGAACTCAGAAAAGGGGTTACAGTAACTTCGAATCGTATTCAAGGTGAATATACTCAAATTACCTATAAAGAACACGACAGGTACCCAAGGCCCAGATATATAACCTACCAAATAACTGGTTGGGTTTTAACTAAATCTCTTTCAAAAGAAAGGGAAAGACATTTTTTTCACGTCATCACTAATGAAGAAGTTCCAGATGAGTGGGAGATTTTTGCAGATAATCATAAATTCAAATTATTTTGGTCTTCTTTCAATAATTTAGCGAATATAATAGATCCACAATACCAATGGCTTAATTATGTTCAATCCGTTTTAGGGTACAAATTTGAAAGAAGCTCAGACTAATTCTTAATTCCTAAAATAGCTTCCATGATGCTGATCACATTTAGAGGATAGCCAGCTCAGGTGGCTAAAATTCTTCTTTTATGATAGAAAAGAACCGTTCAGGAAGGAGGATCGGTAGATCCCTTAAAGATATTTTTAGATCCTTTCTATTTTGAAAATAACTGGTCTAAACCAATCTGTACACCCAGATATTACCATACCTGGATGATTCATTCCAGGCATGTCACAACCAAGAGCAACGGTCATAATATCTTTTCGAATATCCGCCCAAGCCCATGCACAGAAATCTTTAGGTGGTTGGGAAAAAGCATCGTCCCCCTCTAAGATAAACTCTTGGTTATCATGAAAAACCTCACAAGGCTTCATATGATCTCTATATTGATCATCTACATACGTATCAATTAAATCTTGATCTATGGTTCTTTTTATTACAGTGATTTTACATTTTGCTATTCCTGATGTCATTTAAAAACCTCCACTAAGCGATTTACTTCTCT
>JBHLPG010000308.1:0-4733 GCA_048939725.1 Promethearchaeota archaeon | reverse complement strand
CATTGCATGAAGTCTTCGGTGAAATTATAGACTTTGAAATGGAATTCCTCGATTCCCCAGATCCACGGAATCGATCATTTAAGATTACTTTGCAGGCATTACGTGAAAAAGAGGAAAAAATTGGTTTCATATATATTATCCACAATACCTCCCTAGAAAAAGAAATGGAAATGTTACTACGAAAGAGTATTGATTTCAAAACCTCACTTCTAAGTGTCATCTCACACGATTTAAAAAACCAATTAACAATAATCCAAGGATTTACTGATATCTTAAGAAAAGAATTAACTCCCATTCAGAATTTTGATGATTTGGTTGTGTCGTTAGATGGAATTGATGCCAAAGCAGAACAAATGCAAGAAATAATCACGGATGTGAGAAGCTACCTAAAAACAATGGGAACATTCGAGGAGGCACAATTAACATTTATTAACATTAAAGAGATAATCAATGAAGTGATTTCAGTCTTAGAGTCAGCTTCAACTGGAAAAAATCTAAAAATCAATGTTACCTGGCCTCCAGAACCCTATCTTTATACTTTCGCGGATATACGTCTTCGTAGCGTTTTTAATAATATAATAGATAATGCAATAAAATGGAGTCCTCCAAATGATGTAATAGAAATAGTGGTTACCAAGGAGAACCATTTTTGGGTTTGTAGCATCAGCGATCATGGCCCTGGGGTACCAGACGGACTTAAGGAGGAGATATTCAAACCCTTTGTCAGTATTGGACCAGAAGGAAAAGTAGGGAGTGGATTAGGTCTTTCGATTAGCCGGGAAATACTACAATCTTACAAAAGTAAAATCTGGATAGAGGATGTCAAACCTCAGGGGGCAAGATTTGCGTTCAAATTACCAATTGTAGAAGAACAGGCTGTATTTGAGGTCTAAAAATCACATCTTTCTGGTTAAAAATCGAGATAATAAGACCCCAGTCATAGCTTTACGATAGATTTTATTAGATCTGACGTCATCTATGGGAATACATTCCGTTTGAATTAGGTTATGAGCTTCATCGATCAATTCTTGTGAAAGTATCTTGTTTTTTAGCAGATTTTCTGTCTTTCTTCCACGAACAACGGTAGGGGACACAGCTCCGAGTGCTATTCGGATGTCTTTTATTTCATTACCGTTATTCGGTTGTAACATTTCAATCCCAACTGATACAACGTTACACGATAAAGCTTGACGTTGACGAAGGGTAAGATAATCCCCTATATAATTTGGAAGTTTCGGTACGCTAATTTTTGTCACGATTCCAGCAGAATCTAATCCAATGAAACCTGGCCCTGTTATAAATCCCTCAATTGGTACCGTTGTGGTTTGATCCTGCGTTTGAACCTCTATTATTGCATTCCGACAATAAAGAATGGGTAATGAATCTGCAGCAGGGCTTGCATGACACATATTGCCAGCAATTGTCCCTCTATTTCGGATCTGGGGGGAGCCAATATATGATACCGCTTTAGCTAAAGCAGGAATATGTGATTGTATAAGGGGATGATTGTTTATTTCAGAATGAGTCATTAAGGGACCTATCTCAATTGTATCAGATGTTTCTCTAATAAAATGAAGTGCTTGAATTTTATTAAGGTTTAGAAGTGAAGGTTGTTCTCCCCAATCAACTCGGTTATTTCTAATACTCACGAGAACATCTGTTCCCCCTGCAAAAGGATGTAAATCTGCCCCAAAGGTGGCTTTCAATTCTAACGCTTCTTCTAAACTCACGGGTGAATGGATATTAAAATTATACATTGTTTCTTCACCTGTCCTTATTCTGAACATCAATTATTTCAGCTGCTATAGAGATGGCAATTTCTTCTGGAGTCTGGCTCCTTATTGGAACTCCAATAGGTGCATGAACCCTTTCTAATAAGCTGGGGTCAACCCCTTCTGATTCTAAACGACTGAAGATCTCTTTAACCTTTCTTTTACTTCCAATCATCCCCAGATATTTCCATGTTTGTAATTCCTGTTGGCGTGTTGATAGAAGGTATTTTAGGATTTGTTCATCTAATTCATGAGAATATGTGATAATAACAATGTAAGAGTCTTTCTCAAATTCAATAGAATCAATGATCTGTGGAAGTATGCCTGAAATTGTTTCAGAAACCTGAGAATCCTTAAAACTATCATTAAGGTATTCTTTTCTATCGTCTATGACAACTGTCCAATAACCGAGCGATGCTAACAGTGGAACCAATCGTTGACTTATGTGACCAGCTCCAAAAATATATGATTTAGAACCAGTACCTAATATATCAATAAAAACTTTCATTTTACCCCCACAAAGCATACCTGTGGCTTTCTCTCCTTCTTCCCTTAATTCATACTCTTTCAATTGAGGAGTTTGCTTTTGAATTAGTATCTGTGCGTCTTTAAGAGTTAAATTCTCAATGGTACCCCCTCCAATTGTCCCCCAGAGACGTTTCCCTGAAGAATCTACTAACATCTTTGCTCCTATACGTTGAGGCGCAGAACCACTGACCTCAACAACAGTGACAAGCGCAAAAGTTCCTCCTTTCTGAATTTGACAATCGATGTTTTTAGCAAATTCCCTCTGCATTCTAATCACTTAGCTTCCCTTGAGTGTCTTTAATCGCATCAAAGATCTTCTGATACCCAGTACATCGGCAGATGACTCCACTAAGCCCTTCTTGGATCTCATTGATATTAGCTTTGGGATTTTCTCTTAATAATGCCACTGAGGCTATAATCATGCCAGGAGTACACGCCCCACATTGAGCAGCGCCGTGTGCGATAAATGATTCTTGAAGAGCGACCACAACGGAATCTTTCGATTCGATTGTTTCTACTTCACTTCTATTTGGAAGTTGAACCATTAATACGAGACAAGAATTAATCACTTTCCCATTGAGAATAACACTGCATGCTCCACACTCTCCTTGATCACATCCCTTTTTTGTACCTTTCATCCCTAAATTATCACGTAAAAAGTCTAGAAGGCGCTGATCAGGAGGAATGTCTTCTTTGTAGAGAACTCCATTGACAACTATTTCAATTTTCATTTTATCTCCTCCTGAATTTTATCTTGAATCGCCCGCCAAACTCGTTCTGGTGTAGCGGGGATTTCTGAAATCCTCACACCGATTGCATTAAAAATCGCGTTAGTTATTGCAGGAGCAATCCCCATCAAAGGTTGCTCCCCGATCCCTTTCGCTCCATATGGCCCTTCTTGAAAAGGTTCTTCAACAATGATAGAGTGTATATGAGGAGTATCTTTTGTTGTTGGAACAAGAAATGTCCCTAGGTTATTAGATTGAACCTCTCCTTCTGGAGTAAAGACTATCTCCTCATAACGTCCATAACCCAGCCCTTGTAATGACCCACCTTCTATCTGACCTTCAAGTGTTTGAGGGTTAATTGCTCGTCCAACATCATGAGCCGCCCAAACGTTTTTGATATAAACAGTGCCAGTTTGTACATCAACCTCGACTTCAGCAACGTTTGTACACCATGCATAAGTTACATACGGATTTCCTTGGCCTTTTTCATTATCAAAGTCAGTTGGTGGAGCTACATCCCACCCTGCAAACGCAACTTGTCCTCGTTCTTGATACATAATTTTGATGGCCTCCTCTACTCCCATTTCCTTCTCTGTAGAAAGAGAAACTATGTGATTCCCTTTAATTTGGAGGTCCGAGGAGACAGTTTCCAAATAAGGTGCAATAATCTCAAACATCAGCGATCGGATTTGTTTACACGCATGTTGTAAGGCACGTCCCGAAAAGGTGGTTGATCGTGAAGCAACGGTAGGGCCAGAATCAGGGACACGACTGGTATCAACAGGCGCCATTCGTATTTTTTCAAATTCTACTCCTAATTCTTCCGCAACAATCTGAGAAAGAACAGTTATCATCCCTTGACCAATCTCGGTAGTCCCCACTGCGAAGAGGACACTACCATCAGGATCAAGCTGAACATATGATCCTGTTCGTGACAAAGCTTTCCCTGCGGATCCTAGACCAACTCCATAGAATATTGTGGACATCCCAATCCCTTCCCAAAGGTATTTCCCTTTCTTAGACTCCTCTATTACATCTTTAAATTTAGGAGCGGGTTTCCATTTCTTACTCCACTTGCTTTGGTCTTTTGCATTATGATATGTTTGTAACATTCCAACTGAATCTTCTACTTTTTGTCCAAATGAGAGGGTGTCTCCGCATTGAATCAGGTTTCTCTCCCGCAATATGGATGGGTCTACTCCTAATTGTGCTGCTGCTCTATCCATTTGCTCTTCACAGGCAAATAGAACTTGTGGGGATCCAAATCCACGAAAAGCACCAAAGGGTACCAAATTAGTAGCAATACCGTACGATTGCACATCGACATTCTGACATCGATAAGGGCCCACCGCATGAAGACATCCACGGTACAGTACTGCAGGTGTAAGGGTTGCATAAGCCCCGCAGTTCATAAGGTGTTCTACTTGGAATGCTTTCAAAACTCCATCTTTAGTCAGACCAGTTTTCATACGAATTACAGCTGGGTGACGTTTACTAGTGTTTTCAATGTCTTCCTCTCTTGTGAGAAGATACTTAACAGGTTTTTTAATCAAGTACGCTCCTAGGGCAGCCAAACTCGCAAGTTGATTCGGTTGATCCTCTTTTCCACCAAATGCTCCCCCAGTAGTCGTTTGGACAATTGTGACCTTTGCCCAAGGATATCCCAGTATGTCTGATACTGCTCGCTGCACATAAAACGGACACT
>JBHLPG010000307.1:0-4753 GCA_048939725.1 Promethearchaeota archaeon | reverse complement strand
TAATATCTGAGGCTATAGGTGGTGTGTTACGGATTGTAACATTTATTAAACATCCTACCCAAGCACTGAAACTTATGCCATCTGATGATCGAACTTTACAATACCACACTTGTTCTCTATCAGTATAGCTTGCGGGGACGTTCATTGAACCATTTAAAGTCCCTTGCAGCATTCCATCCTTGTACCATACAGTTTCAACGTTAGATTCGAGATCGGAATCAATATCTGTGTATATATAGCTTACTTTCAGCTCCTGATTAGTTTGAGGTTCGTTGGGGGTTATTAATAAATTATCAATAAGTGGAGCTGAGTTTTGGATCGTTATATTGTTTAAAACGCCTATCCACTCCCCAAAGTCAATGCTATCTGATGGTCTGATTTTACAATACCACACCTCTCCTTTGGTAATATAATTTGAAGAAACAATCACAGATCCGTTCAATGCTACTTGTAATACATCATCTTTGTACCATAAAATCTCGGTACCACTCTCTGGATCATTATCAGAATCCATATAAGTATAATTTACCGTAAGATCTTGATTAGATAATGGTTCATTGGGTGTTATTACTGGATTAATTATAATTGGCACCGTATTTACTATAATAACTGATAAAGATGTCTTGATACTTCCATATTCAGTGCCATCACAAGGATGAATGGTTAAGAACCAGATCTCTCCCTTATTTGTTATTTCTGCGGGGATAACAGTATTATTCTCATAATTGAATTGCTCAACACCATTTTTGTACCAATGAATTATTGAACCGTTTTCAGGATCACAATCAGGATCAGTGAAAATATACGTTATTACTAGATCATCCCCTGTTTTTGGAGTACTAGGTGTTATAGTAAGGTTACTAATTGAGGGCTCCTTGTTACCAATTGTGACATTACTTAAGACGCTTACCCAGTCACTAAAGTTCGTACCATCATATAATTTAACTTTGAAATGCCAAACCTGTCCTTTAACAGTATAATTGGAATCAACAAACAACGAATCGTTCAAATCTTCTTGTAGAACCCCATCTTTAAACCAAATTATATTTACCTCACATTCAGGATCTGCATCATTGTCATAGAATTGATAAGTTGCTACTAAAACATCTTCTGTGTTAGGATTCATAGGTATAATAGCTAAATCTCTAGCAGAGGGGGGTGTATTATTTATAGTAATATTATTATGGAGGTTGAACCACTGGCCAAAATCAATTCCATCTGATGGTCGTAGTTCATAATACCACTCCTGTCCTTTTACAGTATAACAAGCTGGAACTGTTCTCGAACCGTTAAACATTCCTTGTAGTATTCCATCCTTATACCAAAAGATTTCAGTTCCACTTTCCAGATCTGAGTCAGGATCAAAGAAGATATAACTTATTGTAAGGTTATCACCAGTCTTAGGTTCATTAGGAATTATTGTAAGATTGCTAACTGAAGGTTCAGTGTTCATAATTGTAACCATTGAAGAAATCTTAAGAACCCCATAGTCGAAACCATCACTAGGTTGAACGGTAAAGTACCAGTTCTCCCCTCTGTTTGTTGTTATAGAGGGAATGACAGTCTGGTTTTCATAAATGGTTTGCTCCTCTCCATTTTTATACCACCGAATAAGTGATCCACTTTCTAATTCAGAGTCTGGGTCTGTATAATTATATGATGCATAAAGCTCATTACCCGATTTTGGCTCATTAGGGACTATAGTAAGATCACAAGCAAAGGGCGCTGCGTTTACAATCGTGATATTAATCGGTAGGTTAAACCAATCACCAAAATCCGTTCCATCTGATAGTCTAAGTTTGAAATGCCATTCTTGCCCTTTTAGGGTATGATAAGCAGCGATAGTAATTGAACCATTCAGGATCCCTTGAAGAATACCATCCTTATACCAAATGATTTCTATTCCACTTTCGGGGTCTGAATCTGGATCTGTATAAGAATAACTAGCTATAAGGTTATCTACCACATTTGGATTCATAGGAGTTATAGTTAGATCATTCGCTGAAGGCCCAGTATTACCAATAGTTACATTGGTCGGAACATCTACCCATTCACCAAAATCTGTTCCATCTGACGGACGAACTTTACAATGCCAGATTTGTCCTTTAGCAGTATAGGTGACTGGAACAGTATTTGAATAATTCAAACCTCCTTGTAATATTCCATTTTTGTACCAAAGGAACTCAGTCCCACTTTCAGGATCCGAATCAGCATCTTGGTAGCTATACATTACTATTAATTCATTGCCAGTCTTCGGCTCATTGGGCGTTATACTCAAATCATTAACCAAAGGTTCCGTGTTCGCTATATTAATCATTGAAGAATTTTTGAGGATTCCATAGACAATTCCATCACTTGGTAAAACTGTAAAGTACCAGTTTTCCCCTCTACTTGTAGCTGAGGCGGAGACACTGAGTTGATTTTCGAGCTCAGGTTGTTCTATCCCATTTTTGTACCACCGAATAATACTCCCGTTTTCTTGATCTCCATCAGGATCAATGAAGTCATAATTAGCTATAAGATCTTGATTAGTTTTTGGATTATTGGGAGCTAAATCAAGATCACTTGCTAGAGGGGCAGTGTTAGCTATTGTCACAATACTTGATGTTACCCAATTGGAGTAATTGGTACCATCGTGAACACGCATCTCAAAAAACCATATTTCTCCATTAGTGGTCTCTTCAGATGAGACAGTAGTCTGATTATTGATAGAAGCTACCAATTGTCCATTTTTATACCATTTTATCTGTCGTTTGATTCCGTTTTCATCATCATTGTCATAATCAAAGTAAGAATAGATAGAGGACAAAATTGAATCAGTAGTTGGCATGTCAGGAGCAATATAATAGTTCGAAATTTCTGGGATTGAATTATGTACAGTAATATTTGAAGACCAGATTAGTTCCCCAAAATCTTTGCCATCTTTTGGTCGCACTGAAGCATACCAGCTATCACCTTTGATCAACGTATAAGCTGGAATTTGCATCACATCGTTATAAACTGATTCTAAAATTGAGTTTTTATACCATCGAATCTCAGTATCTTCTTCACTATCTCCATCTGGGTCATAAAAATCATAACTCAAGGACAAGATATTATTACTATGAAGAGGATCAGGGGAAAGGGTTAAATTAGAGGCAATAGGTTCTTTGTTCACTTCACCTTGATGTTTGCTAGAAGTGTAAGAGTTCCCTGCGGTATCATTAACAATGATTTGAAATAAAATTGTTCCTGGATTCATTTGAAGAGTGTCATTAATGTAACCTGACATTGTAGGTTTCATTGTGGCTAGCAAGTCATTTCGGGCTATACCAGCACATTGTGTAACATTGACAAGTACTGAGTCTATCTCTCCCCAGGAATCGGTCACATTGGCATTAAAGGTGCCAAATGTACCTATGTGGCGATAGTATTCCCAATCCAGCACATATGGAAAAACTGTATCATAATTGAAAGTAATATTTTTTACAATTGAACCTTCAGTCATATAGTTACCTGAAGAATCAGTTGTATTGCAAATCTGATAACTAATGAAGTCATTAAAATTAATCGGTGAAGGTTGATAAACCCAAAAACCAGTTTCATTCAATGTCATATCATTCAATGTCTCGTTCAACTTTAGCGTAACAGTCTCAACATTGGACTTGCTATCAGAGATATTTGCCCAGAATTGAGGGAATCCATTTCCAGGATCATCCACACCAAAATCATGGATAATGGGAGGCATATAATCTGGAGGGGGTAAACTGATGATTTGCCAATATTCTTCGTGTTGATCATAGTTTTCTGTTATTCCATTATATTGTGTACTCGTCCATTGAGATCCAGAAATCAATCTCGGAAGGTTTTTTTGGCGAGGAAAAGATAATCCAGTACCCCTCGTTGATGAACTTCGAACGATTATAGTTCGATCAGGATCAACCTGATTGGGTATATCATTAGTTAAAGTATTTGATCCAGAATTTGGGGGATCCCAATTATAATTCCCTCGCTGGACATAAATTCCCTCTTCTGGAGGATGTTCTATTACATACCAACGAATCCGGTTTGCATATGAGAAGCTGTCATATCGCCCAAAAGTAACTTCATTTGTATCAGTTATTTGACCAAATATAGAAGTTTGCTGGAGTCCGTTATCTGTACAATCATACGTGAAATAAAGCCAGCTAGAGCTCATGTTAATCACTGGATCGTTGGGACTCCCAGAAGCAGCAATTAAAGCAGTTATCTGTGCTGGAGAAGTAATTAATACTTCTCCAGTATAAACAGCGTATTTTGATGGCCATTCTATAACTTGAAATCTAATTATTGCATCTGTGCCAGTAGCAGATCCAGCCCTTTCAGCAATTATTGTTGTGGTATTATGAAGTTCCACAGTTGCAAAACCATCTTTGGTATCCTGTTGTGTGGCAGAAGGTTCATTTACTCTACTATGTCCTATTACAAGTGATCTCGAGGGATCAACCATAGAGATCGACGCTGTATTACTCGTTTGACCTGCCCCGATATTAATTGATCCTCGCTGAACATAAATTTCAGGACTTTCTACAATCCACCATGAAACATATACGTTTGAATCTTCTACAACTCTATCAAATGTTATTTGAGTAGATGAATTGATATAACCACTGACCTGATGTTCACGGGGATGACTAGCAGAACTGCCTCCAGAATAGTACATTATCAGAAAGGCCTGACTTGGCTCAACAGTCCCTCCAATATCTTGGATGGATTCAGTTCCACTTAAAAACTG
>JBHLPG010000306.1:0-4771 GCA_048939725.1 Promethearchaeota archaeon | reverse complement strand
ATGATTACTTGATCCTGAAACAGGCCAAATATTTTAGCGGCCTCTTCATCAAAAATTTTATTTACAATTTGGAGCTCTAAATAATGATTTCCTGATCCTAATGTTCCTATTTGGTTGTATTGCCTTTTCTTAGCTTTAAAGCTAACATTCGCAGGATTGGCTCCTTTTATAACTCCATTCTCTTCTGAATGGATAAGATCATCTTCTGTTCCATAACCCATTTCCACAACATAAGGAGCTCCATTGATTAATAACTCATCCACTTTGTCGATTTCTAGATTGATCTTTCCTGGTTTTCCTAGTCCTGCAGGTACAGTATTAAACAGTTCTGAAATAATATCTTTCTTCTTAGGTTCTAAATCATTCCTAGTTAAATTTGTAAGCATGGTCCTGACGCCACAATTAATGTCATAACCCACACCAGCCATACTAACAACTCCTTCCTCAACATCAAAAGCAGCTACTCCACCAATGGGAAAACCATATCCAGGATGGACATCGCTCATAGCTAACATCCCCTTTTGAATTCCTGGGAGTGAAGCGACATTCATTATTTGTCGTGTCGCGCTCCAATCACGCTTATAATCTGCTTTGAGTTCATTTATGATTTCATTATCGCCATAAATGAATGCAGGTACTCTCATATCTTTTTGTCTTTCAATCGTCCAAAGATTAATCCTATTTGGCAATTTCTTAAAGAGATCGGACATTTAAACATCCACCAAACATTGTACAATCCAATTATTGTCTTTTTTTTCAATGAAAAGCTGCGTATACGTAGCAGCTTTTACCTCAAGCTTCAATTTGTGCCGAGAAGAATCAATAGATTCACCATAAACCTTAGCAACGAGCTTGTTTTTATTTATGCTTTTGATTTCAAATCGTGAGAACATCTTCCCCTCTACATCCTTCAAGAAAAGCAATTCACTTAACCATGCTATGAGTAATTCAGATAAATCATTACCCTCAACTTCAACTAATTGTGATCTACCTGTCTGAATGTCTTTTGTTTCAACCATAATCTCAAACATAGCTAAAGCAGCTTGCTCAAATGCTTCAGCTAGTGTTCTTCCTTTTCCTCGAATACCAATATCAGCTTGATGCTCAAAATATTCATAAGACAAGGTTTATGGCCCCATTTAAGCCGTCTTCATTATCTAATCAGATGATCTAGCCTTGATACCTAGTAATAAAGTTTTCTATAGAATTAATTAAGATGTTTTTGTTGCGAAGTCTCATTTAGTTATAATTCGCCTCATCTTCAGGACGAGAAATTGTTCGGAAGATCCCTAATTTTAATGCAAGTTTAAACCCTTCAGATAAATAGTATTTAGATTTAGGGATATCGCCAACCCCCTTGTATAATTCAGCGAGGGTTAGCTGAGCATAACATAATTCTTGCTCATCTCCAGTCCCCGAAGCAACATCTACGAACTGATGATAGTCATCTATTGCTTCATTGATCTTCCCCTCAGCAAGTTTATACTGTGCCAAGTTTACTAAAGGGCCTATTATAAGCCAGTTTGCATTTGATTGCTTAGCATGGGTAATGGCTTGGTTAAAATATCTTTTTGCTAGCTTAGGTTGTTTTTGGGCCATCATTGCCAATGCTACTCGATTATAGAGAATCGAAAGGAGAATCCAACTTTGAATCTCAATTCCTATATCAATAGCCTGATCATAAAATTCTAATGCAGTTTCTATATTTCCCAAATTGTGGTAACAATGACCATGTAGAGTGAGTGCCATAGCATGAAAAAATCTATGAGGAAAAGATCGTAAACCATTATAACAGCTTTCTATTAATTCTATTGCTCGGAAAACCTTCCCTTGGGCTCTTATTGTGTATGCTTGTCGTAAATAAGCCCAAGGAAGGATATGAGCTTTGAATTCATCAGAAAACTCTTTTGAATTAATAAAATTGTATATTTGATAAAAATAGTCAGAAACAGCCAAATAATCACGCTTAATTGAATAAATAAAAAGTGTAGCACTTAAAATCTCTAATTTGAGGAACGAATCATTTTCATACAGATCCAAATCAATATGTTCCAGGATTTCCAATCCTTCTTTTGAATGGCCTTGGAAGGCCAGTCCCAAAGCATAATACAACTGAACTCCAGGAATATTTTGAGTGGCAGCCGAAAATGTGAAAAGACTGTTCAATTTTTCTAAATCACCAGCAAAAAAAAGTAATTTAGCTTGAAGAAACAATAATTCAGAATATTTAGGCTCATCAACGAGTCTTTTATGTATGAATTCTTCAAATTCCCTTGAAATCTGATGAAAATCTTTTGTTTCCCAGTGATTCTCAAGAGAAAATTCAATTATGTCCTTTACCTGATTTGAAGTCAATCGTCTCAGATGTAGATTGAGCTCGGGAACTCGTTCGAACCATGTATTCATGTCATGTACAAGTGATACTGTTAGATGAAAAATGTATCTAATCTTGCATCGTAATTTTAGGTTCATTGATGAAGAAATTAAAATGCTAGATAAAAGAAAAAAAAGAAATTTATCCTCAAATTCATTTATTCTATTAAGTTAAGAAGGGAATAACTTTGGTACGTGATTTAACTTTTCAAGAAGCTCAATATCTGGTTGATGGAGCACACATCCTTGGCACGGGTGGAGGTGGTGATCCATATCTCGCATTAAAACGTGTAAAGGAGATCTACTCCCAAGGAAAATGCTTTAAAATTCAGGAAATTACCGAATTCAATCCAAATGATATGATATGCATCATTGGAATGGTTGGAGGTGGTATTTCTTCCCAAGACATGAAATTTATTGAAAATCTACCAATTACATCTGATAACGTTATGATAGAGGCTGTTAAATTATTGGAAAATCACCTAGGGACACAATTTGCGGGTTTTGTATCCACCGAGATGGGGCCAGGAAATATTGTTGTTCCCCTTTGGATTGGGGCACTACTAAACCGAATCGTGGTGGATGGAGATATGTGCGGGGGCCGTTCTAAACCAATGATATCAATTAGTACTACGAACGTTATTGGTATCTCAATAACCCCCCTCGGTATAGCTAGCGTTTATGGAGATCGTATCATCTTGACTGACGCTATTTCAGACAAGCGAGCTGAAGATATCTGTCGTATGATTTCAAGATTAGCTAAAGGCTCTATAGGGGTAGCCAGATGTCCTATGATGGCTTTGAATTGTCAAGAAGGAATAACTGAACCAACAATTTCAATAGCTATTGAATTGGGACAAAAAATTGATGAAGCCAATAAGAATAATATGAACCCCCTACCAGTAATTCAAGAAACCTTAAATGCTCCTTTAATCTTTACAGGTGTTGTCGAAGATTTTTCGAGAACTGAGAGTGGAGGTTTTACTTCGGGAACAATTATAATAAAATCAAAAGCTCAAACCTTGAAAATATGGTATCAAAATGAGTACTTACTGTCTTGGTTAGATGAAGAAAAGTATATAACTTGCCCTGATAGCCTATTAGTTGTAGATCGCCATACTGGGAAAGGATTAACTCCTTGGAAAGATGATTTTCTAAAAAATCGAGAAGTTGCTGTCTTTATGAAGCCAAGTGCCCTTATCTGGAAAACTGAAAAGGGAATGAAGATATTTGGACCTCAGGTCTTTCGATCAGAATGGAAATATTAATCTTTTTGAAAGAATTAAAAAAGAAGAGAGGGAAAATAGAAAAATCTTCAGAAGAGCTTTCTATTTTCATTTGGAATAGCGTCGCTTTCGTCGATAAACTTCGATAAGGACAAGTAGTGGCATTGTGATGAGAACAACCACAAATTCAAACCCTGGGATCCCATTCTCTACTCCATTATCAGATTGGGTACCTGAAGCTTCAGCAGCTAATCCCCCAACTGCATAATACGTCGGGTCATGAGTAATGCTCCTACCATCCCATTTGGGATACGAAACCGAGTAGAGGAAGGTTTTTCGTTGGGCATTTCCTTTTATACTACGAATCTTATCAGCTTCACTTGATATTGCCCCATAAGTAACATCAATAAGATTCATAGGTATCAATTGACCAATCGCATTCACTTCTTCAGTTTCATCCCAAGTATATGGAATATCATCAATCTGAATTTCACTAAATAAACTTTGAGCATGTGTAAGTCTAAAACGTGAAATTTGAGAAGAATTTCTGAAGTCATCATTTAGCTCAGTATCATTATTATGTCTCCAGCTGAAATTCCGCTCCATATTTGCGTCCACAACTGTTGAAGCCATTAATTGGCAAAATCCCAGATCTTGTAGAGATTCAGTGTCATTCCACTCTCCAATAACATAATCAAACTTCAAATTTGTGCTGCCATCAGTGTTATTTACAGAAAAGTGAAACATAGTAGAGATTTCATCTACATTATAAGCTTGATTTAAGGAGCCTTCGAAGAGACTATCGTCTTGACGTTTTTCTATTGGTTTTAAGTAACCTAAGACATTTATGAACTCTGAACCAAACTTAAGAACATCATCTGCAGTTTGGGGGCTGTAGTAATTTCGGTTTTCAATTTCTTTTATATCAAATCGATATTGAGCTTCTTCACCTATTGGATAAGCTACATCATATTGGCCTGCTGGAATCGTTTTTACTCCAATATCCATCATACCATTACCATTACTATCATTATATACGAGACTACCTAAGAGATGATGTTCAATATACTTGTAATCATACTCACTAATTATTAGATTTTGACCAACTTTCTGTAAATCGAGATCATCAATTATCAATTGAGAGATTTCGAAACGGCCATATTCAAGCACTC
>JBHLPG010000305.1:0-4785 GCA_048939725.1 Promethearchaeota archaeon | reverse complement strand
ATTAGGATCATTAAGACACTCAGAAAGGCCATACTTGGTACCAAAGCTGAGGGGTCGGGCATCAAGATATCTAATGGAGGAGAATATCCTCCAGGATCCACATTGTAATCCGTGTATTCATGTTTCCAATTGCCAATTAATGTCGTTCCTGTTTGTTTTAAGCTGCCAATCGTAGCTAGTAAGGTCATAACTCCTCCAGTGTCACTTAAACTCTTTGCAAGACTTAAAACCATAGCAGTCGCCACACCAGAGCGAAATAAGGGAAGGGTGACTGTTCTAGCAGCTGTAAACTTACTTGCTCCACATGTTCTTGCAGCAATTTCCATTGTAACATCAATTTCCTCCAAAATTGCGGCTAGAGAACGAACAACGTAGGGAAAAGTGGTAGTGAAGTGAAAGAGGACTAGGATTGGAAGAGCATCTTGAATGAAGTTTAGAGCAAAGATTGGTTTATTTGTCACTTGGGGGGTTACACCCCAAAAGATCGCAACAGAAAACCCGAGACCTGCCGTAGGAACAGCTAAAGGCAATTCAATAATGCTATTTAATATAGATTTATACCTAAACTCTCTTCGTACTAATATCCAAGCAATTGGGAGACCGAAAACTAAGTCCACTAGTGTAATAGTAACTGATACTGTGATCGAATACATTAAGGCTTCAAATATACCAGCTAAAATAACTTGATTAGTTAATACTTCAGATTGAACAACTGTAAACTCCAAAACTATATATATTAACACAAAAATCGTTGGAAATAATACGAGAGCCAGAAAAAACAAGACAACGAATAAATACCATAGATTTGAGACCCTTGGTTCTGATATGAACTCCATAAATCTAGTTTGATACATTTTCAATTGTTGGCGAGGTGAAGTAGGAATCACGGTCATTGCTTTGCCCGCTGTTTATTTAAACAGTTCTAAGATTGTATTGAAATTAAAGAAGAAACTATGCATGTCTTTTAATAATCATTTAAATCTGTTCATTTACTCTTGATAATTACGTCAATATAGTAGTCAATATGTACATATAGTAGTTAATATCCGCATTTCTAATCAGGGTTTGATTTTTTAACTGATGTTATATGATTCTTTATTCATTCATGTACTTCCTAGAAGTTTGTAATGTTTATTGAAATAGGTGAATTATGTCGTTATAGGTTAATAGTTCCTTTTTTTGATTAGAAAATTTCACAAATGTTTTATTATGGGTGAAATTCATGAAAGAAATCCAAGTTACCCTTCCTACTGATCGTAAAACTTTGATGGAGGAATTTCTTAAGGAGTTCTCTCTCCAAGCTACCAGTTACGATTTTGGGGAATCATTTCGTTTTGAGTGTCGTATTGACGATTATCAAATGAATTTTACATTAGAAGAATTGAAAGCAAGGGGGATTGGAGTGGCTTATGGAGATATTGTGGTTAGACCCGTATCTCTACACATTTCAAGCAAAAAAGAAGACGACATTCTACCTGAAAGGGCTGGAGTAAATAGAGAAGAGATATTAGCAACTCTAGGTAAAATTTCAGGATTTTCTAGCATTTACATACTCATGAATTGTCTGGCAGCTGCTTTAGCTACCTTTGGGCTTCTAAATAATGATGTTGTCGTCATTATTGCTAGTATGATTGTCGCTCCCCTTTTAGGCCCAATAGTATTGACTTCACTTGGATTATTAGGTCTTGAAACCACATCCTTCATAAAAAGAGGATTGCTAGCAGAGATAACAGGTATCTCAGTTACAGTTATTGTTGGAGGATTTATGGTTGTAATCACTCAATACCTGATTACTTTGGGTTTATTGGGAGATTTTGCTATTGAAATTACGACAGAAGTCGAGAATAGAACAAATCTAACTCTCCCAATAATCGCTCTTGCTTTATTGGGAGGACTTGCTGCGGGTATCGTCGTTGCTCGGGGATTAGATGTTTCAATTGTTGGGGTTGCTATTGCTGCATCTTTGTGTCCTCCTGCAGCAACAATTGGAATTTTAGTTGCACTAGGAGAATTTGGAAAGGCGTTAGATGCGACAGGCCTTCTTCTTTTCAACATTTTAGCAATTAATCTCTCTTGTACTGCCGTTTTTTGGTTATTTGGAGTTAAAAGTAGAGGTCTTTCTCAAAGACAAGCAGAGAAAGTTAAACGAATGAATATTATTTGGATAATTGTAGTTACGATTTTATTACTATTAATGGTTATTTTAGTGGCACCCCGATGGGGAAAAAGAATATAAACCGAAAGTTTACTTCTCACCCTCTTCCTGTTGTTCTTTATCATTTAATTGAACAATACAAAGTCGACCTTCTACTACCTCTATTTTCGCATTAATCTCATTTTGATTGATCATTTCATAGACTAGCTCCTCCAACTCTTTAGGGTCGAGTTCGACTGTCTTTGCCAGAGTTTCGATTGGAACACTGCCTATTTTCTGTATTCTAATGGCCAATTCTTCTCTTTGTTTCTTTCTCATTAGAGCATCAGAAAGCATTCCTGCAACCGCTAGCACTCGTTGAAGATCTCCTTTCTGATATGCATGAAATACATCATAGATAATGTTACCAAACGATCCTAAATTACGTGCTAATACTTCTTGTACTAGTTTAACACCAAAATCGCTTTGATGCTCAATAATTTCAAGTGCTACTAAGCCTGCATCAAATTTTACAAGTCCAAGCCAGACTTCATCTAGTTTTATACCAGGTGTTTCATAGTGACTTAAGTAAGTCCGAATAGCACGTCTTTGAAGAGTCACATTACGGGCTGAAATCATACCAATTAATGTACGGACATGCTCTCGTTCAATAGGAGAAAGAGACTTAGTGATGTGGTAATCCACTAGTTGTTTCAGCACTTGCTCGATGAATTGAATATCATGTTTACTTATTGATATAACTAAAGTAACCTTCTGGGCGAAGGCAACAAAGTCAGGAGATTCTAGATCCGTTATCAGCCAATCTAAAAGCTCTTTAATAAATGGTAAGGGTCTAGGTTTTAAAAAATCTACATAAATGGGGATAAACTGATTATATTGCGTTTCCAAAGCTGCAGTAAGCTTTTTTGCGGCATAATTAGCCATATCTGCATTTTTCGTAATTGCTTCGCCTATTCCCTTAACTAGATCACTCTCAGAGTCAATGGTTTCAGACTTCAAAAGATTTTGAATTGCTTCTGTAAATGCTTCTTGACTTTCATATTGGATACTTAGCTCTTTTTCATTCTCTTTTGTGGTTGAATCTAATGCTTCTTCTTCTATTACGACTGTTGACTGTTGTTCTGAAGACGGAAATTCGTTTGAAAGTTCCTGCATAAGCCCTTCAATCATTTCTTGAGTGAGGGTCAAGGAAGTATCATCAAAATCATAATTTTTTTGTTCAGTATCTAATAATTCAACAACAGGAACTTCCCTTTCAACTTCTACAGTTGATTCAATTTCCTCTGGACTTATAGCTGTTTCTCTGTCTTCAATTTCCTTTGTTTCAGAGACTTGCTCAACTTTATACGAAAGCGTAGTCACTAAATCTTCAAGGGTACGTTCAACCTCTACTCCTTCTGATTCCACCGAAATATCCTTAATAGAGATCCCCATACTTTTTAAAATCGGTGACAATCCTTTTTTATCCTTTATTTTGGAGAAATCCTCCATAATAACGTTGAAACCTTTGGAACGAAGAGAAGTAACCTCAGTGGCCTCGTCAGGCCCAACTACAAAATTATCTACTATTCCAGAGCATAATTCTGCAATTCCAAGCAACGTGGGTTTGACTCCCAATAATTGAAGGATAAATTGTTCACGAAATGTGAAACTCCTTGGAGAAATTAAAGTAGTTGGAGCTTTAGATTCTTTAACGGTTTTTCTGAATTCTTTGTGTAAAAGGAGAAGAGCTAGTGAACAAGGATCTTCTGCCAACCAAAGGATTGCATCCGCTTCGGTTATAATCTTCTTAGTTTCTTCAGTTAAGACATCTTGTTCGAGATCTAAACCAAGAAGTTGAATTGCACCCTTTGCTTTCTTTTTATCTTTACTTTCTTGAGTGTCAACTAAAAGTGTCTGAAGTTCCTCAAGATCAGTTTTTTGCTCTGATTTCCTATCAATAAAACCTGTTATTTGAAAGTAACGTAAGGGAACTTGCGAGGTAGGTGTTTTGATCGTTACAACTTCTTCAGGGAATTTCAATGGATAAACTTCTAAATTTTTCCCAGCGTATTCGTTTAACGCTTTAAAGAATTCATAGAAACTTTGATTGGCTTTCTTTCTCTCACTAACCCATTGAACTAAAAACATTTCTGTTTCGCTTAATGGAATTCGGGTTTGAGCGATTGGTTGGGAAAAAATTTTCGCCAAAGAGCTCTTTGTTAAATCGTCAGGCACTATCGCACTCGCAAGCTTTACAATTTCATGGTGATACCACACCTCTTCGGTGTTTTTTCCCTCCTCATTTGACAATACAAAGTCAGCGGTTGTGTTGAGAATTAATGTGAAACCTATATCAGCTTGGAGGAAATCTAAAATTAGGGGGGAGAGTTCAACTCCTGCTGATATTATAACTAACCGCTTTTCTATTTCCATTAATAAGCCTCGAAGCCATATTAAAACTAGCGCGTTTCGTAAATCTATCAATAATCAATCATATTGACTATATCAGTCGGCTTTATTTCTCTTTTTTATTATCTCTCCAAATCTTTAATAAGAATGTCTTTTTGTACTTTTTCTCTTATATATCATTTTACGAAAAACTCAAATCGTGGATTTCTTTCTCATAATTAAAAAATATACATAATAAT
>JBHLPG010000055.1:0-19485 GCA_048939725.1 Promethearchaeota archaeon | reverse complement strand
TGGAATTTTTCAAGAACTAATTGGATATGATACGGTAAAAGCACCCAAAAAGTCAAAATCAGGAGAATATTTCAGGAAAATGCTTCAAATTATCGGTGCAATTCCAGAAAGAGTTATTTTTGTTGGAGATTCCGTTGAGGAAGCAATTCTCACAACTAAGCTTGGGATGAAGTTTGTTTTTATTTGGAGAAGGAGTAATCCTGAATTTAAAGAAGTCCAGATTAACAAAATTGACATTATAGACGATTTAACCGCTTTGATACCTATTGTTAAATCACTAGTAATTTATTGATAGAAAAATATTATTTCCAAGATTCTTCAAGAAACCTAGAAAACTGGAATTCTAAGATTCTATAAAAGATGCCTTAAAAGAACGGTGCTTCTTATACTAAATACAACAATTAAGCAATGAATAACTTGCTTAAGGAAAAAAAATCGCAAATCATGATTTAAAGGAGATTTAATATGAATCGAAAAAAAATCCAGCTTATAGCTGCTGGCGTGACGCTTGTTGCCTTGGTATTGATGAGTCAATCTGGTATCACTAGTGCAACATGGCAAGCGCCAAAGAGGATTCTTGCTGATACTTTAGTAGGTGAGGATCCATTCATAGAAGCTCTCGAATTAATCGCTGCGGAAGACACCTCTCTCATTGCCCAATACTATCAATTGAATGGCGAGAAAATGTTTCCCCTCGACCCCTCGCATTCAGCATTCGATGAACTAACCCTTATGTACATCATCAGTTCTAATCAAGCCAACTGGCGTGATTACTGGCCCAGATCAATCTGGGAATTCCGAGATGGGGCTACAATACTTCTACATTTCTCTCAAGGAATTGAGGATTCTCTTGATGACGCTGCAGAGATCATTCCTGCGTTGAACGCATGGATGGGTACAACACTAGATATCCTATATGGTGTGGAAACTGGTCCAATTAGTGACAGAACGACAACTCTCTTCTATTGGGGGTATATGTCACCTCAAAACCACTCTGATTTTATCATTGACGAATTCTATGATGTCCTAAGTACTGGTGGGTATACTAACTTCATAACAAATGAAAAAATAGCTTCAGCTCCCGTATCAGTTGTTGGTACAGGCCTTGTAAGAAATGAAACAGATTATTTCATCCCCGTTGCAGTTGCTGCTTTCATCTTAGAAAACAGTGTTAGTGTGGATGGAGATATAAGTAATATGTCAATAACGTCTGCATTCGATTACTCAGGTTCCATTAGACCAGCACCCAACTCATTTTATAGCAAAATTAGCTTCCAATTACCTTATGTCGCGACAGTCTATGATTCTTATCCAGAAACAGATAACCTGTATCCAGAATTAGTTGGGAACTTTGATTGGACACTAAAAGCAGGCCACTGGATTGATGTAGTCTATAATGATATCTATGTCACTTTTTCAAAGGATGAAGAAGAAATTTCGACGTTTCCACAGATTACATCCGAATTGTCTGCAGATATGGCCGCATTACAATCTGTAAGCGATCCAAAACTTAATTTTACAATAACAATGACAAATTCTGGAGATGAAATAGCGTATGATACCGTTTTTGCCTGGGATTTAGGTGATGAACCAGAACCACATTATATCTCTGTCTTTGATAGTAATACATATGATTTTGATCCATCAATTAAGAAATTTTTCAATTTCACAAGTGGTTTACTTGTAGACACCCTTTCTCTTACTGAAATTGAAGACCCAAACAATCCTGGGACTTGGTTTAATATGAGTCGCGAAATCACAGGCTGGTTTATTAACAAAAGTGATGGTAACGCAGTTGTCCAACCGCAGACTACCTATCATCCTTCTTTAGGGCACGATGGGATTTATGAAGTAGATGCTTGGGCATCAATTAGTTCAGTTTATATCAATAAATCATTCTTTAACTTCAAAAAATCCAGTAATCTGGTTTCCGCAACTATCAATGATACATTTTACTTAATTGGAGAAATTGATCGACTGAATCCAGGAGCCAGTGAGTCATTCTGGTGGAGTATTGATGATCTCCCATCTGAAGCTGACACCTTTATTTGGGTGGATATTAACAATTCTAATGGCGATGGCCAACCACTTCTTGATGAATATGGTCTTACATACTGGCAAGTCAATTGGACAGTTATTGACAATACCAGCACAAAAACAGGTGGGATAACAAATCTCAAGGATTATATTGTGAAAACCGCTCTCGATGAAGGTCAAGATCTTCGCTTTCCTCCAATAAATCCAGAATTTATCCCTGGTGTTTTCTTTGTATATGAAGATGGTGCTTCAAGAGAGTACTTCGGATGGTCAAATGGACTGGTCCTCCAATTGTATGATGATGAAGCGATATTGAAAACCACAGTCTCATTAAATGCATCAATTTATGAGATGTATGAGTTCGCAGAAATCAATGTAACTGTTGAGAATATTGGAGACGCCCCTGCATCTGACGTTAGCGTTCAAGGATTCCATGCCCAACTTGGACCAAATTGGGAATTAAGGGATATTAAGGAATTTTCAGAGGAAACCGCTCTAGGAACTATCAATCCTGGTGAGAAGGCACACCACACTTTCATTCGTCAAGTTGAGACATTCATAGGTATTCACCCTGTAGGAATTGTTGTAGATTATACAACAGAGAAAGATGAAGGCGTTGATGGAGCTTTCAACAGCACGACAATTATGAACTTAGCTTCAAACCTCCTAGTCGCTCTCGTTATGCCTAAAGATGATACCGGAGAGCCTGTTCAAGAGTATCCAACTCCAATTGTTAATGTATCAGTTTCTTGGATTGATGAAAATGGTGATGATATAGAGAACGGGGATCTCATCGAAATTAGAACAGAAGTTAAAAACCTCGGTGACGAAGCTACGACCATTAAACTATTCTCATACTTCCCTACAAGAATGGCTAGCATAGATGTGTATGCACAATATTACGATGGTAAGAATTTCAAAGTTACAGACGCTTCTGGCAATATTATTACAGGATATGACGAGGGATTTGCTATGGATCACCCTGATTGGCCAATTACCATAGCGGCAGTAGCAGGATTGCATCTAGCACCTGGCGAATCAATTGTATTCTATTATAAACTCACAGTAACGGACAAGGATTCCTTAATTGTACCCCCTGTTGCTGTAGAATATGATAGCCGGTACCCAATGGCTGGGACTTCTGGGATGGAAGGTGGTGAAGAAGCCGGCGAACCAAGTACAATAGCTCTTCGAATGTCCCACAATATGCGAAGTGAGGGTTCACCACTAAAGTTTAGCATTCAAAATAGTGGTTCGGACTCAAGTTGGACATCTTACAGTGATTCGTCTCTTTTGTCAGCTTACGCATCTGTCGTAACTCCTGAACCGAGTACTAGTGCAAGTGAAACGTCAGAGGCTCCCCCCTCTGAACCAAGTGGCGTGAATGGCTTTACAACCCTGACAAGCTTCATATCGGAGAATATGAGGCTCATGATAGTTGTGTTAGCCATTCCAATACTTGTGTTGAGTGTTCGAGAACTTCGAAGAACCAGAAAATAGGGAATTTTTCTTTCTCCCCCTCTTTTTTTTATGATCTTAGTTTGAGCTAAGAATGCTTCCTTTTTCTGTGCTCTAATCCTAAACCATATAAATAAAAAAGCACTCTTTTTAAAGGAATTATAATTACAACTAAATTGCGATGTCAAAGCAACATGATGAGAATCTCACAGAGATTTTTAAGGCACTTTCTCATCCATTGCGACAAGACATAATCCATATCCTTGCAGAAAGACACCAGATTGGTGGAATGGGATTTACAGCCCTTCAAAATGAACTAAATCGAGGTTCATCTCGTAAAAAACCTGTTCAGGTTGGAACAATATATCATCATATTGCACTTCTTGGAGATCTTCTACAACAAAGTGAAGAATCAAAATCCTGGATTCTTTCAGAGCGGGGTTTATTTGCCTTCAATTTACTAACCTCTAGCCAAGATCGGAATCAATTCCTTTCACAAGGTGATTTGCAGCAACAATCTCCATTCATATTTATTTTCGAGATTTTAGCTCCCCCCCAAATTTTCTTCTTCATTAAGAAGTCAATTTCATTATTCATTGGTTGGCAAATTCTTTTCTTTTTGGTTTTCGCTTTTATTACTGCTCAAGCTGATCTAGTATTAATTTTTCTATTTTTTGCTGATATAAATCCACAAAAGGAGATTTTGATTAGTCTAGCGAGTATTGTGATATCATGGATCATTTTTACCATACTAGTAATGCTATTATCAAAAAAATTACTCCCAACGAAAATAAAAATTGAAGATATTCTGACAACAACAATATTTTTGGGAATGTCCTTATTACCACTAGGAATCTTCCCTCTTCTAGTAATAGTGAAATTGATTGATATTACTCAATCGTTCATCCCCCTAGCTCTAGCTATTATACTTCAACTTTGGGTGATACTTCTATCTGCTCGTGCTATCTCTGTTCAATTTTTTGTTAGAATGGAGCGAGCTGGGATTGTTAGTCTGATTTCGATCTATATAATGGTGTTGTTAGGAGTTCTCTTATCTCCTATCCTAGGTTTCTAAGTTGTTAGGAAAATTTTCAATTTCAATTTTTGGTATTAAGATCTCAAAGTGCGTACCTTGGCTATAATCACCTGATACCCTGTTATGAACACTAATCTCTCCTCCTAATTTGCTTAAAATTGTTTTTACTATATGAAGTCCCAATCCTGAGCCGCTTTTCTCCGACCTAGCCCTAAAATATCTTTGGAAGACTTTCTCTTTTTGTGAATCTGGAATCCCCTCCCCACGATCTATTACATCAATTTTCCAGTTACTAGAATATACCTCACTGATGGAAACATCAATAACCTTAATGGGATGCTGATCAGCTAAAACTGCATTTTGTAAGAGATTGATTATGCAGTTGTCGAGGATCGTGGTTCCGTGTACAAAACAATGACTTTTTGAGAAGGAAGTATTAATTTCGATTTGGTCAGAGGGAAACATAGACTTTACCGAGGTAATCGAGCGATTAACAACTCCACATAAATCGATGGGGGTATAATCCCCGTCGTGTAGACTTTTAACTTTCGATAAAAGTTTAACTTGGTCGATAACCATTTGAGCTCGCAGTAAGCTTTGGAATGCTGCTTGTAAGAAAAATTGAGAGTCCTCATCTTTCTCATCAATAATTGACTTCAATTCCTCTAAACAACTATAAGTTATCATTGTTTGACTGGAAACATCATGGATGAGGAGATCAATGAAGAACTCAAGATCTTTTTGTGCATCCTCTAACTGATTAATTAGATCCTGAGTTTCCTGATTTCCTGTCATTTGATTATTCCTACTAGAGTGTATTTCAATGAGATAATATATGGGCACAAGCTGTAAATTCGTTGGAATTCAGTTTTATATGATACTAGCAATATTTAGCGGACTGATTTAAAATTTTATATCCGCTTTAGGTGAATGAAATTAAAAATTAAACCTTCTTTTTGTTCGGATGAACAATCGAAACTGCTAGTTTTCTTCCTTGTAACTCGTTTCTAACTAAACCCTCAAGAAGAGCAAAAATTCCGTCCCCAGTCGACGTGTTTGTTTCGTAGATTTTTCTGCTAGAAATACAAAATCTTCGAGCAAGATATTTTCGAATATTGGCAATTTTGCTAATGTCTCTCATATTTGCAGCGATGACAAAAGGTTTGTCCCAGAAATTACGAACCTCTTGAAACAACTCCTGTGATCTCCTAATCTTTTTCGAGTCTGAACTATCTACGAAGAATATAAAGGCGTCAGATTCGTTTCTAAATCTCCACCAATGCTGCTGAAAAGCGTACCCAAGGTCAAAAAACTGTATTTGAGGTAAATCCCCCATTATATCAATTCTAATAATATCTAGTAGTTGTGTTGGATTATAAGATTCGAATCCGGCAAGTGGACGATCTTCTCTAAGAAAATTAACAAATGTACTTTTCCCTGAACGCCCTAATCCGAGAAGAGAAATTTTTAATTCTGTGTTTGAATTGTCAACTGCTTTTATTAACGAATTACATAAATCATGAAAGTCTCTCGAGGATGCAATAGACTCAGGTGGAGGATTCTTATTTAGATGGTCATTAAGAAGACGTAAAAACAATTCAAGTCGCTGAAATGAGGTATTATTAGAGGCAACTGTAACTAACATTAGATCTTGAATAGTCACACGAAACGCTATCAATTGATTATTAATGATTATAGCTTGAGTACAATCTCTTTGACTATCTTCTCGGGCTAATTTTCCAAGAATTGGTACTAGATTGAAAAATTGAGAGCTATTACTGACGGAGATCGTTGAAATTAATTCTGAATTATTCGCGTCAAATACTTTGACTGAAAGAAGAGGCATTAAGGGGCACCGAACTAGCATTAGGAAGCTATTCTATGAAAAATTGAACTCTTTTATTGATTAAGAAAACGACCTTGGTTAAAAAAACAACCTGAACAATTTTTCCGGATATTCGTGATCTCTACGAACAAATAAGGAATTGTCTAAAAATGCAATGAGCTCGGGAATTGAGCAGATAGGAACCGACTAAAATCACGAAATGAAATACAAGTGGCAGCTACTCTCATTTATTGGACAAACTAATACGAGATCGCTATTTAAAAGGAATATAAATTAGAATGAACTCTTACGACTCATTTTTCTTAATTTTCTTCTCTGCTTCGGTTTTAACTTTCTTTCCTAGAATTTTTCCTTTTTCTGCTGTTTTCTTACCCAGCTTTTCCGCTTCTTCTTTCTTTTTTTCCGCTTCTTTCTTGATTTTTTTAAACATAAGATTCACTTTCTCTTTTCCTTAAAGACTGATTTAATTTCTTCATCATTTTTCTACTTAAATAATATTCTATCTACTCCCCCTCAATACGTTGATTATTGTTAAAAGAGTTGCTTGACAGATCTTCTTCATGAAGGGGAAATTCAATGTGTTAATTGTATCGCCACCAGTGTGATAGTAAGGATTACGGAAAGTAGCAGTGTCAGTTACCATTATTGCAGGAATTCCAAGTCTCCAGAAAGGAGCATGATCACTTCTTAATAAATCAGGCATAGTTTGTTTAATTCCCTCATAATCTAAAGGAATATCTAAACAAGCACAAGGTAATTTAATAGAATCATATTGAGATGAGTTAAAGAAGGCATTGGTAAGAGCTGGAGAATTCTCATCACCAATGATTGTAATATAATTACCTATCATTTGGTTATGATCAATTTTATAAGTTTTAAACATATCTAAACTAATTCCTTTAGGAAAACGTTGAGAATAAGGCTCATCAGTAGCGAAACCTACAGATTCAAGATTTATGACTCCCATGACATTCATATTCTTTTCTCTGACATATTTTGCATAAGCATCACTCCCTATCAAAAAGCTTCTACCAAAAGGATCCTCTAGAGCAGATTCACGAAATATCCTGTTTTGTTCCTTGAAGAAGTTAAGCTCGTTCTCGCTCAATTCTAACCTTGCTTCTGCTTCAAAATTATTCCATTCATCCTTATCAAGGTATGGATTTGCTGGGCCTGAAGCAATAATCCGTTTTTTAAATTTGTCTGCATAATTCTTTAACGGCCAGGAAGTATACCGGTAGTGTTCATCGAAAACCCCAAATTTTGTACCAAACTCCCTTATAGGGCCCTGTAAACTAGGAGAGAATTCTTCTAAATTAAAACTTGTAAATATAATATTCTTCTTAAAATTTAATTCTCCAAGAATGCGAGCAACTTCTAGCATGACAGCTACTCCACTAGCGTTGTCATCTGCTCCTGGAGTAGAATAAACAGTATCATAATGGTTTGTTATTAGGAGTGTTGGTTTAGAAGATTCTATCTTGTCAAGTAACAAGCCTTCTACATTAAAAAACTTTTTATCAATCCCTTCTACATTGAAGTAGTGTCGGTTTGTAGTAATGTTGTATTGTTGTAGTGAATTCTCAATATATTCTCCAGCGAGAATTAGCTCATTATATGAGTCAAGAGCATGTTTGACACCTTCTAAGTAGAGAAGGTGTTGGTATAATTTATTGATATCAACAGCTTCAAGAGCTTTTTCTGTTATTGACGATGTTATCAACCCCATTTTTCTTTGAAAAAAGAATATTTTGGTTTAAATACATTCTTGAGGAAAAGGGTCTTTATGAATCTGAAGAGAACAGTGAAATGGAAAAAGTTACTGAATTCAATAAATCAGAAAAAAAAAGAAAGAAAAGAAGAAGAGATCTAACATTTCAGATCATTTTGACCATCGTATTGATTGTACGGCTACCGATGAGAAGTTGAACGTTACGAGTACCACCAACAACTTCCGCGATTTCAGATACTCCTTGAATCAATGGCATCTTGGTTTGATCTGTAACACCTGTACCACCCATCGCGTGCATGCACTCGTATGTTAAATCATGGACTAGATATGCTGCTTGTTCTTTCATTTGAGAGGCCATTGCTACAAAAGGATTCATGAATGGACTAATTCCTTCAAGCTCATCTCGCTTAGCGTCATATGCTTCTGCTAATTTGAGTAAAGCCATTGTTATTGATGTAAGGCGTGAATGATATTTTGCTAGTACAGACATACCAATGGCTTGATGGAGTAGTAATTTAGATTTAAATTGTTGCCTTACGGTTGAATAAAGGGAAGCTAATGAAAAAGCACCCCACATTTGACCTACATTTGTCGCAGCAATACCAATTCTTTCTGGTACAAGCCCCTCAAATAAAATATGATATCCCTCACCAGGGCTACCAGTCATGTATTCTTCTGGGATAAAGGCATCTTCAAAGATTGTTTTCCCTATATGGACTTTACTTACTGAAGGAATTCCAATCCTTTCTGCTTTGAATCCACGATCCCATTCCTTGTGAGAGATACCCTGAATCATTGTCCCACGCGGGTCCTCTTCATTCAGAACTGAATAAACAGCGCACATATCAGCTTTGGGACTATTTGTAGTGTAACATTTTACTCCATTAATAACATAACCACCATCTGCTTTTTCAGCCTTAACTTTCATGTTAACAGCGTCAGAACCCTGTTTTGGTTCTGTAATACCAATACACCCGATTTTCTTACCATCAAGTAAATCTTGGAGATCTTTAAGTAAACTTTCCTGTCCATTATGATGATGAGCAATGGGATTGATACAAAGTGTAGAAGCTCCCAATGCCATGTTAAATTGAGGGTTGAATATGTCCATAGTCCAACAGCGGAGGAGTTCGGCTTTCATGCCTATTTGGAGATCAGAACGATGGGGATATTCGTTACTACGATTAATTAAGCCATTTTTACCTGCCCACTCAAACCAATCGTAATAATCTGCGTTATTATGCCCATGGATTCTTCCAATTTTCTCTTCGTGCTCAATACATAAGCTTTGAATTTCTTCAACATAAGCTTTATCTTCATCAGAAAGCAACATCATCATGTTATTATTGAAAACTCCAAATTGGTTTTCCAACTTCATCATATCTAGGATTTCATCCTCTAACAATTGCGTTTTCATACTTCTTACCCTACTTGTTGATTTGAATAGTCAAGTACCCTCTTTGTAATTTTTTATTTAAAAAGCCTCAGTCCGATATTTTAATTACAACTACAACTAAACCTAACTAAACTCATGTAATTGAGTTGATTTTCTCTTGGCAGAATGATAAATTTTAGATAATTTTTGCAGATACTCCCCAATTGAAATTTAAAATTAGATATACGTTGGACATAGGAGTTTGGACTCAATGACCAGTAATTGGGATTTATCTTTTCTATACAAAGGACATGATGATCCAAAGATTGATGAAGACTTGAATCAGGCTGAAAAAATCGCTGATACATTAGAGATCTATCATGGAAAATTGAAAGATGGCAAGCTTTCTGCAGAAGAGCTACTTGACCTTTTTCAACAAGCTGAAAAAGTTGAAACATTAGGATCAAAGGCAGTAGCATATGGAGCCCTCTTATTTTACCAAGAAACTACGAATGAAGACCATAAGGCCCTTTATGCTCGAATGCAGCAGCGAGCTGTTGAGATTGACAATAAATTAATCTGGATCACTTTGGAATTGAACGAACTTGGAAATGAAAAAATTGAAGAGTATCTCCAAGATTCTCTACTAGCGAATTATCACCACTATATCAAGGTTAAAAGGTTAAAACAACCATATTTACTCTCTGAGAAAGTAGAACAAGTTCTTTTGCAAAAAACACTTGTGGGTAGGGATGCATGGTTTAAATTCTTTCAGGAATTTACTGCAGCATTTGAATTTGAGGTGGAAATCGAGGGTGAAATAAAAAAACTGGCTCCAGGAGAAATTTATCCCTTACTTCGGGACCCCAATCCCGAAACTCGAGAGCGAGTCTTCAAAGCTTATTATCAGAGATATGCAAGAGATTCTATTGCAATCAGCCATTGTTTCAATAATATTTGGAAGAATCATGGTCAAGATGTTGATCTACGCAAATATCCAACAGTAATGACTCCAGCTCACATTAGAAATCAAACAGAGGAAAAAATCGTTCAAACCATGATGGAGATCATCAAGAAGAATTACTCTTTAGTTCAAGATTATTATCAGGCTAAAGCTAAACTAATGGGACAAGGAAACAAAATTAAAGGTTCAGATCTTTATGCTCCCTTAGGAAAAACCATCAAATATACTTGGGAGGAAGCTAAACAAATGGTACTAGATGCCTATACTGAATTTGATTCCGAGATTGGTGAAATGGCTAGAGGATTTTTTGATCGAAATCTAATTGATTCTGAAGTTCGAAAAACCAAGAGATTCGGCGCGTTTTGTATGGGTATAGCTCCTGGATTAGACCCAGTTCTCCATATGTCTTTTGATGGAACTCCAGATGGAGTAAGTACATTAGCACATGAAATGGGCCATGGTCTCCACGATATGTTTAGTGGACGGAAACAAACAATCTTTAATTATAATCCACCATTAGTAGCAGCTGAAACAGCATCGGTTTTTGGAGAACAAATTCTTATTGATAAAATGTTAAAAACCATGATTGATGAAGAAGCGAAGCTAAGGCTCCTTACGGGTCAGTTAGAGGATGCTATTATTACAATATCCCGTCAAACTATGTATGTTTTCTTTGAAAGAGAATGTCATGAAAAAGGATCAAAAGAGAATTTATCTGCTCAGCAAATGTCAGATATATGGGATAAACACGTTAAGGACGCGTATGGTGATGCTGTGGATTTTCTACCAGAGCAGAGCTGGAACTGGGCCACGATTCCACATTTTCTTGATCCTAGAGTGTTTTATTGTTATGCATACTCATTCGGAATGCTTTTTGTTCTTGGTCTTTATCAAAAGTATCTTGAAGAAGGAGAATCATTTATCCCAAAATATAAACAGATTCTCGAAGCTGGTGGATCCCAATTTCCGGTTGATTTAGCAAAATCGGTCGGATTAGATATCACAACTCCTGAATTTTGGCAGGCAGGTTTTGATTATCTGCGGAAGCTATTAAAAGAGTTTCAGAATATTGTTCATGCACGGGTTTAGTTCCTGATTAAAAATATATTACTCAAAGTAAATTTAATCTCGATTATACTCTAGGCTGTAGAGTTAATTTCAGGAATGGACCCTAATTACTGGAGTTTTGTTACATGAAAGCAATAGTCAATGCCACAATTCTTTGCCCAAATCTAGGATTAATAAAGAATGGAAGTATAGTCTTCGATGAGGAAAAAATTCATATAGTAGGCACAGATATATCCATTCCTGAAGGTACTGAGATTATTAATGCTGAGGATAAATATGTAGTTCCGGGTTTTATTGACGCCCATACACACCAGGGACTTTTTGAAGGTGGAATAGGTTGGGCAGGGAGAGATGGTAATGAAATGACTAATCCCATTACGCCTCATTTAAGAGGTTTAGACTCCTTTAATCCCGATGAACGATCACTTAAAGAAGTGCTTAAAGGAGGAGTTACCTGTATTAATACAGGCCCAGGTTCTGGAAACGTGATTTCTGGTCAAGCATTTGTCATCAAACCTATGGGAGAAAAGATTGTCGATGAAATGGTTTTACTAGCTCCTTCTGGATTAAAGGTAGCGTTAGGAGAGAATCCCAAAAGAGTACATGGACAAGAGCAAAAAAGAATGCCTCAAACGAGAATGGGAGTAGCTGGATTGTTAAGGAAAACTTTCACTGATGCTAAAAATTACATTAATGAATGGGAAACTTATAACAAAAGAGCAGCATTCTTTGAACAGCAAGGGAAAGCACCTCCCATCCCACCAAAGCAGGATCTAGGAATGGAAACCATTGTCAAGGTTATTAAGAAAGAAATCCCCCTTCATGCTCATGCCCATCGAGCTGATGACATTGCTACCATTATTAGGATTGCTGAAGAATTTGATATTCGGGTTGTCCTTATTCACTGTACAGAGGGAGAAAAAATTGCTGATTTCATTGCAAGAAAAGGAATACCTGCTGTGATAGGTCCTACCATATTTTGGGTAAGTAAACCAGAGACTCGTGAGCGATCGTTCAAAACTGTTGTGACTTTAGTCAAAGCAGGAGTGAAGGTTGCATTACAAACAGATTCTCTTACTCCAATGGAATATTTTCAATTGTTGCCAATGTATGCTATAAGGGAAGGCTTGACACGAGAGGAAGCCTTAAATTGCGTAACTAAGAACCCAGCAGAAATTTTAGGTGTCTTTAACCGAGTTGGGTCGTTAGATGAAGGAAAAGATTCCGATATCGTGATATGGTCTGATCATCCCTTTGAATTTTACAGTAAAGTGGAAAAAGTCTTCATAAATGGAAAAGAAGTCTACCCTATCAAAAATTAATTGAATGATAGTTTCTACAATATTTATTCTTCAATATAATTAGTAAAAATCCACTATGGATATCTTTTTGAGATTAATCTTCCTATTTTTTTTAGGAGGATCCATTCATTCTATGACTTCTCATGGAAGTTCTGACTTTGATATGAAGTTATCTGGCCATGTTCCGATCTTATGGAAACGAAAGGTCAGGAATTTCATCAAAAAAGACCGTCAGCAAGCATTAGAGATTTTCCTTGGTAATTTTATGCTAGGGAAAGATCCCAAACAAATGCAATATGGTCTCGAGCAATTACTTCCAGATAGCCTCCATCGAATTCTCTCCTCAGTTGAAGAATCAACTCAGGAAGTTAAGGTGTCCCTTTTCTATTTGCTTTCATCTCCCCCCTTCCTTTCTCACATTTCTACCTTAAACCAAGAAAAACAGGAAATTCTGTTGAACCAAATTCATAACATTTGGGATACTGGTCTAGAACGGGATTTAATCCAAGAAATCCTTTTTCAAATTGAGCCAACCTTAATAACGATCTTATATGGCAAAATACAGGAATCTGAATCAACACAGATAGTGGAGATCATGAAACTATGGGGATTCAAAATTCTCCAAAATGTATTGGAACTGTACATAAAAACCCCTATTGCTTCTATAAGGCCGCTATTTAAGGAACTCGAGCCTAATAAAAGAGTTGAATTATTTCAAGAAGCTAATTTGATAGCAAAACTCCAACTTCAGAACATAATTCAATTGATGTCTCCAACAGAAATAGATTTAAACTATTTGCTGGCTTCAAAGCATACCAAGACAGTTGATTCAAGAAAATTAATCCATGATTGGCTTACAACCCAAAAAATATCTCGTGAACTACTTCTCAGAGTATATCAACAAATAAAATCTGAAGAAACTCTTGGTTTTATAGTAGAATACTTTTTTACCTGTATCAAGCAGAACTTATGTCTTCCTGAAGAAGTCATTATATCTATATTGAGTTATAAAGAGGATCTGATTGCACATAAGCTATTGAGGGAGTTAAATTCATTAAAAGAGAACCAGCCCTTAGAAATTCTTGTCTCTTGTCTTAAAAAGCTCGAAGATGAAGTTTCCCAATATACACAATTTTTTGAATCTGAATTCAAGATGTATGGCAATCAAAACCTCGAATTGATCTTGTTAACCTACCTTGAGAGCCCTTTTGAATCTCATCATCAATTGTTGATTCCGTTTCTTCAAGATGCTGCTGTAAAGAATTGGAAAACAATTATCACTACTGCTCTTGAGACTAAGAGACCTCCAACACCAGAACAAGTATTTACTATTTTCATTAAGTGTTCAAAGAGAACTAAACGCAATATTGGAAATTACATTATTAATGAGTCTTTAGTAAAGGAATTTGCATTTCTCTTCAGTGATTTTGAAATTTTTCAATCTGCTTTAGTAAATCCTAAGGGATTAGCTGTTAGTGTTCAAACTTTACTAGATCCATTTCTCAGACAACATGTGTCAGAAAGTTTTGAAAATATCATTCGATTAGGTCAGAAAATAACTTTCTCCAAACTAGCGTTCTCTTCTATAATGGATGAATCCTCTTTACATTTATTATTAACAACAATAGGTAATAAAACAGAACTACTTAACTTTTGGGAAGAAATCTTCCTTTTTTGCTCAAATGAATCATTAAAAATTGTTTTACTACATCAAGTCACAAACCAGCGGAAGAAAATGGATTATCTAAATCCCTTGTTATATAAGTTAATTGAATTGGAAACTCTCAAGTTCTGGACAATTTTACGTAGTATTGATAAAAAAGACTTAACAAGAATAGAACCAATAATGAATCATGCTTTTGAAATTAGCATCCCAATGATTGGTGAAGTTCTCCTAAGATTACCTGAAGATCATTTATCGTTTGTAATTAAGCATATTATTCCCCAATTTGCTTCATCAGGATCAAAATTACTATATTCTCTCTTCTCGATACAGGATATACCAAATATCGAACAACAAGTAATCTTTACAATTCTAGAAACCATTCAGCTTAATCCTGAGGACTTGTTGACAATTTCTTTAGTTCGAAGTTCAAAACTAATTAATAATCCTACTTTGGGGAGTTTTATTCCAAATTTAATGGCAACTCTTTTTTCAAACTATTCAACTGAAGTGTTTTTAATAATTGACTCTCAGAAATTAAGGGGACTAGTACCAGTTGTAAAGAAGTTTTTATCAGGATTACCAGATTCTGAACTTGAAGCAACATTACTCCCCCTAGTAAACACCCTTGTGTCGAATGTATTGAATGGATTAATTCTAGAGAGTCTTAGTAGTCTCTCGAAAAATGGAGAAGATTTGCGATTATTGGAAAGAATGCTAGCGAATTATGAAAGTGCAGAGTTTACAAGTGAAGGGAAAAGAATTGTTCAAGACTATCTTAATATCATTGTTGGGAAATCAGCAAATAGAGATTTATTGATTTTTGCTAGTTTCCGAGGAAGACCTCGTAGCCAAGCTCAATTTCTCCAATATTATTTCTCTCGCACATCACTACAGACAATTGAAAGTATTCTGCATGATTCACCTGATCCATTGGAAGAAAACATGCTCAAATCTATTGTAAATCACTTTGAAACTAATCCTCCAGAGAGTCCCGAAGAATATTTCCTCTCGTTGTATCAAAGCTCAAGGGGAAAAGAGGACATTCAGCGGGCAGTTTTACCACTTCTTGGGGAATTCTGCTCTTGGCATAATCTCTCTAAACTTATGGAATTTCAGGATAAAGAAAAATACCAGAAGGAATATCAAAAAGCTCTCATAAAGTTCTCTTCGAGGTTTGATATTCAATCCCCACGAGCACTCGAACAAATATGGATATCAGGACTCAAACAAGTCTATGATCGTCTTAAAGAACCTGGATCGTTGTTCCAAAGTCAATGTCCGCAGTGTGGGAATCCTATACTTGAAAATCAAAAAAATTGTGGATTCTGTAGTCAACGTCTTACCTGCATTATATGTAGAAAATCAGTTGTTCAATTGCATGCTGAGGAGATAGTCCAATGTCCCCAGTGTTCTAGTTTTTTTCATAGACGCCACTTGCAAGAAAGCGTTAAAATTCAAAAGAAGTGTCCTGTTTGTAATGTGAAATTAAGAGCAGCAGAAGTTGAGTCCTTACCCTTATTTACATTCTTCTATAAGTAAGTGTAAGAATCAATCTTTTGATAGTTAATTACTAATCGCTTTGAAATTCTCTAATAGTGGGTCATTATTAGTCTAAAGGAGCATCAGGAAAAGCAACGATCCGACACATTGAAGATTCAAGTTCAATTCCTCGAAGAGGGAAACACCCAATCCATATTCGCTTATTTTTCAGTAGTGGGTCGTCAGGAATCCATAAATTCTCAGCATGAATTACTCCTTTTGGAAATAAGTCGATGTGCATAATTTGATAAAATTTATCAGGAGGAAACATGTCATCCCATGATTTTACGGTGTATTTTTCTTTCAATTTCTCTTCAGCTTTGAGGAATAATTTGGGATGCCAATCACGTATTATTGTATTCATCGGATGGTCTGCACTACCGCAGTCAACACCTATCCATTTAAACTCCATATCCATAGCCCATTGAGGAAAATCCTTATTTGGTCCTGGATGTTTGACAAAGTATCTCACCTCATCACTTTCGGGCTGATCCCAAGCGTATCGCTGATAACCAGTTTTTATTAAGAGAATGTCTCCCTTTCTTATATCAGCTTTTTCCATCATCATTTCGGGCGAATAGAGATCGTAATCAGTGAGTATGTCAGAAAGATCTACAACCACTCCTGGGCCACAAAACTCCTCTAATTCCATTTCTCCAATAGTTCTTCCAGCTGCAAAGAAATGAATTTCTCCATCAATGTGAGTTCCTACATGATTGCTTGTAGTCAAAATCTGCCCATTAGCACCTTGTCCCATATGTGCTCCTGCAATTCGTTTGAAATATTGCAATTGTAATGGAACATAACTTGGCCAAGGAGGTGTATGAATCGAGAGGCGCTGAGTTAAGTCTATCATTCTAAAAGAATTCGACATTTTTTATCACATCACTAAATTAAATTGGTTGATTAGTAGTACACAGTCCTATTACTCGAACTATTTTAGGATATTGCTCCTATTTTCGTTCAAAGTCAGATTAACTCCTTTGTGAAGAAATTATAATTTATTCCACTATTTTCCCTTAACAATAAGTATTGTTGGTTAAATCGGTTTCTCCTATATTTACAGCGAGTTTAGCAACTCTTCCTGCTACAAACTATTTATCATTGACTAGTACTATCCATTCGGACATAAGATTAAAAATCGCATTTAGAAGCCATCCATAAGGAAGTAAGTCTTAGAATGTCTCCAACAGAAGTAGAAAAAAGAATTTCCAGTGTAGGCATTGACGTGGGAACGAGTACCTCTCATTTAATTTTCTCTGAATTGGTCTTAAGAAAGGATCCAAGTTCAAGAACTGATAAATTTCATGTTGCAGAGAGAAATATTCAATATCGAGGAACTATCTTTTTTACTCCCCTCACGGATACTAATGAAATCAATTTAGAAGAACTAACAGAATATCTACTTAAAGAGTATGAAAAGGCTGGAAAAACCACTTCGGAAATTGATACAGGTGCAGTCATAATTACTGGAGAATCAGCTAAGAAAGAGAACGCGGAGAAAATCATTGAAATCTTAGCTCGAGAGACGGGAAAGTTTGTTGCAGCAAGCGCAGGACCCAACTTTGAATCAATTATTTCAGCTTACGGATCAGGTGCAGTAAAATATTCTAAAACTCATTCTTGTAAAGTTCTTCATACTGATGTAGGAGGAGGCACCTCAAATATCGCTGTTATTGACAACGGAAAAATTATCTCAACAGCCTGCATAAATATCGGGGGACGGTTATTGGTTTTTAATGATGAAGATAAGATAGTGAAACTAGAACCTGCTGGGAGAATAACACTAGATCACTGTAAGCTAGCTTTAGAGGTTGGAAATGTCATTGATAATACCCAAAAAGTCCACATAGCTTATGAATTAGCAACTGCTTTAATTGAAGTAATCACAGGGCAAGAAATATCATCATTTGCTAAAAAATTGATGATGACTCCCCCAGTCACTGCTGAAAATATTAAGGGTGAAATTCTTCTGAGTTTTTCTGGTGGAGTAGCAGAGTATATTTATAATAGCAAAACTCCAGTTTTTGATGATCTTGGTTTTCTATTAGGGACTGAGATTCGATCACAAATTGAAAAAAAATACAAAGAAACTTGGATAGAAGTGCCAGAGAAAATAAGGGCCACAGTAATAGGTGCGAGTGAATACACTTTACAAGTAAGTGGTTCAACAACATTTATGTCACCAGACACAAAAGATACAATCTTTCCAATTAGAAACTTACCCATTGTTACTCCTTTTATTCAACGAGAAAATTTATCAGAGGAGTACGTTGCTGCTCAAATTTCAACTGCGTTACAAAGACTTGACCTTCTTGAGGGAGAAGATGCTATCGCACTAGCGTTTCACGATCCAGTCAGAACAGTTTACGAAAAATTGACAACATTCTCTAAGGGAGTGGTCAAGGCTCTTCCAAATACAATTATTAACAGAAAACCCATTATTCTAATCTTTGATACGGACATTGGAAACTCAGTAGGTAACGTTCTTCATCGAGAAACAGGTATAGAAAATGATATTCTTTCTATTGATGAAATTTATTTAAAGGAAGGAGATTTTATAGACATTGGTCAGCCTATTGTGAATAATCGCGTTTTTCCAGTTGTTGTGAAGTCATTAATTTTTGGTTAATGATCCTTCAGTTTAATCAATACTTATAATTTCTTATTTTTAGTAATTCTTGAGCTAAAAGGGCCGCATCAATAATTGGTTTATAACCTGTACAACGACATAGATGGCCCTGAAGTTTTGATTTAATCTCCTCTTCTGAAACATTAGAGCTTTTCTCATACAAACCATAGAGCTCCATGATGAATCCTGGAGTGCAAAAGCCACATTGAACCGCAGCGGTTTCAATGAAAGCTTGTTGAATAGGGTGTAATTGATCACCAACAAATTTCGGCGATATTCCTTCTATCGTAACAATTTTAGCTTCATTCAACTTTTTCGACCGTATAAGACAAGATTTAACAGCTTCACCATTTAAAATGACAGTACACGCACCACAATGACCTTGACTGCATCCATTCTTTGTTCCTGTCAATTCAAGCTGGTCCCGAAGAATATGTAGCAAAGATTCCTTGGGGTTCACATTTAATACGTGTTTTTGACCATTAACAGTTATTTGAATCTCCAAAAAATCAACTCCTGTCTTTTAACGCTTCTAAAACCACCTTAGGGGATATAGGTAATTTTGTTAATGATATATCAGTTGCTTGTTGGAAAGCATTAAGAATAGCTGGAGGAGGACCAATTATTGGATGTTCAGCGATTGGCCTAGCTCCAAATGGTCCATTTGGCTGGGGATTTTCGATTAGAATACACGTGTATTTATCAGGCATTTCAGATAACGTTGGGATTTGGTATCTCTTTAAATTTGAGGTTTTCATAATTCCTTTGTCATCAAAAAGGATTTTCTCAGTTAGGGCAGCTCCTATTCCCATGAGAACGCCCCCAGTGATC
>JBHLPG010000054.1:0-19494 GCA_048939725.1 Promethearchaeota archaeon | reverse complement strand
GGAAACATTCAAAGGATCAATACCAAAAATTTCTGATACGACTCTGACTTCTTCTGACATAGGTACTTGACTCTCATCAATCCAAATAGAAACAGAAGATTTTTGTGCCCACTCTGCTAAAACTGAAGTCAATCCCCCTCGTGTTGGATCCTTCATTGCATGGATGCGATATTTTAAAATGGGAAAAATCAATGAGGTTAAAGCTGCAACATCTGATGCAAGAGTAGTCTCAAGTTCAATTCCTTCCCGACTTACCAGCATCGCGAAACCATGATCCCCTAAAGTTCCAGTAGTAATTATCTTGTCCCCAGGGTGTACTAATCTATCCATAATTCGTTTTCCAATAGGAAGAACTCCAACTCCAGTTGTGTTGATGAACATTCCAGCCTCAACCATTGTACTTTGAGGTAATACTTTCGTGTCACCAGCAACAATAGCAATATTATCTTCTGTTGTTATCTTTGATATTGTATCAATGATTTCCCCTAGTTGGGAAAACTTAAATCCCTCTTTAATAATCAAAGCTAAGGTAATAGCGATGGGTTTTGCTCCCATCATCAATAAATCATTTATTGTGCCTGCTGCGGCCAATGTTCCGATATTACCACCCCGAAAGAAGAGTGGGGACACTGTATATGAATCAGTGGTTACAACGAGATCTTTAGATGAAACATCAAAAGGGATAATGGCTCCATCATCGTAAGATTCAACTCCAACACCTTCCAAGACCTTTTTTATCTTAATTCGTTTGGTAATGAAATCTAACAGGATATCCATTTTCTTCCCTCCTTGTCCCATGTCTAATTCCACAATTCTGTCTTCAATTGAATTTCTAGCCATAATCTTTTTCTCACCTACTGATTATGCAATCGATCAGAAATTTCTGATCAATAAATGGTCTGTTAGGGAAAACTATCTATTCTTCTGCAAAAAAGAAAACCACTTTTAATAGAACACTTAAGGTCAGAAATAATGGAGAATGAGACCAGATGACTAATCAGTTCTATGATTGGGTATTATATAATGCAAATATTATCACAATGGATCCAAATAGAGAATCAGCTGAAACTATAGGGATCAAAGGCGATAAAATTAGTTATATTGGTGAGGATAAATCAAAAATAATTGGAAAGTCAATTTCTGAATATGATGCAGAAGGAAAGACGATTATTCCAGGATTCATAGATCTTCACACACATCTGTGGAAGGCAGCCCATGTTATTTCCATTGATTTGGGCTCTTATCAAACATATGAAGCAGTAATCAAAAAACTCAAAACTGAAGTAAAAACTAAGAAACCAGGGGAATGGGTCTTTGCTTCAAATTGGGATGAGTCAAAATGGAAGGATAGAAAGGAGTTTCTCACAAAAGACGCCCTTGACGAGGTTAGCCCTCAAAATCCCGTATACACACACAGAGAAGATGGACATTTAGTTGTAGTAAATTCCCTCGCTCTAGAGAAGCTACTAATTGAAAATTCTGATCCAGGTGTTGATAAAGACTCCACAGGAAAACCAACTGGAATATTAAAAGATGTCTGGTTAGATTTAACTCCGTATTATCAGGAGCAGATACCAGAAAGCATTGAAATATCATGTAATATTGCAGCTTCCAAAGGTATCACATCAGCAGTTGATAATCTGACAATAATGCCTTCAGGACAACGAAACCTAATGAACGTCTATTTTCAACTAGATATAGAAGAAAAATTACCAATTCGCATCTTTCTCAATCCAACGCGAGAATTATTGAATGAATTCACAAAACTGGGATTAAGTCGAAATTGGGGATCCTCAAAACTGCGATTCTCTGGTTTTAAGGGGTTTTTTGACGGTGCATTAGGAGCTCACACAGCATTAATCAGTCTCCCATATCAAGATGTGGAAGGGAATGGAGAACAGTTTCTGGATGAAAATGAATTGATCTCTCAGATTGTTTTTGCTGAAAAAAATCAATATACACTTTGTATCCACGCAATTGGGGATTTAGCTATAGAAAAACTCCTTTCTTGTTATGAAAAAGGAATTAAAGAGGCTGGAAAATATTCAACCAACCTTAAACATCGTATTGAACATGCTGAAATGATTACTGATACTCAAATAAGGAAAGCGAGAGATCTAGGTATTATCCTCTCTATGCAGCCTAATTTTCTCAAATGGGAGCATCCTGGAGAGCTTTATGAAACACGTCTTGGAAAAGAACGATTTATGAGCTTGAATCGGTACTCAACTATTTTACAGCATGGTGCGATTTTATGTTTTGGTTCTGACAATATGCCCCTTTCTCCTCTATATGGGATCCAACAGGCGATTAGCTTCCCTAATTCAGATATTAAAATATCAGTTATGGAGGCTATTCAAGCCTATACGCTTAATAATGCTCAAGTTTTATTTATGGAATCCAAATTGGGAAGTATCACAGAGGGAAAGTATGCAGATTTTTTGATTTTATCAGAATCCCCCCTAGAAATTGCCCCGGAGAAATTAGAAGACACTCTGATTGAAAGTACTATTGTAGGAGGAGAAATAATCTATTCTAAAGGTTAAGGTATCTTAAATAAATTAAATCATTTTAAATTATCTTTATTCTTGATTACCCTAAAGACAATAAATTTAGGGTTAAAATCATTTGTGGTAGCAAAATGTCACTCTTGGAATTAGCAGAAAACCTAAAAAACCAAGCCATAGAATTATTTCCTGATAAAATCGCCATCATCACTCTTTATGGTTCAGCAGCTCGAGAAACAGATGATCAATTTTCTGATCTCGACATGTTTGCAATTGTTGATAGCAAGGAAGATACTGATCTTCCATGGGAATTTATTTTTCAAGATCATACTGTTGATTTTTGGAAAATGGATTGGAAACAAGCTGAAAAGATGGCTTTGGGAAAACAAGATAGGAGTCCTTGGGCTGTATCTGCGGCACTATTTAAAAATGGGAAGCTCTTATTCTCTCGATCAAACTCTGATAAACTCCGTTATAACTTATTGATAACAAAGACTCAACGTTCTAAAGAAGCCAACCTTACTCAGATATTAAATAATTTCAATTTTGGATACTCCCACCTTGAAGAATTCAAAATAGCAAAAGAAAATAATGATATTCTCTCTGCACGTTGGTCTGCATGGCAATTGATTAATAAATCGGTCAGAAACCTTTCTCTCGTTAATAATTCCTTCTTAACTAAGAATTGGGGATCGAATCTACATGAAGTATTTCTTTTCCCAATATTACCCGAGAATTACTCAAGATTAGTTACAGTTTTGTCTACTACAAATAACTTCGATGAAATGGTCGAAATAGGACAAGAATTGTTGCAGGGGATCCGAGAAATTATCTTGAAAGATCAAGAAAATTTCGTTTTGAAAAAAAAAACAGGAAAAAATAGCTGTAAGAATTATATTAGTATGAAGGCATACATCAATAAGATCCTATCAGCTTGTTACAAAGAGGATATACTCGCAGCTAGTTATGCGGCTACAGAACTCCAGATCTGGATTGCAGAGGAACTTGCTTTAAATGAAGGAAATTTATTAGTAAATGTTGATACTTTCAACTTCTTTGATGAAATCAACTCATTTTACCATCAACTAATGTTACCTAATCTTATGGAGGGGATATCCCAAAGAGATTTTCTAAAAGTTGAGAAAACCGCAAAAGAACTTGATATTCGATTGCATGAATTCTGTAAAACCCAAAATACAAAGATCTCCAGATTTAATAGTATTCAAGAAGTCCAGAAATATCTGAAAGCTAAGTGATTATGATGAAATCAAAACCACAAGTGTTATGTACTCATAAAATTCCAGAAACAGGGCTAAAAATATTAAAAAAAACGATGGAAGTCAATATTTTAGATGAAAAACTTCCAATTAATGTTCAATTGCAAAAACTACTACCAACAGCTGATTTTTTGGTACCCCTTTTATCTGTCGAAATAACAGAAGATTTGATGGATATAGCGCCATCTCTTAAGGGAATTGCGAATTATGCGGTTGGATATAACAATATTGACATCGAAGCAGCAAAAAAGAGGAACATTCTTGTAACAAACACTCCTGATGTATTAACAAATGCAACAGCTGATCTTGTTTGGGGTTTAATACTCGTGATTACACGTAGAATTATAGAGGGAGACGAAATCTGCCGAAAAGACGATTTTCCAGGATGGTTACCCAATTATTTGCTTGGGTTCGAGATAACTGGGAAAACTCTCGGGATAGTCGGTTTAGGTCGAATTGGAAATGCAGTGGCAAAGCGAGCACTTGGTTTTGACATGAAAGTTCTCTACAACTCTAGAACTCGGAAAAGTGATATAGAGGAAGAATTCAACTTTATTTTTAAGGAAAACCTTGATGATCTACTTAAGGAAGCAGATATAATAAGTCTCAACGTTCCGTATACACAGAAGACTCATCACTTAATATCTAAGCGTGAATTATCGCTAATGAAGCCTTCAGCATATCTTATAAACACAGCTCGTGGTAAAGTTATAAATGAGAAAGATCTAATTAACATTTTAAAAAATAAGGTAATTGCTGGAGCAGCTCTCGATGTATTTTATAATGAACCCTCCATTCCTGCAGAACTCAGAAATCTCCAAAATGTAGTATTAACTCCACATATTGGATCTGCTACAACTCAAGCGCGTGATGCAATGGCTAGAATGGTTGCGGAAAATATTCTAGCAATAGAACATGGAGAACAGCCACCTAATCTTATTTCTGAAATGAAGTAGATTCCTCTTCTTCTTCATCAACATTCCTATTTTTTCTACTTAATCTTGTAAAGACCTCATCCCAGTCTACAAGAATAAATCCGGCAATTAATATAACAGTGAGAACCCATATACCGGTACTTAGTACTATATCACCGAAAGATGTTGCTTGAATCGTGCCTGTCTCTATCATTTTCAAATCAATGCCATATAATCTAAAGAAAAAGTGGCCTAGAGTTGTTTCACTGGCTGCGGAAGCTAGAAAAGCAGTTGTACATGTCAATGTTACTTTTCCTATGAAACAGAATAGTAAAGTTTTCCATAGTGCATAATTCGCAAATCCTACCACAACCATGAAAGCATCGTCTGGAAGTGGTGTTGCAGCAAACAGAAAAATCAAAAATGGTGCGTAACCTTTTTCTACCCATTGATTCATCTTTTCGAATTTGGATGAATCTTTTAACGTTTTTTTCCCCGCTCTACCTAAAATCCATGCGGTAAGCTCTCCAATGGATGCTCCTAATCCAGCAGAAAAACCAAGGATAAGAAGTAACATTGGATTGTTATGAATATCAGGGAGTAGACTGATTAGAATAAGAGCAAAGAGATATGGAACAGGAAAGATTATCGTAAAATTGCCGAAAATGCTGATAATAAATACACCAATATTAACCCCTAGAATGCCGTATTCATTATAAAAGCGATGTACAAATTGATATAATTCCATCCCAATGTTAATTTCGAAATAAATTACCGCAATGGCAGCTAAAACGGTCAATATCATAAATACAAGAATAAAAATCTTCCCTATTAAGTTTGAATTCTTATCATTTTCTATAATTAAAATCATCTCTAGATCTTGTTGGTTTAGAAGGAGAAAAAGGAAAGAAAGTGGATGAATGTCATTGAACTTGGAGTAATTCTCCTTTACAATAAGGACACTTAGTTACTCCAGTTTGGGTGATTGATTCATAGCAATCTCCACAAATTTTTCTAGAACATTGTTTGCATTCATAAGCTGAATCAGTTGAGGGATGTTTTTCATTATCCAATTGGCAGAAGAAGGCTTCTCTCTCATCGGGGAAATATTTGTAAGGTTGTGTTTCCTGCTCGATCTTTGCTCCGCAGTATTTACAATATTGGCTTTCAGGGATTATTGCTTTCCCACAGCTGTGACAATTTTTCGCAGATGCAGGAGTTGTTATCTTAGATACCCCATAATCACGGCCAGATATTTTCGCCCCACAATTTGTGCAGTAAACATCACCCGGTTTAAGGGGAGAATTACACCTATGACATTCTTTTTTGGTTGTTTCAACCTGTACAGCCTGAGTTGTTGACGGTGTTGTTACTACTTCAGTTGTGGTTGCAGCAGGTGTGGTAGTAGATGGAGCTTCTTTCACTGTTCTTCGTTGAATGACAGCAACCACCAATAAAATAACGATAATAAATCCAATGATGAGTAAAATTGGGGTAAAATCTCTCCAATTATCTTCATACGTGACTCCTGTGTAATACGAAACATCGAATGTGATATCAACAGATTCTGCAGGATTGACAAACGGATCAAAGTACACAAAGAAATACCAATCGCCACTTGAAGGAACCGATAGTGAACCTGAAACTGAATCCACATCCCTTTCAAGAACGGTAGCATGAGCGAATTCAAAAAATTTACGTGCTGTGTAGTCAACGTTAAAATCAATCTCAACATTTCCAGTACCACTGTTATACCATACGAGGTACCAGTCTTGAGGATGTGGAATATCATACGTGCCAGTTATGGTGTCTCCTAAGGATGCAATGAAGGAAACTTCGGGATAAATAGTCTCCCAATTATTCCATCGGTTTAAATCATTAGCATCGGCTATGAAAAACTCAATGGAATCACCAGAAGTCACAGTAAATTGATAATCTAGCTGCGAGCCTTGCTTCAAGAAGTAACCTAGATATTGATATTCATGGTTTCCATAGATAGTCATACTCCCATTGAAATTTCCTGTTCGCGTTTCAGTTTCGGGAAAATTTTCAAAGGGTTGATCCCATATGAGAAAGGTAATCTTGCTTTGCGCTCCTACACTATAATCAATACTTTGTCCTTGTTTAAGATATTCTTTCTCGTACCAATATTCGTTGTAGTAGAGAGTTTGGGTGTCAGAGTAGGTCACAATGCCATCTGATGACGCATTGGTGAAAGGGAACCAGAAGGCAACTCCAATAAGAGGAAGAATTACTAGTAAAGCGATAATTGCGAGAATGATCCCACCTCCCCAGTAGACTGGGGCATAGAACCAAGGACGATAAGGATATCCCCACCACCAATGCCAGTGCCACCATCGTCTATACCATGGCCGATAGTATCCACCCCAGTATCGACGATGATGAGGTCTATGATAACTTCTACCGCGAGGAGCTCGAGTGACTGTCCTACGTGCTCCTGTGCGACCAAAAGGTCGACCTGATGATCGGACACTTCCTACTCGAAAACTACGGCCTCCACCTCTAAAACCTCCACCACGGAATCCCCCGCCACCTAAACCTCCACCACGAAACCCACCACCACCACCACGAGGCAAAATTCAGTCCTCCTGGGTTGTGGGGATACTTTCACGGAAGAAAATATCGCGGGAAACCGCTGCAACAAGGAAAATTATTGCTAAGCCACTTAAGAAAAGCCCCACAATGTCAAAAGTAATAGTAGCTGAAACCCGTAAGGCTCCTATCATAGAGAGCAAAAAGAAAATTACCCAAACTATTAGCAAATTTGCGATTCCTACAATAAATCCAATAGATTGCCAGTTTCTGGTTAGTTTAACATGGTTGTAATCTGCATTAGCCCAGTGAAATACTGCAAAAGCACTGAAAATTCCTAGAAGTAAGAATATGATACCATAGATAAAAACTCCAATCCAGACTAGACTAAAGTCACCTGGAACATTGAAGTAGCGAAGCCAGAAACCGCCTCCTCCACGTGCTTCAAATAAATAATATATTGCCTCTTCTCCAGAAACACCTGCAACGGGAGCTTTTAAAAAGCCAGAAACACCAGCTAAAGGGGCCAAGATACCACAACAAAAGTACAACAAGGTCATAAGAAGAGTGAAGCTATAATTTGCGAATCGAGGATTACTTACTGCAATGATTCCTCTTTGGTCTTCATATTTTTCAGGTAATAAGCCCCAACAATCAGTGATAGTTGCAACTCCGATTAATTCATCTTTCTCGAGAACTGGGATGATTGAGACATCTAGATCACGCATCCGAGTGAAAGCAGTCGATACTGGAGTTTCTTTGGTCACAGGATCAATTGTATACATGATTTCAGTTACTTTCGATGTTTCTGCAGATAATCCTTCAGCAACAAGTCCTGTTACAATATCAAAATCTGCAATTACACCTAAAACCTTCTTCTCATCTTCCTCATTAACTACAACCAAATCAGGGATTCCAAGTTCTTTCATCTTTAACGCTGCGTCTTTAACTGATTTATTGGCTGTGATAGTATCGTATTCATCGTCAATTGTCAAATCACGAACAAAATATTCTTTATCTTTAGTCAATTGAAATTAAAACCTCCGATCTTAGTAAATTACTTGAGTGGAGTACCTTCAAAATAAGTGATTTAAATTTTAACCTTACAGAACCTAATATCTAGTAGAAAGTGCACACAATTTTTTTATCATCGATTCTTCCAGATTGTAGGCAAATTAGAATACACGAAATTAAAGGACTAATCTGGAGATCTATCGAAATAAGTACTTAAATATACTACGAGAAACCTTAAAAGGAGAAAATACTAAGAATAATATTCTTTAAAATCTAATCTACATCGTAATATAAGGTTTTTTGAACTTAAATGATGTAAATCAGACTTAAGGGTGATTATATGTTATTTAGAAGAGATAAAAAGTTAATGAAACGAGGTGAAGAACTCTTCGATCAGCTAGCAAAAGAACTCCAAGTGTGTTCAGCAAAATTAGCATCCGCGATTAAAATTTGGTCTGCTCATGAAAATGATCCTGATGCTCGTGAAAAGATTACACAATTAAAAGAGGAAATAATAGAAGCTGAAAGACGTTGTGATGATATTAAAGAAGAGTTAATTGATAGTATCTTTTCTAAGGGAGCCTATTTACCGCAAGCTACCGAGGATCGCCACCGACTTGTACGCCGTATGGATAGAATAGTCAATCGAACTGAAGTTGTCATCAGACGACTAGTTTCAAAACAGGATTTTCCAAACCGCATTCCACATGAAATGCCTATTCTAGCAGAAAAGGTTCATCGTTGTACCGATTATCTTCAAGATGCTCTAAAATATATAGACAAAGATTACGATAAAGCCCGAAATTACGCGAGCAAAGTTGATGCAATGCGCGAAGAGGCAAGAGATCTTGACTTCCATATCTTTGGGCGCATCCATTCCCCAGATTACCCCCCTAAGGATGCAGCATATCTATACACGATATCTGTTAGTTTAGTAAAAGTTGCCGAGGCAGCAGAATCAACAGCGGACTATATTTCGGCTATGGCTGTGAAATATGGCTAGGATTTTCAGTTACGTTTAAAGAGGGGGTATATATAGACATATATTATATATATACATATATATTTGAAGCCCCACACATCATTTCAGGCTTCTAAATCCTTAAACATGTTTTGATAAGGAATATTGAGATTCCCTCTCTTTAGAAATTATGGTTTATACGTTGTGAGGTAGCTATGTGATTGAGATTGTAGTTCTTACATTTGCAGTGTTGATGGCATTCGCAGTTGCATTTGCTGCAGGAAGTAACGACGAAATGATGGCACCAGGAGTGGCTGCGGGGGCATTTTCTTTAAGAACTGCAATCATATTAGGAGCCATTTTTTCTATTCTTGGTGTATTCTTAGGAGAAGCTGTAATAAAAACTTTAGGAGAAGATTTAGTAAAAGGAAATCAATTAACAGATGCAATGATAATATCTGTTTTGTTGGTTATGGTTATAATCCTAGTGGGTCACGTTACTATTATACCTTTACCAATATCAACTACTCAAACAGTGGTTGGTGCCATAGTAGGTGTTGCTATAGCAGCAGGATCTATTTATTCTGAATGGGGAATAAACGCTGTTGATTATTGGGTGCTTTTATTAATATTTTTAGGCTTGATTCTTAGCCCTGTAATTGGATTTCTCGCTGCAGCCACAGTCCATTTATGGACTCAGCGTCTTGATGAGTCAGTTGAAGGATTTGCAGGCAAACAAAAAAAGGATCAACTATACATATATGCTTTAGGACTATTCTTAATTGTTAGTACTGCATCAAGGGCTGGAAATGACGTAGCAAACTCTATTGCACCAGTTTTGGGTTTAAAACTTCTAGAGGGTGAAACTAACCCAATGAACTTATGGTTAATGATGTTAGTAGGAGGTTTTGGCATGGCTTTAGGTTTAATTATAGTGGGAAAGATAGTAATTCGGGTTGTAGCGAAAGAACTTGTTGTGATGAATCCATCTTCTGGACTTTCTGCAATGATTTCAGTTACACTTATAATGACTATAGGTACCCTTCTAGGATTCCCCTTAAGTGGGACTCATGTTTTAATTGCGGCCATGATTGCTGTTGGATGGGCTGAGAGGTCTCCTATTCAAAAAAAGATGGTCAAAACTATTGTCATCTCATGGATTGTAACAGTACCAGTTGCAGCTATTCTTGGAGGAATTGTTTGGTTAGGTGTAGATTGGGTATTCCGTGTATTAACAATAATATGAAACCTTTCAATCATTATTTTCTATTAAATGGTTTAAAGATTGAATAATCTCGTTAACGGGGATATCGCGAACACGGATGGTTGTAACTCGCCCCATTGATCTTCCATTCCGATGGCGGTTTTCTACTTCTTGTTTTATAAGCCCTAGCTGTCCTAAATCCTTTAAGTATGCCCATATTTGAGTTTGACGCCTTGGGCGTACTCCTGCTTCCTCACAAATGCTTATATACGAGTTTTTCACTTCTGGGGTTGTTACAAACGGTCGATTGTTGTCACATAGGAGCTTAGCAATACTCAATAGGAGTAATTTTTGATGAGTATTCAAATCTTCAACAACTGACTTTTCAATGGGGAGTACGGAAATTACTGCCTTACGTACGTGCTCAGTCGATATCTGATCTTTCTTTTCTTGGTCAGTTAGTTTTGCTGCTCGCCATAATAACTCAATTGCAAACCGAGCATCGCCATATTCTTCTGCAAGTCCAGCAATGACCTCAATAAGCTCGTCATCGAAGCTTTCTTCCCGGAGACCTAACTCTGCACGAGAATAGACAATATCAAAAAGTTGATTTCGAGTGTAAGGAGGGAATGTAATGAAGTTTCTCCCAAGAGAGGAAACGGTTGAGGAATCAAGATGGTAACGAAAATTCTTGTCCCGAGTGCAACATAATAGATTGAAACGAGATTCAGTATGATTTCCAGGAAAATTTGAAAAATGAGCTTCTCGATTCTTTAATTCTCCCTCCTCAATACGTGATAGAGCATAAAGAAAATCAGTTCGTTCATCTGGAATTAAGTAATCGATCTCGTCTAATACAAGCAATGACACTAGATTTTGTTCATAAAGAAGCAGAGAAAACATTCTCAGTAATTCATCAACTGAGAAACCTCTTAAAGGAAATCCAGGGACTAATTGTCGTAAAATTGTTGTTAAGATCAAATGAGGGGTTTTGGTTTTGCGACAATTGACATGGAAGAATCGAAAACTGGGATCTCCTGGTTTATGTTCTGTTTTTAAGTATCTGGTGAGATCTGCTCCAAAAGCCATGGAAATGACGGTTTTTCCAGTACCAACTGGTCCATAGAGCACAACTTTTCTGTTACTTGCCGTTGGTTCGGTTATAATCGATCTGAAATAGTTAACTAAACTTTTCATTTCCTCCTCGCGGTGCCAAAGGTGATTTGGGATGTAATTCGATACAAACACCTTTTCTCCAGACTCTCTAAACACTGATTGGAAGTTTGTAAAAAGAGCAGAGAAATTTGTACTAGACATAAAGTTCACATTTGTGTCGGATTTTTTTCGTCACTTTCGCGTAAGTATCTACATATTCTAGAAATACATGGGATACTTTAAACGTTAAGGACACTAATTTCTAAGTAATAGTAGTTTTGAATTATCCTCCTTTACACATTTTCCACTAAATTGTCGATGTATTTAATATAAATTAGGAAGAGACGGGATAAATAAAGAAATTCAGAAGATTACGGTTGAGATTAAGATGTTAATCTGATTCTATTGTTGTAATCACAGACCAAAAATTAATTTTGACATCATTTTGACTTTTAAGTCTGAAAGCTCTGTTAGTAACTTAAAATACTAGAGAATGAGGGTTCATTGAAAGTGAGAGATAGAGAGCTTTTTAGGTTTAATTTCCCCTTCTGTTTTAATTTTTCATGAAACAATTGAATTGGTTCTCGGGAGCTCAATGATAAAGGTCGCTCCACGACCGAGTCCTTTACTTTTTGCTGTAATTCTTCCTCCATGTGCCTCTAATGTCTTTTGGCACAAGTACAATCCAATACCTGTCCCAGTTGCAGAAAATTCTGTTGGAATGCTTACAAACTGATCGAAAATGACATTTAAATTCTCTGTTTCAATTCCTGCGCCATTATCAATAACTTCAATTTTTATCTTGGATGGAGATATCTTCGTCTGAATTTTAATTTTTCGATGATCTTTGTTCGTTTGTTTAATAGCATTACCTATTATATTGTCTATCACCTGTTGCAACCTGTGTGGATCCCCATCGATAATTATTGAGGTCTCCTCTAAGCATCCTCGGGATTCAAATTGATTTCCTAGGAGTTGATGGTAGGGTTCTAATGTATCTTGTAGGAAGTCACAGAAATTTATAGAGGTTTTTTCGATTTCAAAAATACCTCGCTCTATTTGGCCAATTGTGCTCACTTTACTTGTTAATCGTTCCAATCGGTCTAAATTACTTTTCATGACACCTAGTATATTTGTAATCCGTTGCTGGGCTAAGTCATTGATATGTTCCATTAGAAAGTCGCAATATCCTGTAAGAACGGTCAAAGGGGTTCTAAGTTCGTGACTGGTCATCCAAACAAAGCTGTCACGTCGTTGTTCGAGTTCCTCTTTGGTTTTTTCAGCTTTCACGCGATTAGAAATGTCTGTAGTGAGAATCCCTAATCCATTTCCAACCTTGAAAGCACGAACTGAATAATACTTTTGTCTGATTAATGGAGCAGAATCAATGTCATCGAGATAATATGGATTTCCAGTCTTTAAAACTTCATGATATTTTTTGTATGTATCAGAATCCCTTAATTTAGGGAAAATCTCCAAAAAATTCTTTCCTATTACTTCTTCTCTTGATAATCCAAGTCCTGTTAATCCTGCTTTATTTATATCAATAAAATTCAAGTTTGAATCAAGGAGGGTAAATCCATCAGTTGCTGATTCCATAAATTTTCGCAATCTTTCCTCAGTTTCCCTTTTTGCCCTATCCATCTCCTTCCATTCTGTTAAATCACGCTGAGTGGTTAGATAAACTTCTTGATCGCCTAATTCCATGTGACTTATGTTTAGTAAAGAATAGTATGGCGTTCCATCTTTACGTTTGAGTTCTAGCTCATAATCTTGAATCTGTCGTTCTATCTGAAGGCGTTTAATTAGCTTCTCACGATCTTCAGGGTTTACATATGTATTCGTAAGATTTATCGTCTTAGCTTCATCCAAGGTATAACCCATTATTTCTAGGATTTTTTGATTAGCTTCAACTATACGGCCTTCAGGATTAGAAATACCAATTCCAATTGGTGCAAGCTCAAAAAGAAGGCGATATTTCTCCTCTGATTTTCTTAAAGCTTCCTCTACCTGTTTTCTCTTAGTAATGTCTTGAATTGTTCCATATACACCCACAGTATTATTTTCTTTATTAGTAAACTTCTTAATATCTTCTTGAAGCCAGTGTATAGCTCCATATCTATCTTTAATACGGTATTCCCTCCGATGTGATTCTTTAGAAGAAGAATAGAATTCAAGCACATCATGCGCTATTCGTTCTGAATCTTCTAGGTAGATTAAATCTTTAAACGTAATTTTACCCGAAAGGAAATCATTCTCCAGATATCCTGTTATTTCTTCAACTTTCCCAAGGAAAAACTCTTGAGAATAGTCTGCATATCCTTTGAATGCTATTCCTTGAAAATTCTCTATAAAGGATCTATATTTCTCCTCATTTTCTTTTAACGCTTGTTCGACCTTTTTCCGTTCTGTAATGTCTCGTACAATTGCTATAACTGCATCTTCCCCCTGATAATCAATCACTCCTAGGTTTAATCCCACTTCTAAAGGGCTGCCATCTTTCCTTATTAGTTTAGAATCATAGGTAAGAGGAACTTCTTTACCTGCTAACCGTGCTTTACGCCGTTCATTGATTTTAGGAAAAACATCAGGATGAACAGCCTGTGCGTAAGACATATTTAAGAGTTCTTCAGGTTTGTATCCAAGCATCTGTGCAAATCGTTGGTTAACGAATTTAAACTGATCACCTAACTTACCCCCCTCAACAATTGCAATTCCATCGTTAGCTCGTTCAACTAGAGTCCGATATTTAGTCTCACTTTCACGTAAAGCTTCTTCTGCCTCCTTTCGCCTGGTGATGTCCATTGCAGTTATAAGAGTTGCTCTTTTGCCTTCAAAATCAATTAGCTCTAAGCGGGTATCCAACCATTTTTCATTTCCGCTCTTAGTTATGAATTTCACAATGGCCTCACTAACAGGTGGAGAAACACCTTGTTCTAGTGCCTTTCCTCCTTTAATAGCTATTTCTTTGTAATCAGGATGAAGAAAGTCCCAGAAATGCATTGAAGATAGCTCTTCCATTGAAAAACCTGTTACTTTTTCTGCTGCTGGATTTGCGTAACGACATTGATAATCTTGATAGATCCATACTGGTTGAGGTAATGTTTCTATAAATGTCCGAAACTTCAGTTCACTCTCTCGTAATGCCTCTTCAGTTTGTTTCCGCTCAGTTATATTCCTAAGGATTGATAATAATGAAATACTACCATCTGAATTTCTAAGAGGGGTATCAATTATATCATAAGTTCTTTGATTCCGCTCACGGGTTTTTTCCCACCGAACTGTTTCCCCTTCAAGCACTTCTTTCATGGTACACCATGAACACGGTTCATCAAAGCCATTAAAGTATTCATAACACTTGTTTCCCACTGCACCTTTATCATATTCTCCCTCAAGAGCTGCATTGACGAATTCTATTTCAAATCCCACGTTAACGATGTATATCAGATCATTGATAGTATTTAAGATGTTGTAGAAATTCTCTCTTTCTTTCCGAAGAAGATCTTCCGTTTTCTGCAGTAATGTGACATCAATCCCAATACCACCAAGTAAGTTTTCCTTATTTTTTCGCTTAATTGGGAACTTGTAAGTTCGGTAAGTATTTGCTACATTGTTTATATCTCTTAATTCTTCTGTAATAATCTGTAATCCTTCAGTTAAAGCTTTTTGATCATCAATAATCATTTTTCGCGCTGCCTCCTCCGGGAATAATTCCATGGCTGTCTTTCCTATCCATGTCTCTCCTCCAAAGGCATCTTTCAAGAATTTATTAGCAAAGAGTGTTACAGAATCTTTATCTTTGATGAAAGCAGCTGCAGGTAAATGATCCATGAATTGAGTAAATAATTCTTGATTTTCCTGTAATGCCTCTTCGGCTTGTTTCCGCTCAGTGATATCCACAAGAGTGCCATAAACCCCTCCTCTTTTCAGTTTTTCATCATAAAATTTCTGAATTGATTCTTGAATCCAGTGAAGGTTACCATTCTTATCTATAATGCGATATTCCCGTTGGGTTACTTTTTGAGAGGAAGACATGAATTCTTCAACATCATTATTGATCCATTGAATGTCTTCTGGGTGGATTAATTGATTGAACACAATTTCTCCAGAGGTAAAAGATTCCTCATTATACCCTGTTATTTCTTCTACATTACCAAGGAAGAATCCTGCTGAAAAGTCCTCATATCCTTTAAATGCAATCCCCTGAAAATTCTCTAGAAAGGATCGGTACTTCTCCTCACTCTCTCGTAGAGCTTCTTCTGTTTGTTTCCGTTCTGTAATATCCCGTAGAATCGCTAAACGTGAAATCTCTCCCTCCAAATTCTTAAAAGGTGTATCAATCATGTCATAAGTCTTTTGATTTCTTGGTAAAGTCTTTTCTCGATGAATTGTTTCTCCATTGGCCACTTTATCAGCTGTACACCAAAGACAAGCTTCAAGGAAATCATTAAAATACTCATAACACCTCTTCCCGTCAACAGGTCCAAATTCTTTCTCAGTAGCCGCGTTGATAAATTCTATTTCATGTTGCGAATTTATAATGTAGATTATATCGTCAGTTGAATTTAAAATCCTGTAGAGATTTTCTCTTTCTCTCCGAAGCTGCTCTTCTGCTTCCTTTTGAGGTGTTATATCTGTCCAATAACCGACAATCTCAAAAGGTTGACCATTCTCATCATGAATAAGGTTAGCTTCCTCAAGCATCCATCGATAAGTACCATCTTTCTGTTGAAACCGATATATTTCACTAAAGAAGTGTGTTTCAAGAATCTTGGAAAAAGATTCTGAGGCTTGTTGTTTGTCTTCAGGATGCAATCTTTCAACCCAGAAAGAAGGATTATAGAGGAAATCTTCCGAATTATAGCCAAGGATGTCTTTTACATTTTCACTCATGAATTTTGTCTGATAATCACCCCATGGTTCACAAGCATAGATAATTGCAGGCCCTGACTTAAGAAGATATTCTAATCTGGCTTTTGTTCCTTTTAATTCAGACAATTCCTTTTTAATGACCTCTTGTACCTCAGAGGGAACGTCTCGCCTCTCCAATAGAGATTCCAAGCTCATATAGGATTACCCCTTTCAATGATAAATTTTCTCAATCACAATTAATAAACATTCCAGATTGTAATCTAAAGATCGAAGAATTTTACTTCGGTAATTTAATAATGAAAGTTGATCCGAAGCCTCTCCCCGCACTTTGAGCGGTGATAGTGCCTCCATGTGCTTCTATAATTTTTCGTGATAAGTATAGGCCAATCCCTGTCCCCCCTGCAGCATATTCTGTTTGAAAACTAGTGAATTGATCAAAAATGGAGTCTAGGTGTTCTGAAGCAATCCCTGCTCCATTATCAGTGATAAATATCTGAACACTATTATCCTGTAGCTCTACCTTAACAATAATCTCCCTCTTATCCTTGGATGTATGTTTAATGGCATTACTAATGACATTCTCTAGTACTTGCTGTATTCGGTCTGGATCAGCGTTAATAATGATAGATTTAGTGTTGCACTTTTGAAATTTAAATTGGTTTCCAAGTAATTGAGTATATTGGTCCAAATTTTCATGCAGGAAATTACAGAGATCAAACTCCTTCTTCGAGACTTGAAACTGTTCCTTTTCAATCTGTGCGACTTGAGCCACATCTTCTGTTAGCCGCTCAAGCCGGTGAACATTGCTTTTCATCACGCTAATAATTTTATCTCTTCGATCATGATCAATGAATTGATCATGTTTGTCTAAGAAGTCACAATATCCAGAGATGACTGTTAATGGTGTTCTTAGTTCATGGGAAGCCATATAGATAAAGTTTTCACGTCTCTGTTCCAATTCTCTCCGAACCAATTCTGCCTCTTTCTGCTGTGTAATATCTCTACTGATAATTCCGAGCCCTGTCCCTACTTTAAATGCTCTGACCGAAGTATATCTTTTTCCATGTATGGGGTGCAAAATAGTAAACTCTTCATCATACAAGCTTCCAGTCTTTATAACATCAAGTAATTGTGTGAATCGCTCTGTGTATTCAACAGGAGAATCAAATATTGCTCGTTCCCTTAAATCAACGATATTTCTTCCTATTAACTCATGTTTGTTAAATTTCCATCCTGTTGCCATATTTTGATTAGCTTCAATAATATTCAAATCTGAATCAAGAAGGAGGAAACTATCAGTGGCAGAGTCCATAAACGCCCTGAGTCTCTCTTCACTCTCGCGGAGAGCTTTTTCCATCTCAACACGGTCTGTGATATCAAGAATAGAGATAATCACTCTAGATAATGAACTCTCGAACCCAGGAACGACAGTTAATCTAAGTAAAACTTGGATCTCTTCCCCTGTTAATGTTTTGTTGATACTATCAATTTCAAATACCCTTCTTCCATCAGCAAGCGCAATTATCATCTCTTTAAAGGCCAAGAACGAATCTTCTCCGAAAACAACTGATATATTCTTAAGAAGATCTTCCTTTTGATGAGCTTTGTACATCATAAGTGTTGCATTATTCACATCAAGGACCTTTACTAGATTTGATACTTTGATAACTTCTTCTGGATGAGTATCAAAATACTGTCTAAAGTCTTCGATTCCCCTTAATCTTAGGTTTTCAATATATTGTTTTATTCGGGAGCCATCCTCTTCCCAAAGACTTATGGGGGATTCATCGAATAACGTTCGGAATCTCTTTTCACTCTCGCGGAGTGCTTCCTCCGCTAGAACACGATCAGTAATATCCTCAACACTTCCTTCATAACATAATATTGTGCCATTTGAATCCCTTATTGCTCTTGCATTCTCCCTAATGAATATTGAAGTTCCATCAGATTGTTTCAGCTCTGATTCTAAACCTCTTACTTCTCCCTTAATATTAATTTCATCGAGAAATCGATTTCGGTCATAATTCAGTCGGTTTGCTAACTGATCAGGATCAAGAGAAATTAGTTCTTCAAATGATGATAACCCTACCTGCTTAACAAATGTTGGATTTGTTGCAAGATATTTGTGATCAGGAGTGCTTCGGTAAAGACCAATAGGGATATTCTCAAATAAAGAACGATATTCCTCCTCACTTTTTCGCAATTTTTCCTCTGCTTCTTTTTGTTTTGTAATATCCGTCCAATAGCCCACAATTTCAATAGGGTTTCCCTGTTTGTCTCGAATGAGGGAAGCTTCGTCCATCATCCAAAGATAGGAGCCATTTTTGTGTTTAAAACGATAGGTTTCACTATAGTGTTCACTTTGAACTATACCCTCAAATGTATCTACCAATCGTTGTCTATCATCAGGATGGATACCATTAGTCCAAAAACTCGGATCATTTATAAACTCCCCCTCATCATAACCAGTAATGTCCTTTACGTTCTCGCTCATAAAGGATGTCGAGAAGTTACCTCCAGGTTCGCAAGAAAATATCACCGCTGGACTAGATTTAAGTAGGAATTCAAGTCGTGTTTTTGTTTTTAGATAAGCTTCTTCTGTTTTTCTTTGATCAGCAATAGCTAGTCGAATTACTTCTTTAACATCCTCTGGGATGTCATCTCTATGCAGAAGGGATACGAAAGTCATGTTCTACACTAGGAAAATAAGCGAAATGTTTTGTTTTAAACATAGAGTTATCATTTATCCGATTCCACTTCAGATATAATTCTGTTTAAATACAGCGAATTATACGAATTTTCCCTCTATCATGAAAAAATTATATATGAAACAAGAATTAAATGATCCACTCAGTCTTTAGGAGTGTTAAAACGTCAATGATTGAAATTATCCCAGAATTATGTATCAGATGTGGGTATTGTGTTGAAGCGTGCCCTTCAAATCTATTTAAAATGGATCAAGACCTTATCAAAGTAGAATTTGAAGAGTATTGTAGAGTGTGTGGGCATTGCATAGCCATTTGTCCTGAAGATGCTG
>JBHLPG010000304.1:0-4815 GCA_048939725.1 Promethearchaeota archaeon | reverse complement strand
ATAATTGCCATACGTTTGGGTCTATCTTCATTAGGAAGATTCACACTCTGAGTTATAGATTCAGTCATAATTTTTCACCATATAGCTTTTAATTAAGTCTTCTAACGAGAAAACGATAATCTTTGGGTCCGCGCTCTTCTGCGGATATAAGTTCTTGACCAGTGGTACGAGTCCAGGCTGGAATGTCCGCCATGCTCCCAGGGTCAGTAGCTAGAATTTCTAACACTTGGTTAATTTCCAAGGATTTCAAAGCCTTTTTAGATTTTAAAACAGGCATTGGACAAGACAGGTTTCGTGCATCTAATGTTTGATGTACTTCAGTCATTTTCTATTCTTCCTATTAAACTTGATATGTATTTTTCACATTTCATTTCTTGATAATGAAAGGACACCAAGGAACAGCTTAATCCCCTGAGTGAAAGATTGTCCGAGATGCGAAAGAATCAACATAAGCGTTGTTTCTCACCCATACGGGGAAGCGGTGACATACTTAAGGACTAAGCTGTCCAGTGACCAATTGGTCAATTTAATTTATAAATATTGCCTAGATAGACAATTTTGAACTGTATTATAACTCAAATGGACACTTACTGATTGTATAACAGATACAATGTAATCAAAAAAAGGCTATTTGTATTGGTTGTGTCATTATTATGACCTTTCAAAATCCAAGACATTCCTGAAAAAAATTCTTCTTGTTAATAAGTTGTACTCTAATATTTCCAGATTTGTAAGAATTTCTTTCACAAAAAGAAGTGAAATGCTCCCCTTAATAAGGTAAATGCTTCAATTGAAAGGTCAATTTCATCTGCTATTTGATATTCCTTATTTCCTTGGCCTTGCTCCCATTTTCAATTTTGTCCCAAGGGGGTATGAATACAAGAGTTTATTCACACTATTATCTTTTTTCTTCTTTACTTTTTCCCTCTTCTTCTTTTTCCTCTTTGTTTTGTCATTACTCATCTAAGATCAACCATTTCTTATCCATATCTGTTCTATTATTCACTAAATTTGCTACCCACTGCTATTGAAAGACTTATGCCTATTTATCTTATTCACGTTCAACTCTTCTCTATAACTCAACTTCATAAACTTAGTGATTCGATATCCTCTGCTTGATGTTAATAATATATCATATCAGGATTTGATTTGGATGAAGAATTTTTCTCTCATCTCATTTATCAATTTCTTTATTCTATCAGTTTATTTCATTCCTCTTGCTTGAATTCTTTTTTTGCGTTGATAATTTTGATAACGCTTGTAAATCAGAACTCCGTAAGAAATTATGAGAAGTCCATTGATCAATAAGAACAAGGGTAGTGAAGCCTTAACATTAGTTCCAATTAAATTTGCATGTATAACACCAAATGTTAAACCAAGATAATTTATGTAATGGATATATTTCCAATACTTAGGTAGAATGCTAACATTCCGATAGAGTGCAGTGAAAAAGGTTATATAGAATAAAATCAATGCTGGTCTACCTGCTAATTCCCAAAATCTTACACCAAAGTCAGGGAAAAAAACCAAAAACTCAAGACGTTGGTTAATCAGTGATAGATCCAAGGCAAAAAGTAATGGATGTAATGTAACCAGAATTAGCCCAGTTATAGTATAAGCATGATGAATCTGTATGAATGAACGTCCAAATATCTTACGTAATTCCCGCTGAAAAGGGGTCATCAAACTAGCCATAAATAGGCAAATTATTCCGACTATTGCACAAAAACGTAATATGAGATAGATTAAATCACCCACAGGTGGACCCAAAATGATTAATTCTATTGCTACTAAACAGAGAACTACTGATCCTGATATAAGTGCTACAGCTTTAGTTTCCATCTACGAATCTCCTTGATTAATTTGGGAATAACTAGGTTATAATTAGCCTTATTTGCGTTTCCGTTTAATATAATACTTCCTGATTTCATCTCCAATAAATACAGATAAGGTAACACCAATTACTATAAACCAATCGAATAAAGTTAATGGAACTGTTCCCAGAAATGGGTTCAAGACATATATTGCAGCGATCTGTAAAGTCGATGCTGCGGCAAATGCAGTAATTAAATATTTATTTGAGAATAACCCTTTTGTGAAAATTGAGAGGTTGAGAGATCGACAGTTTAGTGCATTGAAAAATTGAAATACGGTCATAGTTGTAAATGCTAATGATTGAGCTTCTAATGGTGTATTAGGATACCAACTAAGGGCAAAAATAAAAACTAAAAACGTTCCTACCATCATAAATGAGGCTGAGTAGAACATATCACGTAAAATACCTTTTGTAAGAATATTTTCATTTTTATTTCTCGGTTTACGATTCATAACATCAAAATCTTTGGGTTCCAATGCCAGAGCAATATCTAAAAATCCTTCAGCTACTAAATTGATCCATAAAACCTGAATAGCTGTAATAATGATCGGTGTTCCTGCTGGAAGTAACAATAATGCCAACAAAATGGCTCCAATCTCTCCAATTGTCGTTGTAGTGACATATTTCACCACTTTTTGCAAGTTTTCAAAAACAATCCTGCCTTCTTCAACCGCACCAACAATAGTAGCGAAATTATCATCTGCTAGAATCATATCAGCTGTTTCTTTTGTCACATCTGTACCAGTAATTCCCATTCCAATTCCAAATTCTGATGCTTTTAACGCAGGGGCATCATTCACACCATCTCCCGTCATGGCAACTACTTTTCCTTTCATTTGAAGAGCAGTTACAATTCTAAATTTATGCTCTGGGGATACTCGTGCAAATATCGAAATATTGTCAACCCTTTTTAGAAACTCTTCTTCAGATAATGTGTCTAATTCTCTCCCAGTAAGAACCTCATTTCCCTCTTTCAGGATCCTAAGTTCTCTACCGATTGCTTTTGCGGTATTTAACTGATCCCCTGTTGCCATGATGACCCTGATTCCAGCAGATTCACATAATCTTAAAGCATCTTCTACTTCTGGTCTTGCTGGATCTTTCATTGCAACATAACCTACAAAGATAAGCTTTTCTTGTCGGTTACACAATGCCTCCTTAAACTCACCAACCTCTTCAGGATCAATTTCTTGATAAGCAATAGCCAACACCCTTAATGCCTCATCAGCAAGATTTCGATTTACCTGAAGTATTTCCTCCTTATTTTTTTCACTAAGCTCTTCTGGAAACTTTGATTTCTGGATATGTGAGCTCATTGAAAGAATTCGTTTTGGAGCTCCCTTTACATAGACCCTAATTTTTCCATTTTCCTGAAGAGATTCATGGAAAGTTGCCATGAAACGTATAGATGAGTTAAACGGAATTTCATCAATTCTAGGAAGTTCTTCTTCGAGCTTTTCCTTCCCAATTCCGCTTTTTGCAGCTAGGACTTCCAATGCCCCCTCTGTAGGATCTCCAACAATATCCCATAGAACTTGGCTTTCAGAGAGTTTTTCTCTTCGTAATCTTGCATCATTGCAAAGTGTAGCAGCCTGTAGAAGTGTGTGTAAATTTTGAACTTTCTCTGCAAGAACCACCTCATTATTAAGAATAAAGTCCCCTTTTGGGGTGTATCCTACACCAGTAACCTCAAATATCGAATCGTTAATATAAATCTTAGTGACAGTCATTTTGTTTGCAGTTAACGTACCTGTTTTATCTGTAACAATTGTATCAACAACACCTAAAGTATCAATTGACGGAAGACGGCGTATAATTGCATTACGACTCGCCATTCTATTAACTGCTACTGCTAGAGTAATAGTTATGACAGCAGGTAGCCCTTCAGGAATAGAAGAAACAGTCATTGCTAAGGCGTAATTGAACATCTCTAGAATTTCAAAACCTCGAATTGACATTACTACTATTGTAATAATCGTGGTGGAAATAGCTAAAAAGCCTAAGGAAGTTGTTAATGCCCGAGTACGTTTCTTAATCGGATCTTCAGCAGATTCAGTATCCTTGATTAACTGTGCAATTTTACCCATTTCTGTATTCATACCCGTATTAGTCACCACAGCTTTCCCTCTTCCCTTTAAGATTATTGTACCGGAAAAAACTAAGTTTTTTCTATCACCGATTGGGGTTTCAGTTTCCAACAAGTCAAGGTTTTTTCTGACTGCATTTGACTCCCCTGTTAGCATTGATTCATCTATCTCTAAACTTACATTTTCAAATATACGTGCATCTGCAGGTACTTTATCACCAGCCTCTAGGATCAGAATATCCCCTGGTACAATTTCTCGGGTCTTAACTCTTGTAGCAATACAAGTACGTAGTTTATTTACATCACACTCCCGGAGTGTATAAGATTCTGGGGCAGCTAGAGATTTTAATTTTTCCAGTGATTGTTCAGCCTTATATTCTTGGTAAAATCCAATTATTGAATTTGCTACAATAACAACTGCAACTACAACAGTATCTAGATATTTTCCTGCTAAAAGTGAAACAAAGACTGCAACTAGAAGAATAGCCACCAAAGGATTTAGAATCTGTTGAAGGAATAATTTTAATGGGGTGACCTTTTCTTCACTTTCAAATTCGTTATAACCATAAATTTCAAGCCGTTTTTTAGCTTCTTCTTCTGATAATCCACCAATATTGGAATTAACTTTAGCTAAAACTTCCTTGATTTCCAGAGTATGCCAATTTTCTCTTAATATGTCTTCTGTCAAAACAAAAACCACTTTATCGCGCACTATTTAATCGGGAGGGAGAACAAGAGTACTATTACTGTGAACACAAAGGGTCACATAAATATACTTAGCATCTTCGGCATTGTTAATATCCTGGAAAATTACCAATTTTCCTCCATCAGGCATTAATTCACAATAATTATC
>JBHLPG010000303.1:0-4843 GCA_048939725.1 Promethearchaeota archaeon | reverse complement strand
CTTTAATGCTGTTGATTTTTCTTTTTCTGTTCTTTCCTGCAGTGATGAGCCTCTTGATCCTTGTTCCCTTAGAAAATCGAGTTAATCTCATTGGTTGTGTGGCTACAATAGTTATAATAAACATAAGTGTCAGTACGATTTTTCGAACCGCAGAAATATTAAGAATGAGGTTATTGGTAGATTTTGTACCTTCTGATTATAGAAATTCTATCTATTCTTTGATACCTACAATCACTGCATTGTTTGGTATTCCTTTACTTCCAATAGCGGGCCAGATAATAGACAGTTTTGGTTTAATTGCAGGTATGGCTGTCATTCTTACTGTATTTAGTACTGGTTTCATGTTTATAGCAACAGCTACTCGATTTATGAGATCAGGTTCGGAAGTCGATTCTTTAGAGGGTCAGATAGCCATAAAGGCGTCTAAAAAGGCTGAAGTCGCACACTAAACTTTCCTCGATTCTCTGTGGTGTATTCTATGGCAGCTAAATTCTCATTTAAGAAGTCAGATGTTACTGATGAAGAAATTATGAGTTATATTAATCGAAGGGAGAATATTACAGTAATCACCTTCATTTCCTCTTTAACTGGGATTCCCCACACTTGTCCTGTTTGGGGTGGTTTTTTTGATGGAAGATTCTTTTTTCAATCAGAGGATTATTCTACTAAAGTCAAATCTATAAGAAATGGGGCTGAAAAGATCGGGGTCTCAATTATTGATCCTCGTCAATTTCCTGAATATTTAGAAGGGTATTTTCCCTATATTAGCCTTGGTGGGCGAGCAATAGTTCGGAGAAAGAAAGATTTTGGCGATTTTGAGAAAATTCTTCGATTAATTTTTCAAAAATACGTAGAAGATGAAAAAGAACGAGTTCGACTCTTAAACTATGTTTTGAAAGAGGTTAAAACTCGTGTACTTATCGAGGTACTTCCTGAATGGGTTAAAGCGAGAAAAGTCCCTAAAGCTGCCCCTAAATAGCATAAGATTTCTGGTGATTGAATTGATTGTCACAAAATATTTAGGTATCAACGAATTGGAACCAAATGTCAGGCAAGTCCTAATAAAATTCTTTTACTTTTTTTTAATCAATTCTTTTACAATGAGTTTGTCATGGACTTTCTTTTCGTTGTATGCGATTGATAAAATGGGATTTACATTAACAGGAATAATGTTAGCTGTGATGCTATTTACACAATTCATTTTTGATTATCCTTCAGGATCAATGGGAGATTACATAGGTCAGCGTTGGGTTCTGACAGGTGCGTATCTTCTCTTCGGAATTGGTTTTTTCTTTTTAGTTATCGCTCAGGACTTCCCAACATTCATAATAATTGCTATTATTAATGGGTTAGGTAGTGCTCTTTTCTCTGGTGCACTGGATTCGTGGCTAGACTCAAACTATAAAAAAGTTGACTCAATCGATACCGATCGAAAGATCTATGGTTTTGCACGATCACGAGTCAACACAGCTAATAATGTTGCGTTTGCTGCGTCATTTATGACTGGTGGATTCCTTTCAATACTCTATTCCCGAGAATTAGTCTTTTCTGTTCAGTTTTTTCTCTCTTTAATTATGATTATCATTGTTCTAACTCAAATTAAAGACATCTCATCTAAAATTAATTTAAAAAGTAATCAAATTCCTATCATCAATTCTGAAAGAAAAAAATCCCAATACTTCTCTTATCTTGAAGGGGGAGTTCGATTCATGTTTTCAAGCAAGGCGGTGTTTTTCTTACTTCTAGGGATGGCTTTTATTACTGCTACATGGACAATTTGGGCTATGATAGTCCTTTTTCCGATTTATTTTGGATATACTGGAGATGATTTTGGTGCAAATCTCCTACGCACAATTATTTATTTGTCTGGTGTACCAGTTGGACTGTATGTTGCAAAATTTAGTAAACGACTATCAATAGAACATTATTCTAAGTTTCTTCTAGTATTCTTGGTCTTATTCTTTCCTGCATTTATTAGCCTCTTAACAATAATTCCAGCTCAAAATACTTTCAATTTAATTGGGTTTGTGTGGACAGCTTTCATCATGATTACTATTGGATTTTTGTATAAAACCTCGGAAGTTTTACGAATGAGATTGATGGTTGATCTCGTCCCTTCAAAGAATAGAACTGCAGTATATTCTTTATTACCTACAATAACATCGTTGCTTAGTATGCTGCTACTTCCTATGGTCGGAAATATGATTGACCTCTATGGTCTTGTTGCTGGGGTTGTAGTGGTGGGCTCAGTTTTTACTGCAGGTTACTTTTTAATCGCGGTTGGATCTTACTTCATGAAAAAAAGAACGGAATTGATCATCTTAGAACGCCAAATGACCGTAGAAAAACCTGAACAGTCGGAAACTATAAATTAAAACATTCTGTTAGAATCTATACTTTTAGATCCTTACCAATGCTAAAAGCATCCGCAACAATATCACCAAGTGCCCAATATTTGTTATCAGGTTGTGAAAATGTGAAAGGATCGATTTTCTTTGAATCTAGTTTATTCTCGGTCAAATAATGAGCTTCTGTGTAAGCAGTGATAACTTCTCCAAGGACTAAAGAGATGCTTGGTAATTCAATGATGTCATACACACGGCATTCTAGACAGAGTGGGCATTCCTGTACCATTGGAACTGATTCCAGTTCTCCATAAAAGATATTGAATAACTTTGATTTATCTACTTTCCTTCCAGATGTAATACCACAAAAATCAACTTGTTCTACCAAGTTTACATTAGGAACATTAATGCTAAATGCTTTATTCTTTCTTATCCCTTCAAGTGTGTATTGTTTCTTCCCAAAGGCTACACCCCAGATTGGAGGGTTTCCATTGAGACGATTAAACCATGCAACAGTCATGAAGTTAGGATGATCATTGACAAGTGCTCCAATTATCGCAACAGGCATCGGAAAGGGGGAAACATTAGGTTTGATCTTTATTTTTGACATATTTCTCAACATTTCAAATAATTAAACAAATCGAAAAAAAGAATAGGTTTTGATAATTAATGAGTATCTTATTAGGCAAAAATGAAAGTGTTATCGTCGTCTTCTTATAGCTGCGATAATTGGTACTAAAACACCAAAAAAGATAGGGACAAAGAATATAACTGGAAAATCGGAATCATTCGAAGAGGAGGGGGAGCTTGAACCTCTTAGAAGAAATCCTATAAAAAATAGGATAAATAGAACAATACCTATAAATAATAAGAACAACACAATCAATAGGCGATATGTTCTATCCAAATATGTTCACAAACCGGTTAAGAAAGGTTAGGTTGACTCTAATCAATCACCCTTTTACATATTTTTAAGACATGAGGTACAGTTTTTGAAATGAAAGTGTCCTAATCGAAACTGCCATATCCTAGTGATTTTTCTGCTCGGGATGAATGTCTTCGTATGGAGATCTAAACAGAATTACTCTACTAGAAGGAATTTTTTCTAGAAACAAAGGTTAAATTAAATTTGGTGAAATATGAATGGCATCAATTGAACCATTGTTCTTGATTATCTTGATTTTCGGCATCTTATTGATGAATTTATTTATTATAATTTTAATAAAATTCCTCAGAAGGGTAACTAGATAACAGAATGATCTGAGAAAATCTCAATAAGGATGATCTAAAAAATGGATAAAACACTTCGTCGTTTATTAGTTCTTGGTGCTTCTTTTATAGCCTTTGTACTTTTCTTATTTGGTTTGATTTTTTTTAATCTAGTTCAAGGTCAGATAATTTAATTGCCTGAAAAAGATGAGTTAAATATAGATTTTCACGAAATAATGACATGATAAAAATGACTGAAAATCTACCCACAGGATTAGCAAAATCTGGGGCGAGAGATATTCTGAAGGGATTGGAAGTAATTTATGGTGGAAAAGTCCTTGATGTGGCAACTCAAAAGGGGGGCTTTATTAATACTTTAATGAAAACACTTAAGGATTTTGATTCTATTATCGGTATTGATATTGAATTTAAAGATATTAAGTCTATTGAAAAGGAGTTCGAAGACCAGCCTGTTGAGTTTCTTGAAATGAATGCTGAAAATTTAACTTTTGACTCGAATTCCTTTGATACCGTGGCCATCTCACACTCACTTCATCATTTAACCAATGTGAATAAAGTCTTAGCCGAAATGATGAGAGTGTTAAGACCTGATGGTTATTTTATTATTCAAGAACCATTTCGGAATGGAATACAATCAGAAGCACAGAAGACAGATATTGACCAACACCATTGGGGGTCAAAAATCGACAAATTACTGGATGTTCCTCACCGTTTTACACATACCAAATCCGAGTTAAAAGAAATAGCTACTAGTTTGGGTTTGAGAGAGCTTAAAGAAGTTGAGTCCACTCATTTTGTCAAGTGTTTATTCTGTGATGACAAATTCGATTGTGAAAACCCAAAGAATGAAGGCATCATCAAATTTGCAATCAAAGAAATTGATAACGATCTTAAGCGGTTAACCAAACTAAAAGAACACCCTGATTATGAAAAACTGAGGGAGGAAGGAGAGAGTTTAAAGAATAGAGTGAAACACACTGGTTCAGCATCCGCCTCTCATTTATTTTTCATTGGAAAAAAATAGAACCTTTTACAACCATTGTTGAAAGAAATGTTTACCAAAAAGAAAATTCGAGAAATTATTAAAGGGAAAATAAATCAAGATGAAGAATTGGGGGAAGGAGTTGGTGGGAGTGGGCATTTTGGATATAAAAGCTATAGAATTAATCATATAATGGAACCAGAGAAAATTCAAAGCTGTAACGAAGTACATGTAAGAATCACCTATGAATATACTATCTATGTTGAAACAGAGTTTACTTATTATC
>JBHLPG010000053.1:0-19737 GCA_048939725.1 Promethearchaeota archaeon | reverse complement strand
AATTCTCCTTCATCATCCACAATTGCAGAGAACCAGGCAACATCTTTATTTTGCGAAATTACAATTTTAAGGTTTCTTATTTCAAATCCTGTTGCAATATTACGTGGATCCATCCATCCCTCTAAAAATTTCTCAAATTCGTTCCAGCCTGTAGCTGTACTCCTGGAGTCTGGAAAATATGAAAAGAAATCATCATCTTTTGCAAAGATACGTTCAAAGAGCGCACGATCTTTTGTCAAAGCCCAACCAAAAGCATCGTGTAGAATTTTGCTAATCTCCTGCTTAATTTTAGTTTCATTTAAAGAGGCCAAATTAAGTTCACCAAGTTTAATATGGTTTTAAAATAAATTTTGTGTATTTATATTATCTGGTATATTGGTTTCAATAAATTTCTTCTTAGAAGAACCTTAAAACATATTTGGTTCCTTAAAACAGGGGGAGTCCTCCATCTCGTTGCTTGTTGTGCCTCTTTCCTATTTATTAACAATCAAAGTGCAACTTATATAATCCAACGACTGAATTCGGACGGATCCAGATTAAAGATAGCATTCTAGAATTTCGTTGTTCCATTTTTCTTCAAGAATTAGAGCTAGCCAACCTACTCTATTAATGAGGCTATTAATATCTTACCAATCCACATCAGCTAGTAGTTCTAGCAGTTGATCTCCAGTACTTTCTACAAGCTCCTCTATTAAGGAAATACTAAAATTATTTATATTATACTGCTGAGGTTGATGATTTAGGTTTAGATCTATCTGAAAACATATATTTCAGTTTTTTATCTCCCACGAAGAATGTCTTCTGGAAGGAATTACGATTTTTCCTCACATCACGCTTCGTTTCACTCTATTATTTCTGGTTATAACTTCCCCCTTGGTCTTTATGTCTGGTCTTACGATTGAAGAGGATTTAGGAAAACAAATTATCTGCTTGACACAATATGAAATCCATAACCCTATAATCCTCGATGGTGATAATCATTTTGAACTTATGGCTTCGAGAGAAGAGTGGTCTGGGGCTGGGACTCTTAGAAATCCCTACCTCATTGAAGGGTACAATATTACAGACTCTGCTGGCGATTTATTTTCGATTAGGCATACTACTGTTCATTTCATCATTCAGAATTGCTATCTTGATGGCCTATCAACAGCGTGGGGTGGGATAGTGCTTAATAATGTAATCAATGGGAAGCTGGAGAATAATATTGTGCTCAATATTAATACTCTAGGAATCGGGGTATACTTCTCAGAAAACATCACTATTGCCAATAACGAAGTAGAAAATTCCACTCTGAATAGTATTCGTATTGAAGCGTGTCCAGGCCCAGTCAGGATCACTAATAACATTATCAATTCGAGTGCAGACGCTGGAATTTGGGTAGGTGATTCTTCTTATAACACTACGATCATTGATAATAACATCTTCGAAAATCGCGTTGGGATCCTGTTTGGACGGGATACTGAGCAGTATCAGGGGATTTTCTTTAGTGTGATTTCCCAGAATTTAATTTATGACAATGAGGAGTATGGTATTGAAATTGGTTTCTCCTCTAATAATATAGTAAGTAACAATGTAATCGCGGATTCTCCAAGATACGGGGTTCTTGTCCTCTTTCTTTGCTACAACACAGAAGTTATCGAGAATAATTTTTATGATAACAATGAAGAGGGAATCTCTCAAGCAAGGGATGACGGTCAAAACAGTACTTTTCAATCCAATTTTTGGAATGATCACACGGCTCCAGATTCGAATCATGATGGGATTGTTGATCTTCCCTATGCAATTGATGGTCTGGCACGTAACGTTGATTCTTTTCCTCTAACGGAGCCCACCAACTCTCCTCTTAAACCTCTTATACCTCCAAACATTATTTCAGGAGGCATCATTCTGCTTTTTATTTTTGGCGTATTGGCTTTCTTCCTAAAAAAAAACAGAAAATAACAACAATGCAGTCAATATCTTTGTTAATTTTACCCCATTTTCTCGTCTTTCGAAGAATAATAAGCTATTTCTTTTATTCTCGTCCATTTCGCGTTATATTGGGAGAGTCGTGTCTATTCGAATTTCTATGTAAGAAACCATATTTTTTCGACACTGTTGTGAAACCATACTGTTTATAAAGGTTATAGGCTGGGATATTTCCTTCAGAGACTTCGATATAGCATTGTGTTTTCTTTTGTTGGATCAAACTGGATAGGCATTGTTCCATTAATATTTTACCTAGATTGTGATCCCGATACGCCTTTAAAACTCCAATTGGGCCCAATTCTACATAATCTCCGTAGTCATTCGCAGCAATAAAGCCGATGATTTCACCCTGGTTTTTAATCACGGTTGATGAGGAATTTAATATCCTTTTGTCAAAAAAATTCCAGGATACCCACTCGTCAGGATCCAAACTCGCTATAAATCCATCAGATGTTCCTTCAAAGACCTCTTTATGGCATTTACGAATTTTACTTAGTTCTTGATCAAGTAACGGAACGATTTCTAGCTTCTCGGGAACTGGAATCGTTTGTAAACTGTCTACGGATAAGGAATAATTCTCCATACACAAGGCAATATGTGTCTGTTTCATTCTTGCTTGGCGATAGATCTCTTGGATTTCTTGAAATCTCATTTGATCTTTCTCTAAGACATCTATGAATACTCTTATATTCTTTATACCTTTAGAATGGGCGTAATGAAAACTTTTTTCCACTAAATCTATAGCGATCTGCCTTGTATTGGTAGACAGTTTAATTAATGGATGCCATTCATGTATAATTACTGTTGCTGGAAGAATATGAGTTAATGCAAGCCATCCATAAAGCTCTTGCCCCTGATATGCTAAAAAATTCTTTAAGATAAATGAGTTGAACGCCCATTCTAAATAGTCTCGAGTTTGCTTCTTAAAATCTGAACTAGGTTCAGTCCTATCTTGGTCTCGTTTTCTATTAAGGATAAATTCGTATATCTCATTGATATTGATATTTCTACTATCTTTAAAGACAATACTCATGGTTCCATTGCAAGATCTGTAACTTTTATGAGTCATTCTTCTTTTAAATTGTATAAGACTCGCTTTAGATACTCCTTTAAAGAAAAGTAATTTAATAAAATAAAAATCCCTTGTGAGCCGAGAATGAGAAGATTTAGCGGTTGGAAGTTCGTTGAATGAACATGAGGGGATCTCTAAGAATTACAAAATAGTTCTAGCGGGAGATGAAGGAGTTGGGAAGACATCTTTAATCAATCGTTTTGTACATGGATACTTCAAAGGTGATTATAAAGCAACAATTGGAGTTAATGTTTATACTAAACAACTCCTTATTGATTCTTCGAGTGTGAATTTACAGATCTGGGATGTTGCAGGTCAAACCTCGTTTCGTCGATTTCGTCAAAGATTTTTCAGTGGTACCCGAGGAGCCTTCTTAGTGTTCGACTTAACAGTGCCTAAAAGCCTTGATAATCTTCATGTATCCTGGATAGAGGATCTTCAAAACATTGCAGGGAAAATTCCGTTAGTTTTAATAGGAAACAAATCAGATCTAAGTGAATCTGTTGTTGTTTCCTATCAAGATATGAACGATTTTTTGTATCATCATTCTAATATTGGAGAACATTTCATCACTTCAGCTCTCACGGGTGAGAATGTGGAGAACGCCTTTCATAAATTGACAAGATTAATGAATGCGATGATGGAAAATAGATCAAAGGACTAGAAAACTATCCTTTCTTTAAATTAGTGTCCTTATTCTACTTACAGGGTTAGAAATGGTTGATGTTTTTGGGATTTTCACTACTTCAATTGGACCACGTAATATTGTCGATCTAAAGGTATTTAAACCAGAAACCTCATTGAAATGAAAAAATCTTTCTTAGGCATGAGAATGTCTTCATATACTTGGATCCACCTAATATTGGTTTTTTCCTTCGTCTTTGGGTCTGGATTTATGACTGGGGAGGATTTAGGAAGACAAACAATCTGTACAACGAGACTCTCTACTGCCTATGAAGTTCATACCCCAATATTAATAGATGGTGATTATAGTTTTGAGCGTATGGCCAATATGGAAGGGTGGTCTGGGGCTGGGACTCTTAGTAATCCCTACCTCATTGAAGGCTACAATATCACCGACTCAGCGGGTGATTTATTTGCGATTAGTTTTACTACGGTTCATTTCATCATTCGGAATTGTTATTTCGATGGTCTATCAACGGCGTGGGGTGGGATAGTACTTCATAACGTAATAAATGGGGTACTGGAAAATAATACAGTACGGAATATTAATATGCTAGGAATTGGGGTATATATCTCTGAAAACATAACCATTACGGATAATGAAGTAAAAAACACTAATCTGAATGGAATTCGTATTGTAGCGTGTCCTGGTCCTTTAATTATAGCCAATAATATTATAAGCAATAGTATAGATGCTGGGATTTGGGTGGGCGATTCCTCATATCGAGCTACAATAGAAAACAACTCCATTTATGAAAATCACTTCGGAATCCTGTTTGAAGTGTATTCCATTCAGTATCAGGGTGTTTTTTCTAGTGTAATTTCCCATAATCTGATATATGCCAATTCGTTATATGGCATTAGACTAAGTTCCTCATTTAATAATTCGATCACTGACAATGTTATCACGGGTTCTTATAGCTTTGGGGTTATCCTCCTCTATCCTTGTGAAAATAACGAAGTTAAGGAGAATAATTTCATTAATAACAATATAGTAGGAACATCTCAAGCAAAAGATAATGGTGGGGATAATATCTTTCAATTTAATTTTTGGAATGATCACACGGTGCCAGATTCGAATCTTGATGGGATTGTTGATCTTCCCTATGCTATTAATGGTGAGGCTGATAACCTAGATCTCTACCCCCTGACAAGGGCAACCGATACACCTCCTGTACAAAGACAAAACAGACATGTTCCTACTAATATGGTGTATGGAGTCATTTTTTTGATTTTCACTGTTGGAGTCTTGGTAATTTTGCTAAGAAAAAACAGGAATTAGTTTAACTGGAAAAATAGCCTTGCACTAAAAAAGAGTATTATATAATCCTCTTAGCCTATCACAAGAAAACTTCAACTTTCAGCTTTCGGTTCAGTTCTATCTTGGTCTCGTTTTCTATTAAGGATAATTCGTATATTTCATTGATATTGATATTTCTACTAACTTTAATGACAATATTCATGGTTTCATTGCATAATCTGTAACTTATATCAGTTATCCTTCCTTTAAATTGAATAGCACTCGCTTTAAATACTCCTCAAATTGATCAATCTCTTTCTCGGTGAATCCCTTGTAATATAATTCTTTCATTTCTAACGATACTTGGTAGTAGATATCTTGAAGTTGCTTATTTTTCTCAGTCAAAAAGATGAGCTTTTTTCGACGATCTCCTTCCGAGTCGACCCGTTTCACGTGACCAATTTCTTCTAGCCGATCAAGCATTGGTGTAAGGGTCGATTTACTTAATGAAGTTGCTTTTGCAAGTTCAATAATAGGTAATCCATCCTTTTTCCATAATGTAAAGAGGATACGCCCTTGTGCGGGATTAATATCTACTATCTGATATTTTTTAAGTTTTTTAGCAAATATCCGCTGACCTAGTTGATGAATTTGAGCAATAAGATAACCTCCCGCTTTCAAATCTTGCATCGTTTTCACTTCAGTTGTAACACATGTTTTTGGAGCCTATAATAGATTTCAATAAACCGAGGGTGTAATTGTAGGATTGTATAATCCTCATCTTCTGCACCTTTAGGATAATATTTCTCCCACCAATCAAGATAAAGCTCTTTCTTGAGTGTCATATCCTCTATAATCTCCATATTACCACTTAGCATGGCACCACGGAAGTCCTCTGGATCATAGTAATAGAGAGACACTGCAGAATTTGATCGAATATGAGATACTTTCGAAGAAGAAGTATTGGTTGAAATATATACCAAAAAATCATCATTGTGATCCTCAAATACATGAGTTAACTCTGGGAACGTTTTAGGGTCACGTAAGTTGAGTACAGCTCGAGTATATGGAAAACCATCAGGGCCAATCGTTGTTAAGCATGCAGTTTTCATTGAATTCATTAATTTAAGACAGAAATCTCTCATTTCTTGCTTTTTCATATAAATTCCACCTGAATGTTGGTTCGAGATAAACTAGTCCTATGTAAGATAGTTTTATATAGTACTATTTGTGTTTTTCCATCGTCACATTAAACGATTTAAAAATTTAAAAAAGCTGATTCATATGAGTTCGACTAAAATACTTCTCTCCATGTTTGATGAGCTTCATAAACGGTTTTTAGCAGTTACTAAAGGCGTATCGGAAGATGATTTGACTTATCAGAATGAAAAAAATTCTCCTGCTATTGGATGGACAATAGGACATTTAGCTGGGGGCCAACACGTTTATCTACGATTGATCTTTCTAGGAGAATCTCCCTCACAGATACAAAAATATGAAGCGTTTAATACAGGAACCGATAGTGTGTATACTAACGTACCTTCTTTCAAGGAAATAATCTCTTTTTATGAATCGGAATTTAAAGAATTAAGAGAATTCATTGAAAATCTATCCGACTCTGATTTGAATTCCCCAACGCCTCATCGAGATAAAGTCCCTCCATTTTTTCAGGATACTCCTCTTAGGGATATTCTTGCGAATTATCTCGCCCACGCTTTCACACATATAGGCCAGGTAATCGAAATCCGACGATTATTAGGCAGAGATATTTCCAATATCAATGAGTAATCATTTTAATTCAATAATTGAGAATTATACAGGTTGAACTCGCTTTTGCTACTAAATCTCCCTCTTCGTTGAGAATTTCGCATTCCAAGTAGCCTAGACGTTTTCCTCTTTTTACAATCTTGGCTAATGCCTGGATTTTTCCTTCTTTTACAGGCCGAAGAAAGTTGATTCGTAAATCAATTGTTGTATAAGATTCATTTTCTTGAAGCGTAGTAAAAAAGGAGGTTCCCATTGCTGCATCTGCCAGATCACACATGACACCACCATGCAAAGTCCCCATGGGATTATAATATTTCTCATCGATATCCATTTCTAGGGTAGTACAGCCATCACAGTAGTCTATTATCTTGAATTTCAATAATTCAGCTATAGGAGGAGGGGGTATTTTCCCTGCTATCATATCTTCGATAATTTGTTGATTTCTGTTCATGTTGTTTCACACAATTAATCACAATCATTGCCTTTCTATTATCGCCTTTTTTTGATACGCCTCGGCCTTTTTCTTACACTCTGCCACTCTAACAGGTTCATTTAAATTGCTGTATACTTGAGCACAAAGGCTATTTACTTGAGCTAATCCAGCATAATTATCAATAGATAAACAAATCTCCTCCGCTTCTTCTAATACTTTTAATGCCTGAGTATACAGTGATTTCCCATTTAATATGTGCCCTCTGACGATAAGAGCCCAGCCTAAGGTCTGTTGAATGTCCTTATCGTTTGAATATTTTTCTGCTACCTCATAAACCAGTTTGAACTGGGATTCAGCTGCAGGAAGATCGCCAACATTCAACAATCGTGTTCCATATGCTAAGGCGCATCTAGCAAGTTGAACAGGATTTCCTGATTGCTTAGCAACATCAAATGCCTCTCTAGCACGATTCACAGCATCAGTACTGTCACCTAATTCAACTAGCGCGTTATCAATTCTCATAAGACAATATGAGAGGATACGATCTCGTTCTTGAGTAAGATCAGATGATAATCCTGACAAAGAAAGGAGATAATCCTTCACTTCCTGGTATCTCTGCAGCTCTACTTCATGGTTCGAATCCTTAACAGCTTGCCATAATGCAGTTTCAAATGTTTCTTCAGCCTGCCTTAGCTTACCTAAAAGTTCGTCTTTGTTTGGTGGATTCATCAGGTTTCAACCTTTTGAAGAGCTCAAAAGAATAATCAGTATAAATCTTTATTCACCCAATAGAGGGTTATTATTGACAAAAAGGCTATTAGATCTTCCTATAGAGCTTGAAACTGAGAGATTAATTATTAGGAAGTACAAAGAAGGTGATGGAACTGCATTATTCAATTTACTTGAATCTAATGAAAATCGTCATTATCTGAAAGATCATGTTGATGAGGCAACTGAAATCAAAACTGAAGAAGAGGCTGAACTTAGGATAAGGCAATTAATCGCTGATTGGATAGCCCAAAAGAAATTTATCATGGGTATCTGGAATAAAACGTCTGAGTTATACATTGGTCAGATCTGGATTAGTCCAAGTAAATGGGAAGTTCCTTCGTTTGAACTTGGATGGTTTTTAGAGCGGACTCACCAGGGTCAGGGCTTTGCCAGTGAAGCTGTTAATGCTGCGATTCAATTTCTTTTTAATCATCTTCGAGCTCATAAAATCATAGTATTAACTCGAGATGATAATGTAAAGAGTTACAAACTCGCTGAAAGATGTGGATTTGTGAAAGAAGGCCATCTTAGAGATCATAATATTAAAGATGGACAAAGATTTGGCTTATTCTACTATAGTATGCTGAAACCCGAGTACCTGAAACAAAATAAGTAAGATAATTCAGAAATAAGTTGATTGTTTACAACTTTATTATAGACAATTTCGACGTTGGTAGAGTTGACAATAAACAAGTAAATCAAGCCCGAAATCCTACAGATCTTGAAGATTAGAAAAAATAACGTATTTTGTTGATTTGAAATGGAGCCAGAGATAACTCTGATTCTAGAAATTGGTTTAATTCTCACAATCGGGGTTTTGGGTTCCGACGGCCTTAAGAAACTGAAATTTCCGGAAATCTTAGGCTTTATTCTTGTCGGTATTATTGCTGGACTCGTATTTCGGCCTTTTGGTTTATTTCAAGAGCATTACGCAACAATCACAAATATTGTTGTAGCTGTTGCTTTAGGTTTTATAGGATTTCACCTAGGATCTGAAATTAATTGGAAAACACTGAAAACGATGTCCTCTAAAGTCATCATCATCCTTGTCATCGAAGCTTTTTTCACGTTCTTTCTTGTTGCATTTCTTGTCTTATTGGTTACTCAGGAACTTTATCTTGCCTTTTTATTTGGTGCTTTGTCTTCTGCGACAGCCCCAGCTGGAACTGCAGCGGTTTTTTGGGAATATGACTGTAAAGGACCCCTCACTGCAACTACAATGATAATTCTCGCGCTGGACGATATTTTTGCAATCATTCTTACCGATTTTGCCATTGATTATGCAGCGATTTATTTAGAAGGGGGTAGACTTGACTTATTCAACCTATTTTTTCCAATGTTTATAGATATAGGCTTTTCAGTTGTTCTTGGATTGATAGCAGGGATCTTATTCTCGTTTGTGCTAAATCGTGAGGATGAACATGGTGAGTATGTTAATCTCATTATCGGCGCAGTACTTGTGTGTATTGGAATCTCTGGGTTCTTGAATATATCATATATTCTCCCTACTATGGTTTTCGGAGTTACAGTTGCTAGTCTTTGTAAAAAACCCGAAATAGATCCACAAAAGAAAGCATGGATCACTGAAGTATTTGGTCCTTCATCGGAGGGAGTTATCAATATAATTGATAAAGAACTGTTAGAAGTCGGTGAAGATGAACCCCACCAAATTTTCCATGAAGTGTACCGGATTGCTTCTCCTTTAGTTGCGTTATTTTTTGTTTTGATTGGTTTAAACCTTGAAATTTCGTCGCTAACGCAAATTGGCTTCCTAGGTCTTCTTTATCTCATCGGGCGGACGGCAGCGAAATCAATTGGGGCTTATTTCGGTGCAAGTATTGTCAAAGCTGAGGAAACAGTACGAAAATACTTAGGGCCATGTCTCTATTCTCAAGCAGGAGTGGCGCTCGGATTAGCTGTTCTTATTTCAGACAAGCTGGCAACTTTTGGGGTACCAGAAATGGGATTATTGATTCTTAATACTATCACTGCCACAACTATCGTTTTTCAGATTTTTGGTCCTCTTGCAATCAAATGGGCTGTTCAAAAGGCAGGAGAAGCTCGAAATTGTTAACTATCTAGGAATTTAGTTTGGTCTGATGAAGATTAACGAGAACTAAGTATTTAGTGCTTTATTGAATCGTAAATCACATCTCCTAGAATTGTACGTAGGAATTAAACAGTAAAATTCCTTCACTTTTCATCACTAAAATTTCTATAATTGCATTCAAGTCAGCTTTTTTATATATTTTAGATTTAACTTTAGACATTAATGTTATAAATTAAAAACTGAGGTAAGAAGCATGAATGAAGAAAATTATCAGCACAGTCGTCAAAGATTACAGGAAAGTTTCGAACAGCAAGAATTCGAGAAAGGATTAATTATTGCAAAAGAGATAAAGGAAAAATTTCCTGACCATGCGAGTGCTGCTTACTTTAATTTAGCCTTTTTTCAAGCACAACTCAACTTAATTGACGATACGGTTGATACATTAAAAGAGGGTTATGAGAAAGGTCTCTGGTGGGACGAGTCATCAATACGCATGTTTCCAAATTTTGAACGGTTGATTCAACATAATAAATTCAATGAGGTGGTAAAAAACTATTTTGAACGATACAGAAAGATACGAGAAGGCACTTCATTTGAATGGGAGGTCTGTACTCCTGAAAATTATGATTCAAATCTACAATACCCAGCATTATTTTCCCTCCATCAGGGTACGGGAAATATTGAAGGGGCTAAGCAAAACTGGAAATCCGCTTTAGAACATGATGTATTATTGGCTCTACCTCAGTCTTCAGAGATTGTTGAACCAAATAAATTCACATGGTTGGACATTGAAAGTGGGTTAAACGACTTAAAAGCAATATATTCCCAAATCCTTTCATCTCATCATATAGACACAAGCAAAATCTTTTTATCAGGTTTTTCGATTGGAGCAACATTAGCATTGGAGGCAACTCTTACTCGACCCCAATTTCCTGTAAAAGGATGTATTGTTGTAAATCCTACATTTATCCCTCCATATTCCATACCAAAAAATTTAGAGCATGCCAAAAAGGAGGGTGTTAAGTGCTGTATAATTGTTGGATCAAAAGATCCGAGTTATGAACAGATAAAAGAATTGAACGGCCTTCTAAATCGAGAAAATATTAAACATCAATTTTATGAAATACCTGATTTAGGCCATTCGTTTCCTGATAATTTCAAGGAAATCTTGGCTGAAATGATGACCTTCAGTCTAAGTCAATGATGTTCAGTTGAAGACAATTCAATAAGACCTTATTTTCAGGTAAGCAGCTTAGATATAATAACCTGGTCCTTGGTCTTTTGCTTCGTCTTCTCCTTGTTCAAGTACTTCTCGTGCTAAGCTTGTTATCCGTTCGTTCTTAGCTTGAGCTTCTTCTATGGTCAGGTCTAGATCCTTAAGCTCAATTTTTAAGGAGTAAAGCTTTGTAAGTTTGGTTAAAAGAGCTTTACTTGCTTTAGGATCTGTTCCAGCTAAAGTAAGCTTTCCTAGTAAGCCAAAGCTTTTCATATTCCGTTCAGCTGCTAGTGCTGAGAGTACACCTACTGCACCTGTTACTTCTCCTCCCTTCAAGAGGGTGACATCATGTTTCTCCAACCAGTCGAGAGTGGGTTTATCGTACCCAAATCCTGCGACTTCAGGACCCTCTTCATGAACACGTAAGCCTCCTAAGCAGATTAAAGTATCAGCTTTCAGCTCTATCACGTAGTCAAGTACACTATTTAAGACTTGGATGATTCCAATATCATGGGGTTGAGCATCTCCAGTCAGGATTAATAAATTAGGTGAAGTTTCTGTAATTGCATAAATTTCCATTCGTGCTAATCGTCCCATACTGGTTTTACTATCGATTTGAACGACTGGAGGGAAAAATGAGCTGTAAATTCGGGCAATTTCTTGGGCATTGAAATATTTGATCAGGAAATTAGCTGCAATTTTTCCAATAAGACCCATTCCAGGTAAGCCTTGAATAACTATTGCAGATGGCTTGACCTTCACGTCTGATACTTTATGTAAGTATGTAAACGAATTTCCATTTGGTTGGCGCAATAATGACTCCTCAATTAAAGCTAGAAGTGATTTATTTTATTGACTAGCTTTCTCTAAAAAGAAGTTACTCGTTACTGATTTGCTATTTCTGAGGTTGGATTGGTTTTTCATGTCTTTGAAGTTCTTGTTATGAAAAGCTTTCGAAAAATCTTCAAACCTAAATCTTGATTTTAATAATCCAAAGGAGGCCCATCTCGTATTCCTTGGGGAGTGATATGAAACACTGCTTCTCTTTCTGCTAGTTCTGGGGAGTCAAAAATCCTAGCGATTCGTATTGTCCCCCGTGATTTCCGCAGAAGTATTCTATGGGTTGGTCTGTGTCCCCATGCGAATCCTAGCGCTGGTTCTAGGCTTCCTGATCCTGAAAAAATGCTATCAGGATTACTTAGGATCTGATTCGTTGTCATGATTGCCAATTCGTATGATTCTGCTAGACGTTGGAGTGTTTCCGCATGAGCCATCAACATTTGTTGTCTTCGTGGTAAATTATCCCTTCCTGGAAACTCAGCTCGGAAGTGTGATGCCATTGAATCAACGACAACTAAGCGTATGTTATTTGTCTGAATTAACTTATCTGCTTTTTGGGCAATCTGTACTTGATGGTCTGCATTATAGGCTCTTGTTACAAAAATATTTTCTAGAAATTCCTTCGGGTTATCCGTATATGAATAACTCATTTCAGCAACACGAGCAGGTGCAAATGTGTTTTCTGTATCAATAAATAGAGCTTTCCCATTTAATCCCCCTTCTTCTAGTGGTTGTTGTACATTGATACACAGCTGAAATGCTAACTGGGTTTTTCCTGTGGAGAATGCACCACTGAACTCAGTAATAGCTCCAACTGCTATTCCACCCCCGAGAATCTCGTCTAGCTGCTGGGAGGAGGTTGTAATCCGTGGTTTCGCCATTTTTTTCTCGAGAAGTTCCGCTGCAGTGATAGGTTCGGTCATTCCAATGATTTTGCGGGCTTGATGTACCGCTCTTTCAGCAGAATTTTTACTTATCTCACAACGACGTTCTACTTCCTCAGGTGGGGTCGTTGCTAACGCCATAATCGTTGGAAATTCCTCTTCTATGCGTTGTTGAATTTCTTTGGCAATTTTTAAAGAAGAGAAGTCATTTTTCTTTGCCATGATTATCCCATTCGGGAGTATGCAGTTCTTCGCGCCGTAATCCCAACATCTGATACAGGGGTTTGATAGGATTCACTTTTTAACATTTTTTATATTTTCAAGAAAATTTTAGTTTCATTGGTGAATCTTCATAAGAATATACTCGATTATATTTTTTGCGACATTAATTTTAGGTTGGGCTTGTTCGAATGCCTTCCATCCCGGACAGGCATTGACTTCAAGCACATATAATCCCTCTTTTGTCGGAAATAGGTCAATTCCTGCTACTTCGATACCTATCTGCTCAACAATCCGTAATACTAGTTCTTGCTCTTCTGCGATTAATTCATGGGCAACGCAAGTAGCTCCTTGGGCATAATTTGTTCGCCATTCCCCCTTAGGTGCGATTCGGCGCATTGCTCCTAGTATTGTCTCTCCAACAACTAAAACCCTTATATCTTCTATCAAACCTTTCTCGTCAGAGGAGATCCCTTGAAGGAGTTCTTGAACCATAATTGGAGAATTATAGCGTAGAAATAATGCTTCAATTATTTCTAGAGCTACCCTTCTACTAGGCGCGAGGATCGTTCCCAATCCCTGTGTAGCGTTAGGGATCTTAATCACCACTGGGAACTTGAATCTTTCCATGAGCTTATCGAACATGTATGAATTGCTGATCAACACCGTTTTAGGAACTTGAACTCCTGGAATTTTATGGATTGTCTGATAGCATCGAAATTTATCCCGTGCTATAAATAGTGCTTGAGAAGAAATTGTAGTAGGAATTCCCATCAACTCGAAATGCTGAAGGCATAACAGTCCAATTTCAGTCTGTGTTCGACCAATTCGTGGAATAATGCCATCAAGACTTTTCATTGACTGATTAGCAAATAATGTATCTACAACTGAATTACTAACTAATGGTGACACAAATCGAGACGATAGAAAGATCCCACGGGTGTTACTTCGACGACTTATCTCATCTAAGAGCTGGGTTGTCGGAAAGAATTCTCGATTTTTGCTTAATACACCCAGATACATAGAGTTCTCTCTTTTGTGATAGCTGATGGTATAATCTAATTTTCTACTCCTTTTACTGATAAAATTATTGTATGGCTTTTAAATAGAATAGTTTTTTACATGAAGATAGAATGAAAATACGCCTTTCTTTAACATGAAAATGAATTTAGCCCCGCCCAGAGTCGAACTGGGGTCGGAGGATTTCACCACGTGTTCCAATTTAAATAGGAACTCGTTCCAGAGCCCTCCATGATGGACCACTACACTACGGGGCTAGTGTTAGCGAGTAGGGCTAGAAAATGTTAGAATATTATCAATTAATTCGACATGCGTTATCAGCATTCGCCGACAACAATAGCGAGTCAACCCGAATGAGTCAAGGAGCTCATTTGATTCCTTACCTTCTTTTAACCCTTCAATATATTCATCATATAGGTGAGCTATAACCTTCCCACAGGTATAACAACGTATAGGAATCATCATCTTTTTTAATCACCTTGATTAATATCCAACATCGCTAGCTGGGGTTGGTCTACGCCCTCGTGGGGCCCGGAAATACTCCACCCGTAATTGAGCATCACGTTCTGGGGTTAGTTCACCTTTTTCTTTTAGAACTTCCTTTGTAAGAAGCCAAAATATCATAGCTAGAGAGTTTCGGCCCTTATTATTACAGGGAATCGCTAAATCGACATATTTAGTCACGTTATCAGTGTCCACAAGTGATATCACTGGAATTCCTACTCTTGCTGCTTCCTTCAATGCTTGACGATCAAAATGAGGATCAGAAATTAATACAGTACTTGGTTCGAGATAATGATATCGTCCTTCAATATTAGGATTTGTGAAAATTCCTGGGATAAACCGACCAGTTATGGGAATTGCTCCTGTTATTTTACAGAACATTTCTACAGGAAAGATACCATATGCCCGGACACTACATACGACTACTTGGTTGACATTTTGTCGAGCGAGAAATTGTGCAGCCGTACGGATTCGTTCATCGGTTTTATGGACATCTAGGACATAAAGCCCGTCACTTCGGGTACGATAAATTGCCCACTCCATACTCTTCATCCCCGAAGAGGTACCAATATGAACTCCTGCTTTTAAATAATCCTCTAGGGGTGCAAGTAGCTCCCCTTCTGTCTCTGGAAGTGACATTTGATAAAAATTCCTCTAGATATTCATCTTTTCCTGCTTTAAAAACCAATGAGGGTTCTCAAGACTAGGGTTAAGAAGTTTTGGAGTATTTTGCTAGTAGAATTCGAATCATTAATCATAGATAAATTGGATTGTTTTTCGTTCGGAATCAGCCCAAGAAGCCCGTTTCGATTCCACCATCAATTTCATAATCATACGGATGTCAGAAGGAGGTAATGAAGACCAAGATTGCTTCATCTTCACTATGTCAAAAACTGTGACCATATCATAACCATTTTGGAAAGCATACTCAAATAATTCATCAGAATGAGACTTTAAAGTTTTCCAGTAAACGCGGAGACGTGTCTGCTCGTCATCCCACCAAGCAGCTCTTTCAATCTCGATGAGATATTCAGAAATCATAACCAATTGAGGAAGAGTCAATTTCTTCTTTAATAAAGGATTTTGAAATGGATAAACGAGAGCTACTTCCTGAAGATCTAGAATATGGTAATTTAACACTCGTGCGAAATCCAGTATGAACTCTCCCCAAGTTGTTAACCACTGTTGTTTTAATTGAGGATCATCAGGCACCATCCAGCGCCATGGTTTTACCACCCAAGCAGGAAGAACTGGCTTAACCCGAGGATCAACGGTTCCAGGTTGAAGTTGTGCAGGTTTGACTGGAGTGGGTTTAGTTGTTATTGGAGTATGAATTTTTGGCTGGACTTTCGGCTGAGAAATGGGGGTTGAGGAAACATCGGCGCTAATCTGTTGTAAGTCTGGAGATTGGGACTGACTTCGCTTTGATGTAACCTCATCTAAGACTGATCCAAGAATATCAACTGATTCTGTTTTGTTCTTCTCTTTCTCTTTTTTTCGCTGCATTTCAGCCATGAAAACTCAACTTACCATGTCCTCTACAAGCCTCTTTATATCATTTAACCTCCAAATTGATCTTTCCATTCTTCATAGCGTGTGAGTTCTTTAGGCGATACTGAAGGCTTGATACTTTCCATACTTACCAGAAAATCTTTGACACCTGGTTGCCGAGGTTGGATACTAGCGTCTTTTAAAGCTCCTTCTGCATCGAGTTCACGAATAGGGTGCATTAAAGCTTCTCGACAGAGGAGAGCAATATCTGCTGCGGTATACCCAGCAGTATATTTTGCCAATTCTTCAAAACTTACGTCAGGAGCTAACCCCACTCCACGAGTGTGGATCTGAAACATTTTTTCTCGAGCTTCAGTGGTTGGTAAGGTAACATAAACACGTCTTTCAAAGCGCCGACGCATTGCTGCATCAATATCCCAAGGAGTATTAGTTGCTCCAACTGTAACCAATAATTCTTCTCCCGTTCCAAATCCCTCGACCGCCTGTAATAATTGCGTTTTCACCCGACGCATTGCTTCTCCCTCGGAGCTACCACCTCTTGCTCCTGCTAATGAGTCTATTTCATCAAAAAATATTATAGATGGAGATTCTTCAACAGCGCGGTCATACAATTCTTTAACTAATTTTTCTGACTCTCCAAGCCATTTACTAATCAAATTCGCAGCGCTAACAGAAAAAAAAGTTGAATCAACTTCTGAGGCGACTGCTTTACAGAGGTAAGTCTTCCCACAACCAGGTGGGCCATACATCAGGATTCCTTTCCATGGTTTTCGAGCACCTTTAAACAGGTCGGGTCGAGACATTGGAAGAATAATGGCTTCTCGTAGGGCGCGTTTTGCACCCTCCATTCCAGCGACATCTTCCCATTTTACATCGGGTTTTTCTCGAACAATAACACTCGAGATAGCTCCAGAAATCTCATCATCCTCTTCTGGTGCTGTAGTGGCTGAGGAACTTTTTTTCACGTCAGAAGACCCTGGAATGCCACGAATTTCTTTCACACGTAAGATATATTCCATCGCTTTTTGGTAATACAAGTTTTTCATATTTGGGTCGTCAGTGAAATTGATTAGCTTCTGCAACTGCTCAGCTGCGCTGACATAATAACGAACTGCTTGATGTGCTTGCCCACCTTGATCAAGCTTATAGGCCATTGCTGCATTCTTCTTAGCAGCATCAAACAAAGGGGAGCTCATAATCTCATCTCTAGAAAGTACTTACTTCATGGGGAAAGATAACCAAAAGGGATTTTTCTACCCCTTTTTGATTTTCTCTAATTCTTTTTGTAACTCTTGGGATCGAATGTCGGGACTAGGAAGTCCGAAATCTGCCGCAGCTGCTTTGGAAGCACTTAATTCCCCTATTATCTTATCAACCATTTCATCCTCTTCAACATCGGACGTCATCATCTCAAAACCCTCATCCATAGCTTCTGTAGCCATATCAACCCTCTCAGTTTCAATTTCCATTTGTTGTAGTACGCCCTCAAGCTGAGGAATCTTAAGTTGTCTATTCATTTGGTGAAGGGTTTTTACAAGTCCTTTAAGATCTTGACCTATTGCCTGTGTAGCTGCAGCTTGTTCTAACTTGAATTTTATTCCTTTTACGCGGCTAGCCATTTGCTGGCAGCCTCGAGCCATGGTTCGATTTTTTGCTACATCTTTAGCTAATAATCGTGCTGTTGTCATATCACCAGCTTCAATTGATCGCTCAACTTCCTTCAGCATTCGTTTTTCTTCTTTAATAAGCTTGTTTCGCTGTCGATTCATTCGTTTTTCGACCATTCGGAGGCGAACGATCCATCTACGAGTAGATCTGACATCGCTTCCTCCACCACCTTTTAACCAATTTCCGAACTTATCGAATACCATCTTAAGACCTCAATCCCTCTTCAATCTGGCGCCGCATTTCATCAAGCTTCTTTTTATCCGCTTCACGCTTCTCAGTAGCAGGCGCTTCTGATACGGGCGTTACAGGTGTGGGTTCGACCGTCGCTCCTGGTAGGGAGGAAGAAGTTAATTCTGCTTCTAGTTCGGCCATTTGTTGGGCAATTCGATCATCCGCTTCCACATCCATCCCGATTTCAGTAATCGAAGTGTCAGTTAATGCTTCTTCCATTCCTGAAACCATTTCTATTGAATCTTCCAATGACATCATTACTTCTTCTGTTCTTTCAGGAGAAGCAGCTTCAATATTGCTCTCAATAGCTGTTTGAGCTGAGGCTAAAGTTTCAGTAAGAGTAACATTATCTGCTGATACATCTAGAGTATCAATCGTGCGTTGGAGGTTTGCAATTTTATTATGGGTATTTGAAACTTGAGTTAAATAGAGTTCACGACGTTTTAATGCCTGCTGAGCTCCCATTTTATTTCCAGATTTCATCAAAGTCCGTGCAAGTTCATATTGTTCATCAGCTTGCCGTTGGTAATTACGAATTTTGACTTCCATTTGATTAATGGTACGTTTAAGTTTGGCTTTCGTCTCTGTGGAAGAACTCGGTTTCTTTCCTGTTAAAAAACCTTTAAATCTTTTCACGGGGTAATTCATCTCACTAAATTCTTAATACGTAATTATACTTCTTCTTAGTTAGAATTATAATTCTTTTTAGTTATAAACTTTCAGGTGGTATTACTTAAAACTTTTCCATAAGTACCCTATAAAGCCTCCAGGTGTCCTAAAAAGTGATATATACTTTAAAATAGACTCAGATTTTGATGAAATCCACTATAAAGAAAGTGGGCTAGTACCTCAAATCCCAGGGAAGGATAACACTATTCCATCCAATGTCTCAGTTTTAATTGCAATTTTCTGCTGAGTTAATTGATTAAGTGCTTGGTTGACACGTTCTAACGTCCATGATGTCTCTCTTACCAAATCAGTTAACCCCATCTCCCCCTGAAATCGAGCTGCTATCTCTAGGATGACATGATGATCTTGATTCAGGTTAGGATCAATAAAGACGATTAATTTCATTCCAGCTAGTTCACGGATCTCATGAACCATACCATTTTTCACCAATAAATCTAATGCTTTTGTAATATCACCGATAGGGGTTGTGATCCCTTGGCTTTCATCACTCAGTTTCAAAGCTAATTCTGAGACACTCAGAAGACCCCCTGTTTTTTGACGTAACTGTTTTCCTATTTCAAGGATTCTTAACGCTAAGAAATTATGATATTCATCTTTTCCTTTCAAACGCTCCCTTAATCCTGGTTGTTTTCCAACCTCATAGATCCCAATCGCACGGGGAAGTCCCAATTCTTCCCGTAATGCCATGAGTCGGCGTGCTAATTCAGGATTTTTCTTGAGATCCGTCTGATATCGTTTTTCTAACTTTTGCAAATCACTATGAAGCTCTTGTACTTTCGAGCTCATCTCTGCTAAGGATTTCAGCGCAAGATCTGCACCTTTACGCTTCATTTCCGCTTCCTTGGTGAGTTTTTCCTCGATTCTCCGTAGTCCCATTCAAATATTCATCCTTTCTATGTTTCCAAGTGGATCTTACACGATTTCATTTATATTTCTTTATAATCCGAACCTGAAAAATTAATGGTTGA
>JBHLPG010000302.1:0-4871 GCA_048939725.1 Promethearchaeota archaeon | reverse complement strand
AACCCCACTAAAGTAATAGGGATTAAACCTTGAGGAATATACTTTTTAAACTCATTATAATGCTTCTTAACCGCTTTAAAGGAATCCCTATCTCCCTTATCAAAGGTAATGATAGCTGCTGAAGCACCACGATAATAACTTGGTCGTAATTTACCAAAAAACTCTTGGTTAGCTGTATCCACTAGTATTAACTTAATATTATTGCAACTCACATGGATCTGCTTAGTTGTGATGTCCACTCCCAAGGTGGGTAAATAGTCTGTTGTAAATTTCCCTTCAGCGTATCTTCGAACCCAGTCCGTTTTTAACTCCCCAGGAAATCCTAGAATACAGACTTTCAATAAATACTCAGCAGGCATTTTCTTATTCTCCCTTCCTTCCTAATATTTCAAGCGTTAATTCGTGAAAGATTTGCCCAATAATTTTTTCATCGTTTGGTCTAGTTTCGTAATACGAGGCTCCCAACTCTTCTGCTAATGATTGTTCATCTGTAATAATCTCTTCATAAAGCTCTTCTTCAGTAGGAGGTAAAGGTCTGTCTTTTTGAATCTTGAGAAAGGTGGGTATATTAACTTTCTTCGTGAGAAATCCTACTAAAGCAATAGGAATTGAAAGGTGAATATTTTTAATTTCTTTGTACCAATCTTTCACTGCGTTGAAAGAATCACTATTACTCTTATCAAAGGTAATAACAGCTGCTGATGATCCCTGATAATAACTTGGTCGGCTTTTTCTATAACAATCTTGACTAGCTATATCCACGAGTATTAGTTTAATATCATTACCATTGACCTGAATCTGTTTGGTCAGAATGTCCACTCCCTGAGTAGGTAAATAACTAGTAGTAAATTTCCCTTCTGCAAATCTGTGAACCCAGTCATTCTTCAACTCACTTGGATAGCCTATTAGACAGATTTTCAACAATTCTTTAGGGGGATAGCAAGCCTTACACGCTAAATTCAAACATTTAATTTTCTCTCTACTCCGCTTTCTAAAAAATTCTTTGAATCTAGCTCCACAAAACAAGCATTCTCGGCGTCTATCCCACTTTCTTTGAGAAATTAAGGTAATACAGAACTCACACGTGTATCTTTGACAACGAAAGCACTGGATAAGAAAGGTTTCCCTTCCACAGATCTGACATTGATTCATATTTTCCCTTCTTTTGAATATCCGACGAAATTCCCTTCTTGTAATTTAAGGTGCTCAGTGTAATAAAAGATTATCTCGAGAATCTCTCCGGGTGTCTAGAGAATATATCTCGGTATTCTAAGAAAAATAACTAATATCTAATTTTTTGTCGGAACTAGCCAGTCTATCTAGAGAATTACTCCTCTTTTGAATGGTGATAATGATCTTTCATTAAATGAATTTATCTAACTTGTTCAAAATGAAATTTAATTGAATATTTCTACTTTATGACGTAATCAAAACAATCGTGCCAAAACGCCCATTTTAGTGACGTGGGTTATCTTCCTACCTATTAGAAAGTAGGATTCTTCCGTTTTCCATTATGACAGAGACTCTATATGTGATAATCATTTTTTCTTTCACCATATCTGGTCTCAATCTTTTAAACAGCCATTCCATACATTAGTTGTTTTAAGGGCTTCTTTAAGCTCATGGAGGATTGAATGAATTGAGTCACGAACAAAAGATGGCCTATAAATTGAGGAGAAATCGATCTTTTCATCAATCGAGTAGTCAGTAATGTTTTCATCCCAAAGCATAGTTTGAACTTCAATATTTAATTCATTATAACAAAAATCAACCCATTCTTGAGGGGATTTCGGTGGAATCTCATTATTTATTCCGAGTAACGATGTAATAATTGCAAAATTTGCCCTAGAAGTTGATTCTGGATTATACCCTCCTCCACTTAACACTAATAACCGTCCTTTTGTTCTTCCCTTTTGTGATAGTTCGTGGACTCGGGATCCAAGGTATTTGTAAACATCTGTTGTAAGATTTAAATGCCCCAATACATCCTTGAAGTGGCCATCCACACCACTCTGCCAGATTACAAACTCAGGATCGAATTTTTCCCATAAACATGGAATAATACTTTCGAATAACTGTATATAGAGTTCATCAGATGTTCCTGGTAACAAAGGTAGGTTAATAGTGTAACCTCGCCCTTCGTTCTTTCCAATTTCTACAGGAAAACCAGTACCAGGGAAATTAAAATGTCCAGATTCGTGAATCGAAATCCCTAGTACATTTTTTGATTCATAATAGGCCTCCAAAACTCCATCTCCATGATGAACATCTGTATCAAGATAAAGGATTCTATTTACCCCTTGTCGAAGAAGATATTGGATAGTTACTCCAATATCATTGTAGTAACAAAAGCCTGACGCACGATCTGGGAATCCATGATGCATTCCGGCAAGTACAGCAAATGCTTGTTGAATATCTCCTGCTAAGATCTTTTTTGCTCCTTCTAAAGTTCCACCTACCACTAAACTCGTGAGCTTATGCATATCAGGAAAAATTGGGCAATCTCCAGTTCCTAATCCGTACTCAAGACCTCTTGATGGGCCCCAAGTCGTTTTTGCTATAGAAAGTTCTTTCATAACTTGGATATATTCCTCGGTATGGAATAACAAGAGTTCTTCCTCCGTAGCTTGCGGAGGATTAATCTGGATCACATCACTTCTATCGAAGATCCCAAAGAAATTTAACAAGTGATTCAATATAATAAATCGCCTGTTATTCAGAGGATGGCCTTCTCCCAGTTTGAAGGTCGTATAGTCGGGAGACCAAATTAAACCTGTTTTGATTCTTCGTACTCTCCTAAGCTTGATTAGTTTGAAATCAAAGGAAGAAATAATTATTAAAATAGAAATTTCTGCTTTTAAACTTTTTACGTTAGCAACTAAATAAATCCCCATCACGGATTTTGAGGAGCTATATTCCCTAAGTCTTTAAAAAATAGAAGGTACGGATTGTTTTCCCTTTTAGAGAATACACCAATTATTGCAGCTGTTATCACCCAAAAGATGTAGACAAAGACTATCCAAAGAATGAATACTACCCCTAAATATTTCAGTTCATCCTTTTCTTTCACTTGTTACAGGCATTTAGGATCCTTCTCTTCCTTCTCTCTTCAAGAATTTGTTTTTAAGTAGCAGTAAATCGTTTCAGTTTCTGAATACCTCAACTTCACTCTGAAATAAACTTCAGAGTTAATTCCAATAACCATTGAGTTATTACTCTAAACAAGCCAAGATAACCCATTTTATAAGCAATTAGTGTCTTATTCAATCACATCTGAGAATATCCAAAATCGGTGATTTTCCATGGATGAATTAAATGAAAAATTCTTAGAAAAGTTAGTTTCAACACCTCGTGCTTCAGGTTATGAGTTTAAAGCTCAACAGGAAGTGAAAAAATATCTGGAATGCTGTGTGGATGATCTGTATAGCGATCGAATCGGAAATCTATATTGTGTAATTAATCCCGATCATTCATTCAAACTAATGCTTGCTGGTCACATTGACCAAATCGGGTTCCAAATAACTCATATTGATAAGGATGGATTTTTATGGTTTTTACCTTTAGGAAGCTTTGATTATACAACTCTTCCAGGAAAACGAGTTATTTTAACTGGAGTAAACGGTTCTACACTCGGAGTAATTGGAAAAAAATCCATTAATCTTATGAAACCAGAGGAAAAAAAGAAAGTTCCTACTTTAGAAGAACTGTTCATCGATATCGGTTGTAAGACTAAAGAAGATGCAGAAAAAAAGGTCAATATCGGGGATTTCGCTGTTTTTGATTATGGTTATCAAAGATTAGGTGAACATGACTTTGCGGTAGCTGCTGGTTTTGATGATTCAATTGGGGCTTTCATTGTAGCTGAAGTCATGAAGGACTTATCAAAAGATAAAAATTTTTATGCAGGGGTTTATGGGGTGACCACAGTTCAAGAAGAGATCGGAATACGTGGGGCAACAGTAGCAGCACATAACCTTAATCCTGATGTTGGAATAATTTTTGATGTAGGGCACACAACAGATAATTCAAATATCTCAAAGAAGCAACGAGGCGATTTAAAACTCGATGAGGGACCAATACTTACAATTGGCCCAGATGTTAATCCAGAGTTACTAAATCGAATTATTAAGATAGCAGAGGAAAATGATATCCCTTATCAAAAACAAGCTTGGCCAATAGGAACAGGTACTGATACAAGTGCGATCAGGCTATCAGGAGCAGCAACAGCTCTGATTAGTATCCCAAATCGTTATATGCACACTCCATCTGAAGTAATTAGTCTTAATGACGTTGCTAATATTATAAAGTTGGTTGTTTTAGTAATACGATCAATTACTGAAGAGGATTTGTTTATTCCCTTGTGAAAAAAGGTTTAGATCCATTGATAGTTTTTGCAAATCCTCATCGTTGTTTTCGTTGTCCTCTGAGATCTCCCGAGGTAATTCAGGGAATTCCTCAAAAAATGGCTATCCTTTTAACTATTCGGGTCGCATAAGTACCCTTATCATCAAAATCTGGAGCAATCAAGATCTCAGTCAACAAAGGAAGTGCGTTAAAGTTTTTAAAGGGATTCTCTCAATTAACAAACTGGCTTGTTTAAAGCACTAATAGACATATTGACATTGACAAGAGAGGAAGTTCCACCGCCTTAAGAGTATATTTGGTCTTTGGAAAGCTTCTTTCAATAATTCTAGAAAATATGGTAAAGGTAGAGAAAGATCATCGACAATGATAAATTATCCCTGCATAATAATATAGACCTTCAAGAGGAAAAAGCATGAGAAAATTCAATTTTTATCAACCTACTCGGATTCTTTTCGGTTGGCAGCGTGTGAATGAAATTGGTTTTTTTGCTTGAAAGTTGCAACAAG
>JBHLPG010000052.1:0-19763 GCA_048939725.1 Promethearchaeota archaeon | reverse complement strand
TATGATCCAGCAGGAGACTTTATATTTTTTGATGAAGGAGAATACTTTCTAAATCATTTGTTGGATAATTATAACGGTTTCAAGGATCGTCGACTGAAACATAGGATGAAATTCTTGTATTGTCGTGCTGGTTTGATTTATATTCTTACTGGATTAGACTATAATATTCCTAGAATGGTTGATTATGGACTCTATTTAATAAGAAAACGGATGAAAAGGTTTCCAGAATAGAATAAATACTATTCAAGCTTGTAGAAAAATTCTTCCTCTGAAGTAACATGAATTAGTGTTTTGTTTTCTATAGGATCTAACGACCATTCAGAAGTTTCATGTTTGCTTTCATATTTATCGACAATTGTAGAGGAGCAGACGACCCGAAAATCCTCGTATTTTCCAATAAACAACTGATAATAGGGCATGTAGACTTCTGATTGTTCACTTAAGGCAGAACATATGATTAATTGGGGATGGTCGTCAGTATCAACTAGGACTAGTTGCATTTGGTAATTTATGTTTTCCTCATCATGTCTATCTATTACATCTTGTAAAATTGGTATCCAAAAGTCATCAATACTGTTTTTGTTGGATCTATCCTCGAGTTTTCGGTTGATATACCAACTTAAGAGCTGAGTATCCGAGAAATCTTTCGCCTGAAATTGGAGTGATTCTACATCTAATAAATCGATGAGAATATTAGAATTAAGAGTACCATTGTGACTAAGAAATATTTTTCTTGAATTCTTAGTATCATGAATCAGTAATGGTTGTACCTGTTGGAATGTTACTGGCATTGTGGCGCTAGCTCTTCGTGCGTGAGCAGATAGGATCTGGTGTGTTGAATTGAGAAAAGGAGAACTAATGACCATACGAGTTAGACTATTCTTTCTATAAGAAAAAGCAGGGTTTAGGTCTTGGGTTTGATGTTCCCATTTTATGCTACAATTATGATTAGTACCAAGCGTCACTAACCCCCATCCGTCTTTATGAACACACTTCCCTTTTGGAACACCATAAACTTGATTTAAATAGTGATCTTTTTTCGTTGAATCTAGCCAAGCTTTAAGCCAATATTCTAGCAAATGTCTATAAGATTTTTTTTGTTCCTGCTTTGCCCAAAGTCCCAACAAACGGCACATTGTTTATTTCTCGCTATATTGGTCGATTAGTCCTCTCGAGGGGTAATAAGTAAAAGCTGAGAACTGATTTCCTTCAGGAATGGTTTTCACTTCTACAAGAATCCTGTGATATAAAGAACCCTCCCCCTCAATCAAATCAATCTGAGTCCAATGAGCTTGAGTTAATCGAAAGTAAATCTCTCCTGAAACAGCTGATTCTTGATCTTGAATTATGAAAGGAAAACCCAGTTCAGGAGGAGATATTTTGCGATACCCTGATAAAACAGCTTTGTTAAAATCTAATCCCTTCATAAGATAGTTTCGACTATAACCAGATTGTAAAGTCCCATATGTGAATAGCCTGTCGCAATCTTCTTGATTCTCGCGCATCACGATGTTTTCTCCAAAATCTAACGTTTTTGCTTTCTAGAATCCGAAACCCCCGAAAAGACTCCGGGATAAATAATCAGATCTACTCAATGCAACAAGAATACGATCTTTTTTATCTAGTGGGATTCTAATCCCTTGGACGTCAAGAGTATTTGATATTTTAATACCTTGGAAGTTGGTAACGATATTTTCTTCCTCTTGATAGGTGAGCTGAAAATCTACGGATAGTTTGCCTTGAACCTGAGTCCCACGAGAAATACCATACTTTCTTCCTCCTGGCCCAGTTATAGTTCGAGATTTATTCAGTTGTACAACTGCATACACTCTACCCTGTTGTCGAAGTTCTTCAATTTCTCGTGTCGCAACTTCTACTTCCAATTCCCCTTGTCTATAGCCAGTTCTGATAGTCGGGAGTTTTTGAATCTTTGTCCCAAGCATTTCTTGATATTTTTTTGTGTCATTGACCCAGCGAGTTACACTTTCTTGTAATGATTCCTCTACTTTAGATGTATCACGAATAAAACGAGCATTCGCACCATTATAAACTGCTCGTTCTACATTAGCTGTGTGGTGAGAGTCAAGAATGATTTCACCTGTTGTGTAAAGGTATATCGCGTGGAGGGCTGAGGCACAACAGAGGTATACTATATCTAATAGGTGATCAAAATCTTGTTGTACATCAAAAATTCTCACTTCTACTCGATTCGTGGTCAGAGCAGAGTCTTCATCATCACCTATATTTGTCAAAGGGCCTCTAGGTGTGATATCAACTAATCTCTCTCCTCTGGGGTTGGTTATCACCTTTTTTACATTCTCACCAGCTAAACGTAAGGTGTATCGCATACGACCATAATACTGCATGGGAACTAAGGCAACATTACGTTTTGGAATCTGAATACGAGATAGCCCATTTGGTTTGAGAACAGTCGAATTGCTTATGCGATTACTTGCGATATTCGTCTGAGATCCTTGAAAGATAGGCGAGTTAGCTGATAAGGCGATTAATTCAGGAAGGTAATTCCAGAGATAATCATGAACAGCAGCTAACTCTTCTGCTTGCATCAAGCCCCCTGTTTGAGCTGAAACATTAATATGGGTACCACACATCGGATTTGGATCACTTTGAATGGGATGCAAACTCTGAGAGAGTATTCTATACCCTAATTGAGTTGCTGCATCAGCAAGCAATCTCCTACCCGCTTTCATTGCCTCAGCGATATCTTTAGGAGGCAGTGGAAGAGTAACGTATTCAATTTGACTTGGTGATGGTTCAGCATCTAATCCTCGTATTTTTAACTGAAGAAAGTCTAATCTATTGGAATCCCGTTCCAAAATCTCTGCAGCTCTTACCATTAATTCATCAGCAGCATTTACTAATGTCCCATCCTTCGTTATTATCAAAAACTCCTCTTCGATTCCACAAAGGACATTATAATTCTGACACGGATCTTCAGCTGTTTCTTTCTTTTTTCTCTGGCGAAGCATGAAAAATCACTTGTAATTGATTCATCGAGACGAAATTATTATCATTCTGGGTATCTTGCTATTCATTTTTTATTGATTCTAACGCAAGCTCGGAGATATCTTTTATAACAAGTTTATCATCTAATTCTTCAGTCTTAATTGCTTCATCAAGCATACAATAGCAACTTGGACAGGAAACAAGTAGTTGCTCAGCTCCAGTTTCATAGGCTTCTCTAACTCTGATTCTACTGGGGCTATCAGATGATCTTCCTAGTAGATCAAAGACAAAATTTCCACTTCCACCACCACAACAAAAAGAGTTTTCCCGAGTTCGCTCCATTTCAATGAGTTTAATCCCTGGAATAGCTTTTATTATCCCTCTAGGGGCATCATAAATTTTACTATACCTCCCTAGAAAGCAGGGATCGTGATAAGTTACCTTGGAGTCGTTTTCAGACAATTCTAGATCTCTACGGTTGAATATCCCCGAGAAAATTTGAGTATAGTGATATACCTCGATTTTACCAAGATTTCCATACTTATTCTTCAAAGCATAATATGCGTGGGGAGAAAGAGTGATGATTTTTTGGACACTAAGTTCCTTAAATTTCGAGACATTCCTATCGGCCAACTCTCGGAATAATCCTTTTTCTCCTGTGAACAAGACTTCATTGCCATCACACTCCTCATTAGACCCAAGAATTCCAAAAGAAAGTCCTGCCAATTGAAAAAATTCGGCAACAGCTTTAGCCATTCTTTGTCCCTGTTTTTCGTACGATCCAGCGCATCCTACATAGAAAAGGTATTCATCACCAGGCTGGTAACGGTTTATTCCGTCAGCCCAAGCATCTCTTTCATTTCTTGGCATCCCCCAAGGATTACCATATTTGTAAATGTTATCTAAGAATTCTCCAACAGAGGGGGGGATAAGCCCCTTCTCCACCATGTCACTTCGAGCACTAACGATCCAATCAACAATGTCATCATTAAAACGCATTGGGCACTGTTCTACACAATTTCTACATGCTGCACACGAAAATACAACATTTGCTAAATGTTCCGACCATTCTATTTCTCCTTTTGACCATGCCCAAATCAGCCAGAGCCGCCCACCTGTAGAATATGATTCAAATCGAAATCTATTGTAAGATGGGCAGTTAAAATCAGTATAATTGCTAGGAAATTTACAGTAACCACATTTAAAGCATCTGTGTATTTGGTCAGCGTAGTCAAACATCATTCTACCTCCCAATTTCCTGGATTCATGATTCCATTTGGATCAAGAACCTTTTTTATTCGTTGCATAAGTTCAAGTGTATTTTTATCCATCTTTTCCATGATCATTCGCTGTGCAGGGGCCTCAGGCTTCCAAGGCACACCTCCAACATCCAAACTTGCTACATTTGTTTCATGCAATGCTTTTTTCGTTCTTTCAAGATTTTCTGGGTCAGCCCGATTGAAAGGGTAGCCAAAAGAGAACATCATGCAATGACTTCTCCCGATAACTCGACCTGCATTACCAAAAGTAATTCCATATTCTTTAGTAATTTCAAGTAATCTTCGAAAAGCTTCTGGAAATTTTTCTACTGGAATTATGGGCCCGCAATACTCAAATCCTCCACCTTTCATGACATCTGCAAACCTAGTTGAACTACTGGTTGGCATTTCCAATAGATCTTGTTTTATTTCTGGAGTCATGGCCATGAATCCTCCTTCTTTACTCTCAATATGACAGCGGAGAGCATCCCAAATTATTTTCCTTTTGAATTCCAATTCCCCTTCTGAATCACCAGTCAGAAGAATTCCAATCATTATAATGTCTTTGAAAACAGGTGGATACGGTTGGGCACCAGTGAAAATATCTTCACTCATCTCGGTATGCGTCACTCTTTTGATCACATCTGGAACTAGGTTGGGATCTTCTACTGTAAAAACTTCGATGTCTCTTAGTTTTTTATTCGGATATAGCTTTAAACCCATTTTCGTTATTATTCCAGTAGTTCCGAACCATCCCAAGAAAAGACCTGCTAGATCAGGCAAAGGTGCAAGTGAAAACCAATATGGACTGACGGAACCAGTTCCAATTTTGCACACTTCTCCAGTTGGTAAGATAACCTCTAATCCAGTCACCATATCAGAATTAAACCCATATTGTTGAGTTAACCGTCCCTGTCCATGAATTACTATATTTCCAACAACAGTTGCAGAGGGGGGAGCATCAGGTATTGAAAATCGTAATGAGGGGTGATTTTTTTCTAGGTAAGCTTTTAATTTACCAGTTGTCAATCCTGCTTCAAAAACGATATATCTACTTTCTTCATTAACCTCCAATACTTGATCCATTCTTCTTAGATCCATTACAATCCCTCCATGATGAGGGATTACGAGACCAGATAAACTTAATGCACCTCCCACAGGGGTTATTGGGATTTTCTCCTTGTTCGCCAGCTTAACTATTCGTTGTACCTCATCTGTTGTTTTAGGCATCACCACATAATCTGGTTCGTGAGGTTCCATCATTCCTGGATCTTGAGAGTAGATGTATAGTTCTTCTTTCTGATTTGAAACAAATTCCTCATCGATAATTTCTATCAATGATTTATAGATGGATGATGACATTATTAATCGCCTCCTTGAAGTGCTAGTAAACATAGCTCATGCATCATTATTGGTTTAAGCCCATTCTTTGAAACCTTCTCTGAGAGAAAATCAAAACACGCAGGACACTGAAAAACACAGTATTCAGCAGCAGCATTAACCATATCGTCAACATTCCTTGTTTGGACATCAACGAAGAGATCATACCGTTGTTGTCCTCGTATCACACCTCCACAGCAGAGAGCTTGGTCTCTATCATATTTTCTTTGTACTCTCTCGACTCCTATTATATTAAAAATATCATCAACTAGATGTTCAATATCTGGAGTAAGTCGTGCAGAACAGTTCCTCTGAAACGCTACTTTCACGTTTAAGGGTCGTATCTTTGCTTGGTGTTCTTTTAATTTAGTGTACAGATAATCATAAAAATGAATGGGTTTGAATGGAACTTCTATGTCATAAGCATCAGCATACGAAGTTAGGGTTGAGTAACATTCGTCGTGGAAAAAAATAACTTCCTTAAACTCATGTTGGGCAATATTGTCAATTATGCCAGGAAGTCTTTCACGAATCAAAGAGGGATTCCCAGAGTGTAGGTACATAAGTTGACAAAAGAAGTACCTTCCGATTATAATCGAAAGATCCTCAAACAATTTTTCTTCACTGAATAACTGTGTATATTGAGGGAAAATACAGAGGGACATAACAGGTTCTTCAGCACCATAAAACTGAATAATATCTCTTCTTGTAGGTACAGGTATATTTATAAATTGAGTCTTCAGAGGTTTAGGCATGGGTAGGATCCCTTTTTCCTCCTGAAGATCCGTAATTAAGTAGAACGGATGATTACCTCTTTGACAGTACTCCTCACACGCATAACACGTCACACACTCTTGTAAAACAAAAGATTTTTCCCCCGCAATCATTTTCTCCATTTCTATCCTTGCAGAATCCTTATCCATCTCAATGTACTGACATTTAACAAGACAATCAAAAGTTGGACATGATTTGCATGTTTTGGTATCAAAGTTCAAGGTATACATTTTTTCATCATCTTTTATCCGAAGTGGAATCTTTTAATTAAGAATTTTTCTCTTAAGATTAAGATACCTTTAATCTCACAAATTGTAATACCTAAAATCTGTTTTAACTCGATATATTTAGCTTCCTAGCTGTTACTAGATTAAAAAAAAGTAACCTAGTGGAAAAACCAAAGTCCCCCTCCCATTCTAGCTTTAACCATCAATTGACTTCTTGCGCCCCGCCTTTTTCCATTCTATATCACGAAGTTCACGATGAAGAACCTTTCCAATCGCGCTTTTGGGTAGCTCATCAATGAACTGAACATGCCGAGGAATCTTATATCGAGCAATGCGCCCTTTACAAAATTCAATAATCTCTTCTTCGGATGCAGTCTCGTCATCCTGCAATACAACGAAAGCTTTGACCGTCTCTCCACGAATCGGATGAGGAATGCCAACAATAGCTACCTCTTGAACAGCGGGATGTTCAATAATCTCTTCCTCAACTTCTCGAGGGTAAACTTTGAGACCACTGACGTCAATCATATCTTTCTTTCGGCCTGTAATGAAAAAGAAACCATCCTCATCAATATATCCGATATCACCAGTTAAAAAATAACCTTCGTCGTTGAACGCTTTTTTTGTTTCTTCAACTTTCTCCCAATACCCTTTCATCACTTGTGGGCCTCGTATGCCGATTTCTCCCTCTTCACCTTGAGGGAGTTCCGTGTTTTGACCTCCCTCCTTGGGATCATAGATTTTTACTTCAGTATCCGCGATCGGAAGTCCAATACTGCCTGGACGTTTTAATCCTGGTACTAGAGGGTTTACATGTGTCACAGGACTCGTTTCTGTTAGCCCATAACCCTCTACAACGTTAGCTCCTGTTAATTCTTCAAAGTTATACATTACTTGTTCAGGTAATGGAGCAGCACCAGAAAGACAGGCCCGAATGGAAGTTAGATCGTAATCCTTGATATCTTTATGGAAAAGAAGACCCACATACATCGAAGGAACTGCGTGAAAGAAAGTTGGTTTGTATTTATAGAGAGTTTCAAGCAGGTCTTGTAACATTGGCCTGCCAGCCAAAGGATCTGTAATTAAAATCATTGGCGAGGCTGCATTAATAGCTGCGAGCATAATGCAATTCAACGCGAATATATGAAATAATGGGAGAGCACAGATAAAACATTCCTCGCCTTGATTGACAGGTGGATACATAACACTCGTTAATTGCAGCTGATTACTCACGATATTGTAATGTGTGAGCATTGCGCCTTTGCTTATTCCTGTTGTGCCACCAGTATACTGTATGAGAGCTAAATCTTCTTTAAGGTTGATTTGTATATCTGGAACGGCCTTAGGATCGCCAGCTGCAATCATCTTCTTGAAAGACAAATCTTCAGGATGAACTCTACGACTAAGCGGAACTTTACCGAAAAGGGTGCCTAGCCACCTTTTAGTAAATGACATCTCATCTCTGAGAGAGGTCACAATGATGTGATCAAGATCAATTATTTTCTTATCACGAAGTCTCCGAACTCTCTTATAGACGATATCAACACATATAATAATTCGTGCCCCAGAGTCATTAATTTGATATTCTAACTCATGATCCACATATTGCGTGTTAAACGGTACAATCATTGCTCCAAGTCGATTAATAGCAAAAAAGGCAATAACAAATTGAGGGCAATTGGGTAAATAAATTCCTATTCTATCTCCCTTTTTCACCCCTAATTTATGAAGTGAACTCGCAAAACGTAATACTTTATCCCAGAGCTCTCCATATTTCATTTTCTTGTCAAAAAAGATTGTTGCAACATTATCTGGGTATAATTCTGCTGCTTCCTTCAAAAATTGATAGATTGGAAAGTCATCTGGATATTCAAGAGTATTGGGAATTTCTTCTGGCCAGCTTTTCAGCCAAGGTTTTTCAGTTAAATCGATTTGTTCCATTTTATCTTTCCACCTGATATGGAAACCTTCTTAAATACATCCTATGGTTCTAATTCTTAATTTTAGCGGATTTTTTGTGATTTCTACACTTTTTATCTTATTTTTTATATTGTAGCAATAGTCAATCCTCTAAAAATAAAAACTTTTACTTCATGAATTTTTTCAATTTCCGTCATAATCTCTTAATTAACAAAACTAGTTTATCACTTTAAATATTTAGGTTGGAGTACATATAACAAACTGCTTTTATTCAAACCCAAAATAAATCAATATTCAAAGAAATAACGTGTGAATAGAATTGAAAGATATATAATCTTCTAAATTAAAAATGGAAAACAGAACGACTAATAAACATATAAACAGAGGATTTAAAAGATATCCTATCAATTGCTTACTTAGTGATCATAATGCATATTTTTTGTATTCATTTCAATTAGGTCTTTCCATTTTCATTTGACGGAAGACTTATAATTAAATGAAAAAACGCATATAGAACTGTTTGAAATAAACATCTCTTTTTTTTCATTATTCAAACCAAATTGATTGAAATAAAATAAAATGTAATAATGTGAATAGAAATGAAAACCAAAAGAACGCTACTAGTAGTTGCAGTGATTTCCTGTATGCTTATATCGCTATTACCAAATCTCGCATTAGCTAAAACTCAAGTGGATGAGATTCCAATCGGCTCACTTGCGCCGATGGCGATAACTCCAGGTATTGACTGTAATTTTGCTGCTGAACTAGCAGTAAAAGAAATTAATGATGCTGGAGGAGTCATTTGTGGAGGCACTGCTTATAACTTGAAACTATATAAAGAGTCAACTTCTGGAACAACAGGTTTTCCTGATCCATCTACTGCTGCTTTATCCTATACAAAACTCCGTGATGAGGATGAGGTCGTAGCAATGCTTGGAGGATTCCGTACAGAAGTTATGCAAGCACTACAATTGGGAGGCCACGTAGATATACCTTTTATAGGTGTGGGCGCAACAGTACCATTGATCAGTCCCTATTATTGGAGAGCTATGCCTGGTAATGGCACCGGACTTTTCTATGTAATGGCTGCTTATTATGCCTGGACACTAGGTCCACATTATGGTGTAGAGAATATCACAATCTTTCGGGAAGACAATCAGTGGGCCGTGAAAATGGCTAGATCACTTCACGCTGCTCTTCCGCTATATGGTTTATCTGCTACGGGTTATACACAACAATTTCCTGGTGATGCCGCGATGACTGCTGCAGGAACACCTGAATTATACATAGAAAATGACATAGCAGTCTCAGTAGAAGCAACATATGATGCAGTTTACGCAGCTCTTAAAGCAGGCTATGAAACGCATAAACCGAATGCCCTCTTGACCATCTTCTCTGGTCCTGTCGGCAGATATGCCACGGAAGCTTGGGCAGCCTTAAACAAAGAGTTGCAAAGTGATGGTAAAAAACCTATCATAATGGCAGGTTCAAATGTTGAGTCTCAGATCGAAACCATATGGGACGCGACTGAAGGAGCTCCTTATGGTGAGATTGTAATGCAAACATCCCCTGATCTGATTTTAACAAACACAACAGAGGCTTTCAGAGCTGCTTATAAGGAGTTTGCTGGAAAAAGTGCATCCTATACCGCCTGGGGAGCCTATGATGCTGTCTATATAATTAAGGAGGCACTAGAAAGAGCATATGAAACCAATGCTTATAATCCCGCATCCGCATCCGAGGACATTCAAGCTGAACTGATTAACACTGATTGGTACGGCCCTAGGGGTAGGATTAAGTTTACAGATGAACGTGGGCCTCAAGTGGGTGTTGATGAACATGGTTATTATATAGTAATCCCTGGAGCGGGTGAACTGTACAATAATGCTTCTGTCCATGATACATTTGCTGCTAGTGCTCTTCTTCCTCCTTATGCCTTGGGTGAAACAACAGCAACAGGTGGTATTTATAATACAAGTGGCGATCCAATTTGGAATTGGCCAGCTGCCATGTTCAAACAGTGGCAGGAAGGTGGAAAACAGGTAACAATCTATGGAGGCACAGCTTTCCCAGATACTCTCGCATATAATAATCCTTATTGGTTTAAAACTGCAGATCCTGCATTCTGTGCAGCTATTGGAATGCCAGAACCATATGCAACTTACGGCTTATGGCCATGGTTGGTTCCCTTTGTTGGAGATTCTCCAAGCGCTAATCCAAAATTACCCGAATCATATACTGGTTGGAGCCCCACACGTTGCTTTACAAAATGGGCTATGTATAATGCTCAATGGGCAGCTTTAACTGGTAATCCTACGTTTGATATTTCACAAGATACGTTTTTCGACAATGCTTCTCACTACTACAGTACTTACGGTCATTATCCAGATAATATGTCGCTTGCTTTGAACTGGACCACATTTGACCAATCCAAGCATGGATGGACACCAGAACCAGAACCAACTGAGACAGAAACAACAACACCAACCTCAGCTACAACTGAAACTTCAGAGACAACAGTAGAGGTTCCAGGATTTGTATTGCCATTTGTTATCCTTGTTTTGACAACTTCAGTACTGTTGTTCAGAAGGAATAAACGAAAGCCACGCTATAAACGCTAGCTCTAATTTCCCCCTTCTTTTTTTTATATTTTCATATCTTAGATTTGAGACGAATATGATTCTCAAACTAAGAGGTAATGTGACCAATTCATTAAATAAATACTGAATAAGTACATACAACAACTTTGATAACTCGCTTTACCAATTACTTATTTCACACATATAAAAGGAGAATTACTTGTTATGATGGGTCAATCCAAAACTACATCGTTTGAATTCTTGCACAAGGAAAGATGGCTGATTGTAGGTTCAGTTATCTTTTTTACATCATGTATTTCATTTATGTTTTTGAGAGATGATCCAACTACTGCTATAGAGTTGATTTTGAGTTGTATCATCCTAGGTACTCTCTATTCGGTTCTATCTTTGGGTTTCAGCCTCATTCTAGGTGTTGCAAAACAGTTTAAGCTTTCTCTTGGCGGATATTACGTTTTTGGCGCGTATATCATGTTTTTCTTACTGAAAACGGTGAAAATCGACCCAGCATGGAATGTAGCCGATGACATCGACAGATTACTACTATTGGCTCTAATCCTGCTCCCAATTATACTTGCGGTCATTATATTGGTGTTCCTGAAAACTGTGTTTGAAAAGCGTGAATTTATTCTTATACTAGCTTCTCCAATAATATCTGTAGTAGGTGTCATCATTCTTGGAATAAAACTTGTAGAAAGTTTCTACATTGGACTGACTGTTCTTGTTATTTGTCTAGCAGCGTGGTTCTTAGAACTTCCGAAACAAAGAGTGGCAATCGGTGCACTCGTACTTGGATTGGGGATTCCATTAATTATTTTACTCGATTTACTTGTTGGACCAATAATTACACAAATACCTCAAATCGGTCCTTTATTTGGATCTTTAATCGGTATATCGGTCGTATATCTAGCATTAATGATACTAGCGGTGATCTTGACTGCTTGTTTAGCCATGATTGTCGATCGGTACATCATAGAAAAAGTTAGAATGTCAGTTGTCAATGTCCTGATCGTTACATTTGCAGTAGCTCTCTTTCTTCAAAGTCTAGTTCAGCTGATTTATTTCCCAGAAAGAGGTCAATTTATTCTCTTTGGTGGTGAATTTCGTTCACTTCCATCTATTGTGTCACGAGGCCTCGATTTTTCATTATTCGGAGTGAACATATCATTTCTTAGGCTTGTTTCAATGATATTTTGTATAATTGCGACTGTTCTTCTGTATATATTTATTTGGCACACCAAAATGGGAAGGGCTTTACGAGCTGTTGCTCAAGATGAAGAAGCAGCTGCACTTGCTGGGATCAATATTCGAAAAATAACAGCGGTCGTGAGTGGACTAGGAATGGCATTAGTTGCATTTGCTGCAATACTTACATCACCTTACGCTGCTAAACCTCAATGGAGTCCATTTATGGGGTGGACCGTGCTTATAATGGCTATAGCCATTGTAACACTAGGAGGTATGGGCAGCCTTCCTGGAACCGTTTTGGGGGCTTTCATATTTAGTTTCACTGAAGTCCTAGTCACTACAACCATGAGTTCAGTCCCGATCATACCTGGTTTTATTGTTATTCCGGCTTTATCAAATTTCTCTATCCTTCTCCCTTTTGTCATAGTTTTCATCGTGATGATCTTAAAACCAGAAGGATTACTTGGAATTGAGGAGGAGCATGAATAATGGACTGGAAAGAGTTAGCTGAAGATTTATGGGAGGGTATTAGGGATCGTGGCTATTACATAATGGGATTTCTTATAGTTGTCTTGATTCCATTCATCTTTGAAGCACCAGTACCAAAAGGTTTACCAGAGTGGCTACAGATGTGGATTGATCTATTATACCCACCCTCACCACTGATCGTAACAGATGATCTTGGTGTACAAAGATTTCCACCAATCCCAATTGTAAGTGATATCTATAAGCTTGGCCGCAATATAGGCTTAGTTCCAGGCAATACTTACTTACTCAAGATTCTAGCTCTCTGCGCAATTTTAGCAATAGTTGCAGCATCTTGGGATATCCTAGTTGGATACTCTGGGCAGATGAGCTTTGGTCATGCAATCTTCTGGGGACTTTCTGCTTATTTAGCTTTCTATTTATCGTCCGAATTTAGTTACCTCATAAATAACTCTTTCTTGAGTCCTATACTTCCATTTGATCCCATCGTTGGCATGATATTGGGATCGCTTTGTTCAGTAGTGCTTGCTGTATTAATTGGGATAGTTGCTCTACGTCTAAAAGGCCCTTATCTCGCTTTAGTGACCTTGATACTTCCCTTAATTGCATTACAAATTGTAAAAACGGCTCCGCCAGAAATAACAGGTGCAGAATACGGTATGCCTATGATTGGAGCTCTTATTATCAAAACAAATCCTAATCGTGAGATTGATGCGCTTAATTTCTTTATCTTTGCAATGCTGGTCTTTTTAATTGCTATTGGTATGTTAATGCTAATAGCCTATTCAAGGATAGGCCTAATATTTAATTCAATTCGGGAGGATGAAGAAGCTGCAGAGTCTCTTGGTATTAATCTCTCTTTTTACAAGATTCTAGCCTTCTCTATTAGTGCTTTTTTTGCAGGAATTGCGGGTTGTCTGTATGCTCAACATCCTATGATTCGAGTAGTAAACCCTGATCCTTTTTTTGGTTCTACGATCTCCTTTGGTGTAATAATGTATGTTGTTATTGGAGGGATTGGTTCAATCGTTGGAGGTGTAATAGGAGCATTCTTACTTACACTTCTGTCAGAGCTTTTTTTAGATTCAATTTTTCCTGCAAGTGATGTTCCAGGATTTGATATTCTTGCTTTTGGCCTAATCCTGATCATTACTCTTCGTTACTTGCCCTTTGGTTTAGCACGGGCAACAAAAGAACAAAAAAGAGCTTTTATTACAGGTATCATGATGGCGTTTGCTTGGACAGCTATACCTAGCAGTACTAATGGTTTTGGAGTAAAATTACTTTCAGAACACGTTCTTCCTAGTAGCGAACAAGCAGGAACCCTCCTTGGCGATCTAGTGACTATTTCAGTCTCTGCAATTTTATCCCTTGTTGGTAAATTTGATATGATAGGTATTATGATTGGAGGGTATGATACAACATATCTCGGAGGACCTATTTCTCTTGAGAATATATTATTGTTTATAAGCCTCTTGGGCTTACTTATATTAACTATTCCAGTCATAGTTGTCTTCTTTATTGGTGAAATTGCTGGTTTCTTCATACTTGAGGGATTAATGGGATTGGATCTATCTGGAACAACAATTATGAGAGCAAAATTCCTCATCTATGGTATTGTTGGGATTCCTTTTGCATATTACCTTCCTAAAATGTTCAAAAGGCTTAGGCTCAGATATTGGGGTGTATGGCCCAGTGTAGGACGATATGAACCTGATTAAAAGGAGTAATGATAGTGGTGACTAATACTTCCCAAGTTAGAGCTTCCAACTCTAGAGAAACTATTATTGATGTTAAGAATCTTAGTAAACATTTTGAAGGATTAAAAGCTGTAAATCAAGTTAGCTTTTCTGTGAAGTCTGGTGACATTGTTGGCTGCATTGGTCCTAACGGAGCTGGTAAAACTACGCTATTCAACCTATTAACTGGATTTATCAAACCTACAAGTGGAGAAATTATGTTTAATGGTAAAAATATTACTGGATGGTCTCCTTACAAGATAGCGAAACTTGGTATTGCTAGGACATTCCAGTTAGTACGCCCATTCAGAATGTTAGACGCTTTAGAAAACGCTATGATACCTCATATTCCCAGGAACTTCTTTTCAAAATCTTCCGCACTCAGAAACAAAGCTATCTGGTCTTTAATAACTGTGGACTTAGCAGAGAAAAAGAATTACCCAGCATTCATACTTCCTCACGGAGATCTGAAAAGATTAGACTTTGCACGATCAATGGCAACCCAACCACGCGTGTTTCTATTAGATGAACCGTTTTCTGGGCTTAGCTTCGAAGAATCTTTCCGAATTCAACGACTGATAAAAGAGGCTCACGAAAAAGGTATGACTATAATAATAGTTGAACATAAACTTAAGATATTAATGAAGCTCGTAGAAAAGGTTTTAGTACTCCACCAAGGCAGATTAATCGGTGAAGGTTCTCCCAAGGAGATTGCAAATAACAAAGAAGTGATTGCTGCTTATCTAGGAACAGAGGCGAAAGAATATGTCTGAATCATCACAAGCACATTTACTTGAACTTCAAGGAGCAAGCGTGCATTATGGACGCGCTATTGTACTCGCATCAGTCTCTCTTACAGTAGAAACAGGGGAGCTAGTTGCTATTATTGGACCTAATGGCACAGGAAAAACGACCCTCCTTCGGGCAATTTCAGGTCTTGCTGAGCTCGAACATGGTAAGATTTTTTTTGAAGGAAAGCTCATTGCAGAGTCAACTAAATCCCAGTTTCGTATGCTTGGCAGGAACAAATCGCTTAAACCTCACAAGATTGTAGAACTTGGTATTATTCATTGTCCTGAGAGGCGAAGACTGTTCACAGAGTCATCTGTAAGAGACAATCTTAAACTGGGAGCCTATGCCATTAAGAAAAGAGAAGAAGTTGAAAAAACAATGGAATGGGTCTTAAAATTATTTCCCTTTCTTGAGGAGCGTCTTGACGAAGAAGCTGGTGTTTTTTCTGGCGGAGAGCAACAAATGATAGCAATCGGCCGTTCTCTTATGGGGAATCCCAAATTACTTCTTTTAGATGAACCTAGTTTAGGTTTAGCCCCTATGGTTAAACGTGATATTGTTGAAGCAATCAGACAAATCCAAAAAGCTGGGACAACAATTTTACTAGTAGAACAGGACGCGAGTATTGCATTAGAAATATGTGATCGAGGTTATCTCCTTGAAGACGGTAGGATAGAATTAGAGGGGACTAGTAAGGAATTATCAAATAATGAACATGTTAAAGAAGCATATCTTGGAATAGCATAACTCTAACTTCTTGTGCTAAATCATTTCAATATGGGGGAGAATCTTAAGATTATTGTATTCCTTCTTGGTTGGGAAAATGTTTCAAATCTGTCGGTGTATGAAATGGAATATGACTTGATTATAAAGAATTGTAAAATCATTGATGGAACAGGAAATCCCTGGTATCATGCTGATGTGGGTATTCGTAATGGAAAAATAACTAAAATTGACAGACTATATAAAGAAAAAACAGAGAGAAATATCAATGCTGATGGTTTTGTTGTTGCACCTGGATTTATTGATCCCCATAGTCACTCTGACTTTGCTATCCCCTTTGATCCTCGTCTAGAGTCAACAGTTCGACAGGGTATAACTACCACAGTAATAGGAAACTGCGGAGAATCACTTGCACCCATAAATCCAGATAAATTAGAAATGTTTGAGAAATTGGCGAACCTTTTCTCACCACCCGGAGAAAAGTTAAAAATCTCCTGGTACACTTTTACCGAGTATCTTGAAGCAATAGAGAAGGTATGTTGTCCTATTAATATTGTTCCTCTTGTTGGGTTTGGAACCGTCCGTATAGCTGGAGGGCCTGGGTTTGAAGATCGGCCACCCACTTCTGAAGAACTTAACCAAATGAAAATGTATGTCCACGAAGCGATGAAGTCAGGTGCTTTTGGAATGAGCACAGGTTTAATCTATACGCCTCAAGTTTATGCTAGCACTGAAGAAATTATTGAATTAGCCAAAGTAGTGGCAGAATATGGAGGCCTCTACTTTTCACATATTCGAGGTGAGGGAGCGACTGTAGTTAAAGCAGTTGAAGAATTAATCCAAATTGTTGGAAAATCAGGTTGTTCTGGTGGGCAGGTGGCCCATCACAAAGTGTCTGGTCAATTGAACTGGGGAAAAAGTAAAGAGACTTTGCATCTTATGGCAAAAGCAAATGAAAAAGGTTTGAATATTACTTGTGACCAGTACCCTTATAATAGAAGTATGACATCTCTCATTACGATCCTTCCACCCTGGGTTCATATTGGTGGAATCGAGAAAATTTTCGAACGATTAGAAGATTCTGATACACTAGAAAGAATTAAAAACGATATCACCCAGGGAATCCAAGGTTGGGAAAATTTGATGGCCTTGGGGGGAGAAAATATATATATTTCATCGGTTAAAACGGATCGGTGGAGAGCTGTTGAAGGAAAAAGTATCAGGGAGATAACTAAACTTAAAGATAATCCAGACGATATAACAACAGCACTAGACTTAATCCGAGAAGAAAAGGGTGAGGTGTCTATTGTATGTGAGGGTATGGATGAGGAAGAAATTCGACGAATAATGACGAGTAAATATGCTATGATCGGTACGGATGGTTGGGGAGTAGCTCCGACTGGTATCCTCGGTCATGGTAAACCGCATCCACGATTCTATGGGACATACCCACGAGTATTAGGAAAGTATGTCCGAGAAGAGGGCTTATTGACCTTGGAAGATGCAATCCGTAAGATGACGAGTTTTCCCGCCCAAAAGTTGGGGCTTCATTATCGTGGAATTATTCGCGAAAATATGTGGGCAGATATTGTTGTACTGGATCCCAATGAAGTGATTGATCGCGCAACTTACGAGAATCCACATCAATTTCCTGTAGGAATAAAACATGTCATCATCAACGGTGAACTCGTGGTAGAGGACGAAAAACAAACTGAGAAACTACCTGGAAAAATATTGAGACTTAAAAAGAACTAAGCGTGGGAAAAATGAAAATTCGGTTGAATTTAAATGAAATACCCTATCTTCCACCAAAAGAGATAATACAAGCAGGAGAGAAAGGACTATCGGTAGTGAACCGATATAATTTTCCCGAGGATCGAGATTTACTTCAAAAACTTCTAGCGGAATACTCAGGAGTGCCTGAAGATCACATAATTCCATATCCTGGTACGGACCTTTTGTTAAGAGAGATTGTACATATGTTTGCACACGAGAGGAAGATCATAATGGTTTACCCCACGTTTCTTCCAACATTTTACGCAGCCCAACAATTTGCTAAAAATTTGAGTATTATTCCCTTAAATCCCCCAGATTTCACCTTGAACGCGGATCGTTTAATCAATGAGCTAAATGAACCCGCATTGATTATTATTGATAATCCTAATAATCCCACAGGGAAAATTTTATTGGATGAGAATTTGGTTAAAACGATTCTTGATAATAAAAACGCACTTCTGCTTATTGATGAGGCCTATTTTGAATTCACTAAGATTACTTACTCAGATTTGGTTCAAGAGTATCCAAATCTTGCTATCGGAAGATCAATCTCGAAAGCATTTGGATTAGCTGGAGTTAGAATCGGATATATTATTGGAGGGAAGACCTTTTTAGATAAATTTGCTACCATTTCGATAATGCTTTCACAAGTTGGAATATATTCAGCAATAGCAGCAATGAAAAATCCTGGATATATCGAAAAAAATCTTGACTTGATCCAAACGGAAAAAGAGAGAGTAAGCCAAGAGATAAAGAGGATAGGACTTGAAGTCTATCCAAGTACTACCAACTTTTTACTCATAAATACTAAGATTCCTGATATAGGAGTAAAGCTTTTAGAAAAGGACATACTCGTTTTAGATCTTTCAGATCGATGGCTTCCAGGATTTATAAGAGTGGCAGTTGGTTCAAAAGAAGAAAATGACTCTTTTTTGACGAATTTGAAAGAAATAATTTAATCATTCTTCGATCTTGGGAGGTCAAAGATTATGGGAATTGATGTTGAAAACCTCAAACTTGTCTTAGAGAAGACAGACTGTCTTCATATGAACAGTTCAATCTTGATTGGGAGAAAGCTTTGAGTAATGAATTCAATCACGGTTTAATTTCACTCAAAGAGGCAAAAGAAGGAATCAATAAATGTATTAGTGGCGAAGGCCGTCATGGACAATTTTAAAATGTTATTCGGACAATTTTTTTATCTATTTTTCATGTCTTTTAGTTCTACGGCGGCTAGTGGTTTTTTTTTCTATCTTATTAATTTCACCTTTAAGTTTTGATTCTCCCTCCTCTGTGATTTGAAGAATCTGATTTTCTTCTCTTAAAAAACCAGTTTCTTTTAAATCCTGAATTCTTGCTCCCAAATGCTCTTTTTGTTGAGGAGATTTCCATACCTCTACTTGTTCCCTGTCTCCAATTACTATAGGTTGAAATGTTTCATCAAACTTACTTTCCAAAGCTTTTAGAGTATCAACGTTCTTATCGACAAAATATAAGATCCAAAGGTCAAGGACTTTGTTTTGTAAGTTATCGTAACGCTTCCAAACTCCTAGTTTATATTTTTCATATTCGATAATTTCTCCTTGGGACTGAGCTTTTAAGTCTACATAGATTTCATAAGATCCCCGAAGAATTATAAATCCAATAAAGCATCCTACTAAGCCATCCACTATAAATATATTCCCAAAACTAGCTATAATGGCAATCAGAACAAGGATTGCGTTCAAAACATGGTTTTTACTATCTTCTGATTGAGCAAGTATAGCTAGACTTTTGTTATAATACCCTGAAAATCGTTGATAGAAATATAATGCTCCACAGAGGATAATTGAAACTAGTGCAATGGTTATAGCTAATGTACCTTCATCTAACGCAGCTGGATACAGTACTCGTCCAAACCCTTGATATAATATGCTGATCCCAGTTAAAATCATC
>JBHLPG010000301.1:0-4904 GCA_048939725.1 Promethearchaeota archaeon | reverse complement strand
GTGGGATTTAGGCGGTGTTTCGATTGATTTTGATCCCATTAAGCAAGAACCAATTATTTATATTTATGATGCATATAGAGGTGGTATTGGTATATCAGAATTATTATATCAAAAGTTAGATGAGTTATTTTGTTTGACATTTGAATTATTAGATTGCTGTAGCTGTTCTGAGGGGTGTGGATGTTGTATCTATTCACCAAAATGTGGAAACCAGAATCAAAATCTTTCAAAAGAAGGAGCTCGTAAACTTTTAGCAAGATTACTTAAAATTTCTAAAGATGAACTGCAAAAAGATTAGGATTTTAAAAAATTATTTTTCAAAATTTATTTAAAAATTAATAATAGGACGGTAATCAAAGCATTGTTATAAATTTTAAAGGAATTAGCGTAATAAATCAAAAAAGGAAGGATTTAGATTTGATGTTTTATTTTATGCTTTTTCTTGATCACTAGGGCAATAGCGATACCTAAAGTAGCGACCATCAACATTAAATTATAACCCGGAATACCTGATGGACCCTTAGATGGTTTTTTTATCTCGAAATTATCGCTAAAGTCATAATTTGCGGAATTCGACACATCACTGATTTTGATTTGATATTGTGTGGAATCTTCGAGTCCTGAGGGTATAGTCCACGTGTAAGAACCATCATTGGGAGTACTTGCAACGATTTCCATCGCAAACACACCCTCCTTGTAGAATTCGATTTTTACATAGAAAATAGTACCTATTGAGGTCCATGTAATCTCTTCAGATGTGTTTGTTTCCCAAGAACTCGCACTATCAGGAATGATAATCGTAATTGTAGAATGGAAAATTTCAAAATACTTGCTGAAATTACAGGTTGCGGAATTCGACACATCGCTGATTTTAATTTGATATTGTGTAGAATTTTCGAGTCCCGAGGGTATAATCCACGTGTAAGAACCATCATTGGGAGTACTTGCAACGATTTCCATTACAAACACACCCTCCTTGTAGAGTTCGATTTTTACATTAGAAATAGTACCTATTGAGGTCCAGGCAATCTCTTCAGATGTGTTTGTCTCCCAAGAATTCTCGCTATCAGGAGCAGTAATCGTAATCGCAGGGTGGAAAATCTCAAAGTACTCACTAAAGTCATAGTTTGTGGAATTCAATACATCAATGATTTTAATTTGATATTGTGTAGAATCCATAAGTTCTGAAGAGACAAACCAGTAAAACTCACCATTATTAGGTGTGTTTGAAGTAATTTCCATAACGAATGCACCATCGATATAGAGTTCAATTCTCACATTTGATATACTTCCCGTTGAATTCCAATATATATATTGAGCTGTATTGATCTCCCACGAGCTCAATTCATTGGGACTAATGATAGTTAAAGGCGCTACTAATCCTCCATCTGTTATATTCCACACAAAATTAGTAATGATCGCTTGTCTTGCCTCCATGGCATCAATACTATATTTGGAATACCCTGCATGAAAGTTTACACCTGTTTGCAAAGTTAATTGCGACCAACCTAATAATAAATTATCATAATTAGGTGTTGATAGTGTAATTCCATAGAACATATTGTACATATTTATTACAGTCGAGACATTCCAACCATCGATGGGTTGGTTGAAGGACTGTGCAAAATTGAACATATAACTCATGTCTGTTACACTCGAGACATCCCAATTGCCGAGTGGCTGGTTAAATGAAGTAGCCCCAGAGAACATATAATTCATGTCTGTCACACATGAGACTTTCCAGCTAACGAGTGGCTGGTTGAAGGAGGAGGCACCTTGGAACATAGCCGTCATATCTAGCACGTTTGAAACATTCCAGCTACCGATGGGCTGGTTGAAGGAGGAGGCACCCTGGAATATAGCCGTCATATCTAGCACATTTGAAACATTCCAGCTACCGATGGGCTGGTTGAAGGAGGAGGCACCTTGGAATACAGCCGTCATATCTAGCACGTTTGAAACATTCCAGCTACCGAGTGGCTGGTTAAATGAAGTAGCCCCAGAGAACACATACCTCATATCAGTTACTCGTGAGACATTCCAGCTACCGATGGGTTGATTGAAGGAAGTAGCCCCAGAGAACATATACCTCATATTCGTTACACGTGAGACATTCCAGCTACCGATGGGTTGGTTGAAGGAAGATGCATAATAGAACATATAACTCATATCTGTTATGCTCGAGATATTCCAACTCCCTAGAGGTTGGTTGAATGAAGTTGCTCTATCGAACATACCTCTCATATCTGTTACGCTCGAGACATTCCAATTTCCGAGAGATTGATTAAACGAAGATGCTTCACGGAACATTGTATACATGTTTGTAACACTCGAGACATTCCAACTCCCGATAGGTTGGTTAAACGAAGATGCTTCACGGAACATATAACTCATATCTGTCACGCTAGAGACATTCCAATTATTGATAGATTGGTTAAATGAAAATGCCCCATAGAACATAAGAGCCATGTTTATAACATTCGAGACATCCCAATTGCCGATAGGTTGGTTGAAAGAGTAAGAGTCACAGAACATTGTATTCATGTTTATCACGCTAGAGACATTCCAAGTACTAATAGACTGGTTAAATGAAAAGGCCGCATAGAACATTTTCTCCATGCTTGTAACGCTTGAGACATCCCAGTTGTCGATAGGTTGGTTGAATAAGTAAGCCCCACTGAACATAAAAGCCATATCTGTAACGTTCGAGACATTCCAGGTACCGATGGGCTGATTGAATGATCTTGCACTTTCGAACATATAACTCATATCTGTCACGCTAGAGACATTCCAGTTACCGATGGGCTGGTTGAATAAATAAGCCCCACCGAACATACCTCTCATATTTGTTACACTCGAGACATTCCAGTTGCCGATAGATTGGTTGAATGATTCAGCCGCACCGAACATACCTCCCATATCTGTTACACGTGAAACATTCCAGCTACCGATGGGCTGGTTGAACGAAAAAGCAGAACAGAACATTAAAGCCATGTTTGTAACCTTCGAGACATCCCAGCCATTTACATTACCACTACTGCCAAGGTTCATACATTCGAAAAAGGCTCGATATAAATTGGTTGTTCCCGTTAAATTCAAATTATCTATAGCAGTGAGTTTTAAATTAGAGCATCCGTAAAAATAATTCCCCGAATTTCCTAATCGTAAGCACCCCCATTGCTTAATTTCAAGTATCTTTAATCGATCTCCCCCATTATTAAACTGCCAGCCTATAATCGTTCCTGTGATATTAATGGTGTAAATTCCCTCAAAAGCATAAGTGTGGTTAACCTCGGGTTGATCCCAGATTGTGATCGTGTCATTGCTCTTGTCACCCCAATCAACTGAAAAATTATATATCCCATTCCATTGCAAGGGTAATAATACTTGATTGTTATCGCTAACCCCAGTATTGTTTGTATCCCAAACCGAGATGAACGCATTCGGATCATGTGCATTATTCCTTAAAAATTCCATATCAGGGAGTATTTGCTTTTGCTTATAATAGGGGTATATAAAGGTTGAAAGGTTTACCAAAACCAAAGATATTAATAAAAATACTTCAATTGAATTTACTTTTTTTTTTTTTATCAATCTAATCACATTAACTTATTAGATTTTTACATTTAAGTGGGTTTCGTGAGTTAAATTATATACTCACTTTATTAAGATTTAAATGTTTCGTGAGGTGAGAAGTTTTTCCATAAGTCAATTCAATAGAGAAACTTCCAAAAAATGATGTTTAATTAATCTTTTTTATTATTTTGTAGATATTGGTAATTTGAATTTAATGTAAAATTTTTTAAAGTCAAAAAGTATATTTATACTTAACACCAGTTAAAAACCTATAGAATTAGGTAAAACAATTAAAATAATTGGGTATTTGGGTTTGTCATACACTTCCACATTTAAGATTGTCATTTTTGGCGATTCACAGACAGGAAAAACTACTCTAACTCAAAGATTTTTAACGAATCTATTTAAGCAAGATATTACTATGACTTTAGGTGTTGATTTCCACCTTAAACCTATTGAAATAGATGGAGAGATGGTAAAACTTCAAATCTGGGATTTTGCTGGAGAAGAACGATTTAGGTTTCTTTTTCCATCTTATATTAGAGGTGCTAATGGAGCAGTTTTTATGTATGATATCACAAATTATGGTTCACTCGCTCATGTAGATGATTGGTTTGAAATTGTAGAAAAAGAGATTGATTATGATTTGCCAATCATTTTTGTAGGGGGTAAAACTGATTTAGTTCATCTAAAAGAAGTTTCTACAAAAAAGGCGATGAGGTTAGCATTGAACAAAGGAGCAGATGGTTTTGTGGAGTGTAGTTCTAAAAATGGTGAAAATGTTCAGAAAATCTTTAATCTATTAACCAAACTTATCCTTAAAAAAAGAGATTCACGAATCATAGTCTAAATGGTATTTTATACAGTAATTAAAAATTAAAGTGTTTTTTTATTAAGATTGCTCAAGCAACTGAAAAAGATATCACTGAGATTGCGGAACTCTGGAAGAAACTTACTGATCATCATTCAAAAATAGATTCCTTTTTCACTAGGAGAAGTGATGGACATATTAATTTTAAAACTTTTATCAAAGATTTGATTAATTCTGATGATGCAAGAATATTCGTAGCAATCAATGATAATCAAATCTTAGGATATACGATTGCCAAAATTGATCTTTATCCACCAGTTTATTTCCTAGAAAGGCATGGTTCTATTTATGATATGTTTGTAACTTTGGAGCATAGAAGAGAGGGGATCGGAAAGAGATTGTGGCAGGAAACTCTTAAATGGTTCAAGAGATTAGGTTTAGAAAGAGTGGAATTAAGTATTGTACCGACCAATCATGAGTCTTCCTCATTCTGGAAGAAACTAGGATTTCATGATTA
>JBHLPG010000300.1:0-4915 GCA_048939725.1 Promethearchaeota archaeon | reverse complement strand
TACCTCAGTAAAGACTGATAAAAACACCTGGGCGCGATTTTCGAGTGATCCTCCCCAAGAATCAGTTCTCAAATTTATTCTTCTAGACAGAAATTGATTAATTAAGTATCCATGAGCAGCATGTAGTTGTATTAAATCGTATCCTGCCCTCTTAGTGCGAATGGCGGCATCTCGAAATCCAATAATTATCTCCTCAATATCTTCTTCTCCCAATTGTAGAATATAAGAAGTCTCAAATCTGTTGGTATGATTAACACTAATGGAATGAGCTCCACCATGGTTTAATTGAGCAGCAAGTTTACTTCCTGTACAAGCTTCATGGACTGTTTGAGTTAATTGTTTATGACCCGCTATATGATAATCATGAGAAATTCCTGCCAATCTATTACTTATTTTTCCTTCATCTAATACGTAAAGATCCCCTCCAATAATTAGACCGATTTCTCCCTTTGCCAGATTCGTAAACAAAGGAAAATAAAAAGATGTTATTGTACCATTTTTGTTGGCAGCTAATTCTCCAGTTGCAGACCTTACAAAACGGTTTCGCAATTCTAAGTTACCTATTAAACCTGGATCAAATAGGGTCATTGTAAGGCCGTACCGATACAAGATTATTGGATTACAAGTTTCCTTTTACTACTGCTTTTTGACTGCTTTCATGAAGAACCATTTTCCATGATTCTCAGTCCAATCAATGTGAAATTTGGCTTCGACGAGTTTTTGAATTATATCTGAGATATTTTGATTCTTTCTTCTTGTACCATATCCTGTTTTAATTTTTTTACCATTGGGTAAGGTGATGTGTAATCGTATGAGAAATAAATTTTGGTTAGCAGATATATTTGCGTCCCAAATCCAAAATTCTCCCTTATTTTTTAAAACCCGATACACTTCCTTACATACTAATTCGAAAGTCTCCACGGACATATACATTCCACTGAAAAATGCCGTGGCATTGTCAAAATAATCATCAGCATAGGAAAGAGCAGAAGCATCCATCAGAATCCAGTTTGCTTTAGGAGCGTTAGGTTTTGCCTCATCGATTTCGCTTTGATGTTTATCGACAGCGGTAATTCTTTCATTTCCTATTTGCGCGATAACCCCTTCTCCCCCTCCTCCAATATCAATGACTGACCCATCTGGTATTGACTCAATACTAATTTTTTGCGATCGGATAAAGAAATACTTGATATAAGGTATTATTCTGGGCATTAGCTCTCACACTAGGATACTCTATTTGTACATAAAATATAGATATTTTTACTGGTAAATTATTATTTAATTTCACGCAACGTTTTGGGATTACCTAATGGGGAAAAAAAGGGCTTTTTACAATATGAAAATATACAAACCGTTTATGGATTTGCTTTCATATAGTACTGATATACATCATTCCAGTCAGAAATGTCCTCCACATCCATATCTTCTCTGATATACAAAAATCGAGCGTTACGCAAAGAGAATTTGTCCTCTCGCCTCACAATCCCTAAACTATCAATTGTAATCACAATTTTAGGTTCTACAGCTAATCCCCAGCTTTCTTTAACTTGCGTAAATCGGCCAGGTGATCCAATATCTGGTCTTAAATCCATTAGTTGCGCGTCAGGAGGAATTAAACCATTATTGAGAATTAGTTCAGCTAATCTTGAACCTGCGCGTAGATCTAATCCACGAATCATACCCAGATTGGTATAACCTTCTTCGCGTTTCACTGCATACCTTAATCCCCACACTCTCAACCGCCCATTTTCTTGCAAGGGAATGATTCCTGTGATTGTTACATCTAAGGTTTCTTTTGGTTTAAGTTTATACCAAGATTTTGAACGCTTTCCTAAATCATATAGCCCTTTTGGGAATTTAACAATCGCTCCTTCATGTTTTGTATCAATAAAGTTATTATAGGCCCTGATCAGTTCTCCGTTATCCTTTGCATAGACAGTTTGTACTTCTCGGACTTCTAACCCAGGGATAGAGCCTCGAGCTTTGATTGCCTTAAATAATTGATGACGGATCTTTAATCGTTGTTCATAAGGCAACTTAATAGTTTCAACCCCATTGAGAAATAAAACATCAAAAATCACATAGATTGGTCGTACTGATTCCATTCCGTGTTTTACCGCTTCATGGAGCTCATATACGTTCAAATATCTTGGTCCTTCTACTGTCCATTGTTGTGCTGTGATTTCTCCGTCTAGTATAACAGAATAAGCAGGGATGAGGTTTAATAATCGAGTTATTACGGGATATTTGGGGGTATAATCTTTTCTTCTTCTAGAGAAGCATCCAATTTTATTCCCAAGTTTGTGTATTAATAGCCTTACACCATCATATTTTGCTTCCGCATAGACTGGAAATCGTGGTTGTTTTTCCCATTTTGCAGCTAGCATGGGCTTGAAAGGACGAAAGGGTAATAATCGTTCAAATTGTGTGAGTTGTTTGTTGTTTTGGACTAGTTCTGCGATGTCAGTAAATGAGTGCATGGATATGAGTCGTTCTAGCATCTTATAATCAATGTTAAAGGCTTTTGAGAAAGCGCGGACCAAACTCGATGTTCTAGAGACATGGTCATGAAATCTATTCACTTGAGAAGCTAAGAAATAAACTTCAATTTTTCCCATACGCCTTAACAGTTCTGAAAACACAGCTATTTTAATGGAGGTTCTTGAGTCCTCAGCTAATGCATCACCAACAGCTAATACTTCAGCTGCAGTTAAATCTCCCCGTTCCTTCTTAATGAAAGTGGATACCGCTGCTGGCCATTCGCCATATGCCTCCCCTAATCTTCTTTCTTCTACTTTTTTATGAGTGGCTTCGATGTTTATTCTTCTCAAAGCTTGTTCAAAACGGGTGCGTCCGATTCCAATTCGATTGAAACTTGTTTCCCCCTCAAGAAGACTGATTTTCTGCGTTAAAGTCAAGCCATTATCATGTTTCAAGTACCATTCTAATCGTTCATCAGTATTTTTAAGATAAGGATACCGTAAATTGAAGAGATTACGAAATGTAAAAGCCTTATTCTTATAAGGCGTCAATATATCCCGACAAATCGCATAGAAACTCACTGATGAGAGATCTGTTAATAAAAGCTTTTGATCCTTTTTGAAGGAGTATAGAATTAAATAAACGATATGTAAAGGTAGTTGGTAAGTATTGGCTAGTTCAAAATATGAACTATCATCTAGTTTATTGAGATTAATAATATGCTTGATTTCTGAAATTAGGTTGGCAAACTCTTCATTCGATTCGATAGCGGATCGTTTATAGGATGAAAGTATCATTGTAGTCTTTATTCCCAAAATTTGGCTGGAATATCGTGCGTATTGGGCTGTGTTGGGTCTGCACGGATCATACCATTTTCATCGAACGTAATTTTCACTGGAAAATCTAATGTGTAACATACTTTGGATCGAGCATTTATGATGGTTATTTTATCACGATAATCAGAGCCCCAGAGTTCTGCTTGTGCTTTTGATGTCATTGATTTCTCCGAAATGTGTAGGGCTACCTCACTAGTATGAAATAAGGCTTCTCCACCTTGTGGTTGGCCAGTATCTTTGACTTGACCTATAACAACACACGTAATTCCTTTTTCATGATTATAAGTCTTTAACGCGTTAAGGTTATCGACAGTGTTTAATTTTGAAGGATCTAACATATTGATGGAGTCAATAATAGTAAATTTGCATTTGAGCTCTTCAACTGCATACCGATAATCGCGGATGAACTCTTCCCAGGTTTTTCCTTTATGATATTGGTTAGGAATCACAACATACTGTTCATCATATTTTTTTCTAAATTCCCTTTCTGATAACCCTGAGATTGCTTCAGCGATCTTCAAAAATCGAGAGAACAAATCATTTCTGCCTGAGTCTTTATCATCAAAAAATCCTTCCTCTGCAACAACATAGGCTGTTTTGATGCCATTCATGACTGCATTCACTATCATTTCTAGTGCTGATCTTGTTTTGCCGCTATATGCTGGTCCAGTAAGTGTAATGGTACAACCCTTAGGAATCCCACCCAAAAGTGTATTATCCTCGTTTAAGAACAGTTTTGAATAAAGTGGATGTACATTCAATCCTTTTTGAACAACTATGCCTCTTTCTAAGGTTTTTGGTATGATAATATCGTGAGGAACAGCTTCAGCTATTTCTTCAGTTTGTTGAAAGGGACTAGAACTGTCCCATTGACCAGGCATTGCTCCTGCACTCATCATTGACTGCATTGTTTGCATCATTTGAGTCATCAGAGTCATTTGGTCAATGTTTCCAGAGGGGATTTGAGGGGTTGAACCTATTGGGATTTCCTCGGTTGTACCGGGAGGATAAGAACCTTCAGGTTTTACATCCTGATCAGTTTTCTCTTCAAAAAACGATACTTTCTTTTTCTTTGGCATGATTAATTCAACCCAAGGTGATTCTCATTTATGGTTCCCTGTTACATTTGAATAATTATAATTTTCCATGATTTATTAGTAAGTTTTTATTATTTTCAATGAACTCTCTCAATTTAATTAGTAAATTGAATTATCAGTAATCTATCTTATTTAATTTAGGATTCAACGATATTCTATTGGAGTTTTGCTGTTTACATGAGTGAAATTGTAGAAATTGATGGAACAATTGGTGGGGGATCTGTTTTACGACTTGGAGTCCCTTTAGCAATAGCATTGGGCAAAAGCCTACGTGTGACAAATATTCGTCAAGTGAGAGAAAGGAGAAAAGGAATTCAGATCCAACATCTTACTGGATTGAATTTTCTCTCTCAATTAACAGGCAGCCAATTGTTAGGAGGATCAATTGGGTCTTCAGAAATCTATCTAACTCCAGGAAATATTGCTCCACCAATGGATGTGCTACCCAAGTTACAGGTACCGTCTGCTGCTGCTGTATCTTTAATAATACAGATACTCTCT
>JBHLPG010000299.1:0-4957 GCA_048939725.1 Promethearchaeota archaeon | reverse complement strand
TAGCTTCTTTTCTTATCACTGGCCAAGTTCGCAAGAAAATTGAGGTTTTAAATGACTTTAAAAGAGAGAATAACAAAGCAGTTTTAGTGATGACAGCTGTAGGGGAGCGTGATATTGATATCCCCCAAGCAAATCTAATGATTGTCTACGATGTGGTTAACACAGTTAAGACAATGTATCAAAGATTTAAAAGGACTCGAGGCGGTCTAGTTCTGTGTTTGTGTTATCGAGACACTTTTGAAGAGCGAAAAGTTAATCGTTTGCTTCAAGAAATTAGCGAACGGTATCCTTGGTCTTCAATTATCGAATAAATTATCTAAGATCAACTTTCCAATCTTTTGAAGTCAGAATATCTTCGACCTAAAATGGTGAACCGTTTTTTATTAAGAACCGTTTTTACTTCAATAGGAGCTTTGAGAATACCTGCAAGATTTATTTTATCGATTGACTGTTCAATCAGGGTTGGAGTGATATCATCTGAGAATTTAAGCCCACCTAAGACTTTAAGTTCAAGTTTTTCCCCTCTGGCAACTATTGCTTCTAATTCCTTTGCAGAATAATGAGCTAGTCCGATAACAAAGTCTTTTTTCTTGACTACTTCATGAAAAGCCGCTTCATGGAGATTGAATTGGGCTTCTATTGCTCCCTCAAGAAAATCAACGTAATCGAGATACAATCCTTTCTCAATTAGTATGTCAATTTTTTGAGTAATTTCAGGTTTTAACTCTAAGATATCTCTCTCTTTAGGGTATTTGGTCATTTTTTACACCTCTTTATCGATTTCTTGAATGAACTTAATCAGAATAAATTTAAGAGAATTAAGACTGGAACTGTTAAAGTTGCTCCTACATAGATCGCAGTAGCTATTATCTGTCCTTTATCTTTCATCCATTCCTTACCTTTCTTCTTCTCTGTGATTATTGCCATAATTCCACCTAAACTAAGGCAAATTGCCATATGGGGAGGAAAGAACATGCCAATTGCAACTGATAATCCAATTGTAGGAAAAAATAATGCTAATATTCCTCCGAATAACATTTCAGGGATATTTAAGAAAACATCAATTGATCCAGCTGCAAATGGCCCAATCAAAGCAAGAAAAATTGGAAAGGCTGGAGCAGGGAAATTTACATTTCCAATTCCTAATGTTTTCCATAGGAATAATGTAAAAAACGGTGTGACTAAAACTGCTACAATATAACCAGCTAGAAAAGCTAAAATAGTGTTTTTCTGACTTATCTTCATTTGTTGGCCGAATTTCAAAGTAGAAACCATACCAATTGTTTCTCCTACTTCAGCTTTTGGCGTAGCAATATATGGAGTCAAACCCCTAGCCCCAACAAGAAAAAGTGGTATATTGTCAAATATAAAAGGGACAGTTACAGCAGCTGATGCTTTAGCAATAGTTGATACTGTGATATAACCCTGAATAAATGATCCTAAAACCATAATCCACATAAGGAGGAGGAGAACTAATGTGAAATCTGTTGAAGGAAGAATATTAAGCGTAATGATGAAAATAGTTGATATAACCAAAACTGCAGTATAAGAGATAAAAATAATTAATTCTCTTTTCCCGACTGAAGTACTAAGCCTCTGAAATAATGATAAATTTTCTTTTTCTTGAGCTGAATCCTTTTCTTCATCTTCACTTTTGGCTGGTATCATATCTTCAAATTCCGTTCTATATTTTGGAGATGTATCTGAAGATAGTGTAATAGTGTCAGCTTTATTTCCTAACTTTGTTTTTATTCTCTTAATCTGAGAAAATATGAAAGGAGATATGATTACTGCAGAGATAATGAATCCTATCAGAAAGGATAGATATTTATGCTGTAATAAATATGAATATAAGCCAAAAAAGTCATTGGTGAAGTTACCTTGTGTTATTTGACTTTGAAAATCATCGATATTGATTATCAATGGAGTTACGACGGTATATAGCAAAAGAGATGATATTCCTGCTGGTACTGATATTTTAGGATTATTGATCACGAATCCTACAGAAAACATTGTAACTCCTATCGTTCCAAGCATTATTCCAAATAACCAACCACTACTAGTATTCGAGAAATCAATTACAGGGAAAAATAAAGTGATTAAAGCAATGGTAAAGCCCAAGAAGCAGAATCTTTTGAATAGACTTATTTTTGAGGTTTGATTAGTTATTAGCACTTCAACTGTTTTCACTCGTTGAATGGTACCTGGGAAAGGGTATTCTTCCTCGTTGTTGATGAATTTAGGAGCTAAATAAATACCAAGAATTAATCCAGAAATTCCAGGGATAAGCATGAGAAAATAATGGATAAATAATGGGGCAATCCACTCTTTTGTGAGTACAATTCTATCTGCAATGACTGATGAACTGGGTAAAAGCCAACTTGGAGGATTAAAGTTTTCGAATCCAAACGAAGAGGCGTTATTATATAACCATATGAGAAAGAGAAGCCCAATACTTGCTTCAGCTGAACTCGTTGCTCCATAAGCTATGGATACTAATGCAAGATTGTGTGATGTTGCTTTTTCTCGTAGAAAAATTTTAGTAAATAGGAGGACAACAAAAGCGGAAATGCCAACAGACATGAGCCCAAGAACAACGTTCAAATATAATGTCAACCAGTTCATAACTAAACCAATTAAGATTCCAATGATGATAATACCCTTAGAAAAATCTTGGATTTGTGCAATTTCAACTATTTTACTCTGATATTCTTGCCCCATCTTTTCTTCATTCCGTTTACATCATTTGAAAACATAATTTTTATCTGTTTTCATTTTTGCAAGTGCTTGCATAAATGCAAACGTCAGCTATTTATATACCTTTTGCAATCATACTAAATGCTTAATTTTCTAAGATGTGATCATATGTCCACTTCAGATACCTCAAAAATTCTCGAATTATTTGATAATCCAACAATTAGCCAAATCTCAATGCATTTGGTCTTTTATTCAGAGCTAACGGCTGGACAATTAGCAAAAATGATAAAAAAGAACATTTCTACCATTACTCGAAACTTAGAGAAGTTACTAGAGGCTAATTTAGTATATGTTTCTAAAACCGAAGCTAAAGGAAATTTACAGGTGAAATTCTGGGCCTTGAATCCAGAAGTCATTAATCTAGATACTTTGATAACTAATGAAACTTTTGATCAATTATTAGATGAAGAGAGAGAAAAAGCAATCATTCGTATGCATAATATTCTCGTTACGTTCCGAGAAATCTTAAAGACTGTTTATGATCATCTAGTTGAGAGTCAAATCAGTTATTTTCAAAATAGGGGTCAAGGCGGGGATTCCAATATTTTTACAATCTTCTTATTTGATAAAGAAACTGGGCAATTATTTGAGAAAGAGTTTAAGAAGTTTCAAAAGAAGTTTTTTGAGGAACATAGAGAACCACCTTCAGGATTAGATAGTATTAATCTTAATAGTGTCATCACGTTTATGTTATCTTCACGTCTAGGAGATATTTTCCCTCCAATTCAATAATTTTATCTATAAGAAGGATCCGAGGAAGGGAATAAAACCTCCTCCAAAAAAGCCAATAATAAGTAAACTTCCAATTAACGAGATCCATATTTTTGGATCCCATGCGAGTACTTTCGCCCCATCAAGAACTCCAATAGGGAGGAGATTGAATACTCCGATGAATACATTCAACCAAACTCCCACAATCCCGATTAGTAATAGTAAGGGAATTTCAAGAAGTAATCCTATTCCTTCTACAAGAAGGAAACCGCCTGCAAGTATGAAATTTATTATCGGGCCAGAAGCAGATACTCTACCGCGAATACCTTGAGATGCTGTAGCCTCTCCCCACCAAAAAACTGCACCAGTGGCTAGAATTGGGAAACCTATTATTACACTCACTAGTGTAAATATTAGCGCCTCTTTACTTAGTCTATAGTAAGCTCTTGCCCCATATCTAATGGCAATAAATTTATGGGATAGCTCGTGAGCAAAAAAACATATCCCCCAAATAAACAAGTAGATCAATACTATACTTGGAATTCTTCTTGTTTGAAGAATCTCCTCAATCATTCCATAAAGATATAGAATTACAAAACTAGTGATTATCCAGCCGATTCCCAATTCAGATATTTCTTGAACAGATAGATGGAGTCTATCTAGAATACTTTTTTTAGTGAATTCCTGTTCCCAATCGGGTTTTTGAACCAATTATGCCTCCCCTCTACAATCATGACTACCAGAAAGATAATGTTTCCCACAGAGAATTTGTCCACATTTTGCACACTGAAATGGCTTGAATACCTTTTTACCACAAGCGCTACAATAACCAACTTCAGGAACTTCTGGAAGTTCAGGTCCTCTTTTTGGAAAAGTTTTAACAACTTTAAAATGTGTTAAATCGGGGGATGCTTCATATTCAGCTTGGAATCCTCTAATTCGTTCAGGGGAAAATAATAAAACGAGGAACATGATACCAACTGCTATCGTAACGACTCCCAATATAAGATAGGGAAAGGCATTTAAAACGCTATCATCTAGGATTAGAGAACCAAATATTATTCCAATGGGAGAAAATAATCCGATACCAGCAACTAAGATAACAATAAGACCAGTGACATATTTCGAGTTAAGATTCAATATAAATTCTCCCAGGTCTTGAGAACTCCTTTAACTTCTAATAACGACGAAATAACTGGAGTTTTTTGAATTATTTTCTTAAAATCTTCTTCATGAAACATCCCTTTTCTTCCAATAAAAGGAATGCTTTCTGATCTAGCTCTTTTAGCATCGTTCAAGGAGTCTCCAATAAACACAATATTCGAGCTAGATAGCTTGTATTTTGCTTTAACATAATTAAAATGATCTTTCCCTTTTTCAAATCCAGGACGCCAACCAAGGATGTCATCAATAATATTTAATCCTTGTTTATGCAGATATTCAACGATGATGGATTCAATTGTCCCGCTCGATATTCCTAACAAATATT
>JBHLPG010000298.1:0-4963 GCA_048939725.1 Promethearchaeota archaeon | reverse complement strand
ATTTGAATGTCTCTTTCCAAGTTTTAAATGACTATCTAAAGTTGAATGCTTTGCAGATAACCCCTGCTTTTTCAAGAATTGCTCAAGTAGGTGAGGAGCATTCTTTTTGACCCGAATGCGATTACCAAAGTCCTCATGCATATGATAAGCTTCAGATTTACCATCACAATATTGACAATCATGATAACATCCCTGATAAGGATTAAGATAGTGTTCAGACCAAGAGAAGAGAGAGGGTGAACTTTTTCGCATTAAAGTTTTGGCATTATACTCTTCTATAATCATATGACGTTCACGAACTACTTGGTAGCGTGAAAAATGACAGTACCATCCTCTTGTACCTGTTCTAAGATATCATGGAATCCTGAATTAAGGAGATGAGTTTTAACATCGTTAAAAGAGGATAAAGAGAATTTTGGTACGGTTAAAGATTCTGAGAAAACACTCAAGTACCAGAAGAGAGAGGGTTTACTTTCCTCATGGGCTACCCATGCTCCCTGTTCATTGGTATTTGTGACAATCACAAATTTTCCTCCTTTGTTCAGGGAACTCCACACTTTTTGAAATAGGTCCTCTGTATAAATCCCGACGTCACATTCCAGAACCATATCAAAGCCACTGGGGAGGTTATCTTGGACAAAATCCGCAGCATGATAAGAAATTCGATCTGCAACCTGGGTTCTGCTAGCTATTTCTTTACCAACAGTGCATACATTCTCAATGTCTACTACTACTGCGCTTAGATTGGGATTTCGAGCTAATATTGCAAATGAAACCACTCCAGATCCACCTCCTAGATCCATTAAGCTTTTTATGCCTGTAAAATCTAATTTTTCTGCAATTCTAGAACCTAATGAGAGGTGAAGCTCATACAACATTCGAGTGAATCGTTCCGCTCGTGTAGCGTCATTCTTCATTTGTGTGATATAGTTAGGAGGTGTGATATTCTGAGCTTCCCACACCGAGGTGGGATGAGTAATGTTTAATGGGAGATTAATGATCGTGGGGTATCTCTCTCGTATTTCTTGGGCTAGAAATGACCAAGTTTCTTGACTATAGGCTTCTAGGATAGCTGTACGTGTGAGAGAAGAGGGGGAATACTTTTCGTCTTGGTAATCTAACAAACGTAACTCACGTAGGAGCGCCAACCAATACTTACAACGATCATATGGAATGTTGTATTTTTGAGAGATGTCATTCGTTTCAAGTGGTTTTTCAGCAAGCTGCCAGAACAGACCCAGCTCTAGTGCTGTACCTAAGGCAGCTGAAGCATGGTACATCCTTAGAAGATTTTCAACATCTTGAGTATTTTCAATATTCATCTTTGCCAATTATTTAGCTCCAAATTAAAATCTCAGAAAGAGATTTTCTCTTTATATCTGGTACTCTAACGTTTTCTTTTGGATATCCAACATGCATAATAACAAACGCTTTCTCATTTTTGGGCCGACCTAGGAGATCTCGTAGAAAATTCATGCTAATAGGTGTATGTGTTAAAGTTGCTAAACCTGCATTATGAATGGCAAGAATAAGCATTCCAACAGCAATTCCGACACTTTTTGTCACATAATAATTCATTTGTTTAATGTTATTTTCACCCAAACGATATTTTTGTTGAAAGACTACTATCAAATAAGGAGCGATTTCTAAAAAGGATTTTTCCCAACTAGTACCCAATGGAGCTAAGTCTTCACGCCATTCATCTGAAATTTTGTGTTCATAAAACTCTTTTTCTTCTAACTCTGCCGCTTCTCGAATCTTACGTTTCAAAACAGAATCACTAACAACCACAAATGTCCAAGGTTGCTTGTTGGCACCTGATGGAGCCGTACCAGCAGTTCTGATAATATTTTCTAATATAACTTGAGGAAACGGTTTATCTGAAAAATCTCTAATGGATCTCCGAGAACTGACTAAATTAACCATTTCAAGAGATCTTTTGGTCATCTCCTCTTCAGAATAAGTTTGGAGGTGATAGGGAATAAATGGGTACTTTTCTACCATTGATCTCATCTTCTCTGATCATATAATCAAGGATGGGTTATATAAACCTCAGATGTAACAGTTGGATACACTTTCTCAACATTCCTTAAAATCTCGTTCAAGTGTGTTTTGACTTGGGCTTCATTGATTGTTTGAGGGCACCAAGCAAAGTACACAGCATTTTTCGTTTTTGTTGAAATAGAAGTTCTTCTAGCAGGACCAAATAGGATGCAAGCGAGAATTCCTTCGTCATCTTTGAGAAAAATATCCCCTTTCTTTAAATCCTGTTCTTTACCATTAATTTTCAAATATTGCTCATTTCCCCTTGCAACATCAAACGCAAGATCCCCTTGGATGGTATCAAGATCATGTCCAGAAGTTAAAAGCATATTATTGAGCTCTGCAATATACATACTATCCACTAACACTGAAACTTGTGGTAATTGTCTCCCTTTCCTTATTGTGTTTATCTGGTACTCAATAGGGTATGTGTATGTCTTTTTCCACATCTTGAAATAGCTATTGTAATAGTGAATCATCTCAAAGTCTTTTACTTCTCCTGAATCTTCTCGGATCCGTCTTTCTAATTCTCGTTTTCGCGTTTCTAATGCTTCGTGTTGTTTTTTATTAGGAACTTCTTTTACAATTAAGCTGCCAAATATAGATTCAGGGTACAGTTTTTTCAAGCCTGGTGTGAGGATTATCTGCATCTTCTAGAAACTTCCATTATGGTGCGTATCACAATCCTGAAATTTGGTTTTGTAGAAGGATAAAGGTTTCATTGAAAAGCTCATTGTTGTGTTAGATTGATAACATTAAGATCATTTTTAGAAAATCATATAGGGACTCCCCCGTCAATTTCATTAAATATCATGAGTGTTTCGAAACTCAATAAAGTGAGAGAACGCTGGTGTATGTGATATAAATTTGGAAGAAGAAACACTAGAAAACTTAGAAACAATCCTTAGTAAGAAACCTTGTATGCATTGATCTCAAGATTTTAAAATACAATTTCTATTATTTCAAATGAGAATCCCATCTTTACTACCTCCCCTTAACCGATTTTTCAAATAAACGAAAAAAGAATAATAATAACAGATGAATCTTCGAGTAGAGATAACAGTATAATTTAGGTGAACTGAAGTTTGCTAAATCAGAAAATATTGGTTTTTAGTCTTGTTATAATTTTAATAAGTTCATTCTTACTTTTTTATGTCATTAATACTACCTTTTTAGCCAATACATCTTTGACAAAACTAAAAGGTGATAAATCCACCTCGCAGAATTTGGGAGGTGACCTTGAAAGAAAAGAAGACCAGTCCCTTGATAATTCTACTCCTGGAAAATCCTGGACTTTTATGTTGTATCTGGATGGCGACAATGATATAGAAGGAGATGCTGTTCAAAATATGGAAGAAATTGAACGTGGTGGAGGGGGAAATTCCAAAATTAATGTTATTATTTTGTTCGACAGGATACCTGGATATGACGATAGTCATGGGAATTGGAGTGGCAGCCGTTATTATTTAGCCTCGGAAGATCAGTCAGCAGTTGAATTTGATTCCATTCTATTAGAAGACTTAGGAGAAGTAGATATGGGTAATCCTACCACTCTCAATAATTTCCTTAATTTCTGCTTTAGAAATTATCCTGCTGAAAATTACTGTTTGGATCTATGGAATCATGGTTGGGGAGCTAATGGTATGTGTGCCGATGAAACAGATGTTAATGATGAAAGTATGGGATTATCACTGAATAGCATTCAATATGCCATCACAAATTCCACTAGTACCTATGGAACTGAAATTGACGTAATTTCTATGGATGCATGTAATATGAACACGCTAGAGGTTGCCTGGGAGTTACGGAATTTGTGTAAGTATTTTATAGCAACAGAAGATGTAACTTATGGCTATGAATATGAACCTATTATTCGTGGGCTGCTGGATACCCCTGAAATGACTGCAATTGAGTTATGTCGATTAATGGTTGACACATATGAAAATGAATACGATTCAGGGGGCACAAATTGCTTATCTGTTATTAACGAATCTCTAATTCCTTACCTTATACCCTATATCAATAATTTTACAAATAAACTGACTTATGTCATAACTGAATTAGGTTATGAAGCATTGTTCGTATGGATAAGAAAAACTTGTCGCGACTTTTTTGGAGGGGATTTCGTAGATTTAATTACTTTTATTGAGAAAATAAAATCTTTCATTAATTATGAACCCCTCAAAAGAGTTGCTGATGAACTTGTGTACTTTTTAGAACAATTAGTGGCATATAATTGGCAACACAGGTTTTATCAGGGAGCTGCTCGGGGTATAAGCATCTTCTTACCATATACTTATGGATACGAGCCATCTTCCATGTTGAATAATTATGTGAATCAGATTGGTGTATTTGAAGGAATGGATTGGCCAAGGGATTCACAATGGGATGAATTTCTAGAACTATACTGGTATCAAGGTTATTATAATGTCCAACCAGACCCTCCTCGATTTTCTTTAGGAGATCAAACCGATGAGTTTTCTCTTACCCAAGCTGAAGGAAAATTATTCCGAATACGAATTTGGCAAGAGACAATCTATGAATTCACTTGTCAAGTATTTTCGGGTGACATAGATATGCAGGTACTAAGCTCAGAGGGGTATATTGGTGGAAGCTATCTTATTAATCCGGTTGATAGTTCAACCGAATGTTGTCGTTTTTATCTTCCAAGTGGTTCTTATTACATTTTTCTTAAAGGAAAAAGCTCTAATTCCAGTTGTGCAATTGAAGTAAACCAATTTCCTCCTCAAAACCTTTCTTGTAATATCCCTCATACCTTTTTTGGGGGTACAAAGCAAGGAGATAGTACAGGACATCACATCCAAGATTTATATCATTACTTTCAAGTTGAAGTAGGAAGAGCAAATTATACGATTGTTCTCAGGAATTCAGAAAAGGCAAATTATCAATTGACAATATA
>JBHLPG010000297.1:0-4968 GCA_048939725.1 Promethearchaeota archaeon | reverse complement strand
ATTATTCCTATGATAGAGAATCACTAGTATACTCAATTAATGAGTTGCTTGAAGAAGGGTTAATACAAAAAGAAAACATCTCAGCTTATTTTTTGACCGAGGAGGGGAGGATTCATATAGAAAAGGCCATTAAGAGACATAAACGGCATTAAAACTAGAGAGGTTTAATCTCGACAAGTTAGGCAATACTTGTCATCATTCTGTTTGTTCTCAATTAGACGAACCTTGAATTCCTTCCCACAATTTGCACAGCGCCTAATAAGAATTGGACTGGTCATATATTTAACTGAACATTTTTTAGAACAGAGTTTCTGATTCTTCCGATTTATACGGAAGTCTTTTCCACAATTAAGACAGGTTCTAACAAAATGGGGATTACATTGACGTTTGGAATGAAAATAGTTTATTTGAGGAGCCTTATTTGCCTTCCTATGAACCCAACGAGGATTAGAGATCCTTTTTCCACATTTGTGGCAGATAAAGACCTTTTTGATCAGTTTATTATAAGTCTCAACCTTTTGAATATAATTTAGTTGGCCATCTATCCACTGTTGTTGGGCCTCAATATCTTTAGACCTTACTACTGTTCTCGTGCCTTTCTTATATTCAAATTGTTCAATATTTGGCATTTTAGCTGATCCCTATATTCACTGTAATTATATTTCTTTGCCTTATAAACCATAGGATAACTAAAACAGATTTTTTCATCCTTTTTCTTTTCTCCATTTCACGTCAGTTAAATGAGAATTTTCTTTTAATATCGGATCATTTGACAATTTTAGCCATGTCATAAGTTTCTTTTCTAATTCAAGTTTGATCGTCTTATATTGAAGGTCTTCAGCTAGATTTATTTGTTCCATTGGATCATTTATTAAATTATATAATTCCTCTTTAGGTCTTGGAGAATAGTATTCAGGATGTTGATTCAACCATGCCTTTGCGGAGGGGCTCTCAATAACATCGTCTGGAATTTCAAATAGAAAGTCAAGCGGGGTAAAATTTTTGATAAATTTCCATTCTTTTGTTCTAATTGCCCTTATAGGATTATAACCAATATCATGATACGTCAATTCAGCAAAAATATATTCCTGTTCGTCATATTTTTCATTCAGGAGAAGATTTGTGAAGCTTTGTCCTTGGATTTGTTCAGGAATCGAAATTCCACTTAAATCTAGAATTGTTGGGAATAAATCAATGTTAGATAAGAGTTCTTTCTGCCTTTTTCCTCGTTTAATCTTACCTGGCCAACTAATAATAAGAGCAGTCCTAATTCCAGGGTCATACAATGTACATTTCGCCCGAGGAAGTGCAGGTCCATGATCAACTGTGAAAATGACTATTGTATCTTCAAAAAACGAACAATTTCTTAAAGTTTCAAGAATCCTGCCAATACCTCGATCAACTGTTTTAATTGAGGAATAAAGATCAGCAAGTTCTGATCTCACTTCAGGAGTATCTGGTAAATATTTAGGGATAATGACCTCCTTCTCTGAAATTTTAGGAATATTATTAGGAAAAATAAAAGGCCTATGCGTATCAAAAAAGCCAATAGAACAATGGAAAGGTTGCTGTATTTTCCCTTGATTAACATTTATTAAAAATTCGACAACTTGAGGTGTGATATTGTCTACCCATGGCATAACGCTACGATCAGAGATATTTTGATAACCTAGTTCGCTTGGGTTTTCATGTTCATGCTGTAATCCTATTAGATGCGTTGAATAACCGTGTTTGGCCAGTTCTTTGGGTATGGTGTGTTCTGAGTTTAAATTCCAACCATAATTTGTCAATCCTATCAATCCATGGGTATGAGGTAATTGCCCTGTGAGAATACTCCCCCGAGAAGGAGAACACTGAGGAGCAGTGCAATAGTGATTTGTAAATAACACCCCAGAATCTGCTAATTGATCAAGGTTTGGGGTTTCAACTCCTTTAGTATAAGAACCAAACAGGTCTCCAGTGTCGTGGGTGATGATAAATAAAAAATTTGGATGGGATTCAGATTCTTTACTCATTAGCATCAACTTATTGGATTTTCTCTTAAGTAATCCATAATACTAGAAGCAGGTCTATTTCTCCTTATTTGATCTGCCATGTACTTCATATAAGGATCGATGTGAGAAAAAAATGTCTTGTAACCGTCACATAAATAATTTAATCCTGAGTTTCCTTCCTCAGTTGAAAGAAATCGGTTTCTTGGGCATCCACCATTACAAACAAACCTCACTTCGCATTGCTGACACTTGGGATGGAGTAGTAAAGATTTATTAATACCGAATTCTTTTTGAACGGGTGAATTTACGATTTCTCTAAGATGATCTTGTAATAAATTGCCACGAAAGTGTTGTGGTTTTACAAAATGATCACAGGCATAAATGTCTCCATTATGTTCTAAAGCTAAAGCATTTCCACAGGTTGGTGCCAGAATACATAAATTCAAAGGCAAATTTAACCATGCAGCTAATGCAACCTCAAATATTTGAATAAATATCCTCCCTACATCATGTTTAACCCATTCCTCAAAGATTTCTTGTAAGAAAGAACCATAGTGTCTTCCACTAACTGAGAAGTCAGCAACTTTCGTGTCATTATTTAGTTCAACTACAGGGATAAATTGGACGAAAGTTGCTTCTAAATCATTTTTTAGGTATTTATATACTTCTAATGGATATTTTTCATTCGCAGCATGGACACAGGCCAGAATATTGAACTCTACTTCATGTTTTTTAAGATTAGCAAGTCCAGATAGTACTTGATCAGAAGTGGGGTTTCCCTTGTTATCAACTCGATATTCATCGTTTAAATCTGAGGGCCCATCAATACTAATTCCGATTAAAAAGTTGTGTTTCTTAAAAAAACGCGCCCAGTCTTCTGTGAGTAAAGTTCCATTGGTTTGCAGATTATTTTGAATTCTTATCCCCTTTCTATTGTATTTTTTTTGGTACTGGATTGCCCTTTCATAAAATTCAATACCCATCAATGTAGGCTCCCCTCCCTGCCAGCTGAAAGTGATTTCAGGCACTTCTTGAGCTTCAATGTATTGTTGAGTAAACTTTTCTAAAGTTTCATAATTCATTTTGCAATTACTATTGGGATACAGTTCTTTCTTAGCAAGATAATAACAATATTGGCATCTTAGGTTGCAAATTGAGCCATAGGGTTTAATCATGGTATGAAATGAGGTAAAATTTGGAATCATATCTTCATATCACTTGAAGCTATTTGAAGTAATTCTCATTTAACGATAAATAAATGACTTTGGTAGGGTCGAAGATCAATGTATAATCCTTGATTATTTAACATTTTGACATTTCTAGTAAATTCATCCTTAGTTAAGAAATCTATAAGTGCTAAATCTTTCATTTTTTGCAAGGATATTGGTAAAATCGGGAAAACTCTTCCTTGGGATTGATTAGAAGCATAATTGACAACTATCAACCTAAATTCTTCAGTTCTTTTATCAACCCACTGCCACGAAAGGAGATTTTGCCACGAGTCATTTTCTTCCCAAGCTTCCGAGCTATTGATTAAAGTCCATTCTCCCTCTTTAAAGGCACTATGGTCAGTAAACGTTAGTAAGAGATTATAAAAAAGCTGGATTTCTTTATCGGAATGTTCAAACGTTTTCTGACGTAGTTGTACAGGTATTTTCAACTTATACCCTTCAAATTGTCCTTGGTGGTATAAACACAAGCCAGGAATAGTACTTGAGATTACAGCTGCAGCAAGAGACTTCTTTTTTCCAAAATATTCGTTTGCTCGTCTTTCATCGTGGTTTTCAATGAATCTTAGGCTTTTTCTTTGGTAATCAATATCTGCCCAGAGATGTTCTCGGACATAGTTTGGTGAACTATGTATTAAACGATCATATAATTGCTTGTCATAAGTGTAATCGAATCCTAATTGTAGGAGTTGCCAGTTTAAATCCCAATAAACTTCTGCAAGAAAAACGAATTCAGGGTGAATTCTCTTCACATTAGATATTGCTTCGTTCCAAAATTCAGTTTGAGGTTGTTTGATACCCTTATCTTTGAAATACCAACCCCAAGTTCTCGAAACTATCTCATTCAAGCATAGCATTGCCATATCGCAACGAATACCATCAGATTGGTCTGCTATCTGGAAAAGAATATCTACCATATATTTACGGGTGTCGGGATTGAAGTAGTCGAGTTGAAATGTATCATCCCAAGGTGGAAAATAGGGATCTTTCCCAAAAGCCACCCAACGCAAACCTTGATTTGTTTCAATCTGTACAAACAAGCTTAAATTCTCTTTAGGCGTCTCTTGCGAAGAGATAAATAAATCTGGATTGGTCTTAACTATTGGGGATGCTTTTCCGAAATGGTTTGGTACAAAATCTACCATTAACTTCACCCCCATCTGATTCAGTTTCTCCTTGAGAGTTTTGAGATCGTTCGGGTCTCCTAATAGTGGATTCAGTTCATATTCTACAATTGAGTATGGAGATCCAATAACGTCTTCAGATTTCCAATTAGGGAAAGCCTCTGTGAATTCTTTTTTTAATCCAGGATGGCGTTTTAAATCTCCCATTGTCAGAGGAGAGTGTTTCCATATCCCCATCAGCCATATCCAATCAAATTTTTTTTCTAATAATTCATACCAATATTCATCAGGGATTTTTAAAAGAAGTAAATCTTCCCCAGTTTTTTTCCGAAAATCTTCTAGCCATACTCGAGTATTTATTTCATAAATCGTTTGATGGTGTTCCAATTTTATATACCGCTTTTTAATTCGACCAGAACAAGTAAGATACTCACTTCGTTGTTGTATGGGCTTTTTTAAAATGTCCATTACTATGTGTTAAATGATGTCTTATCAATTCATAAGCGTATACTACCTTGTCCTGCTGACTCTAAATTTGGAATTAAGAGATTTATATATTTCATTTTGAAGAAAAGATAATCTCATAATGATAACAGGCTTTATTACCTTTGTTAGTAGTTT
>JBHLPG010000296.1:797-4974 GCA_048939725.1 Promethearchaeota archaeon | reverse complement strand
GTTTAATTAATACCCAAGAATGAGATTTAATTTCTTCCAGATTCTTCTCTACTTATAGCTGGCAAAACCTATGGTTAAATCAAACTGGTTTAGAAAGAATTAAAATTGTTTCCCCTCGGATATGTTTTTCTCCTATTTGAGAGAATCCAAATCTTTCATAGAATTGATAATGACTTGGAATTTTGGAATAGATCTCTAGGATAATAGACTTAATTTTTGGCATATGAAATTGGATCATTTTGACTAACTCTTGAATAGTCCGACTACCTATGCCTTGTCTTTGGAAGTTAGGTTTGATTGCAAAATGAGACAGTTTTACTGTTTTTTTATCAGTAAAAATTAAAGAAAAGGTCCCAATCAGATCATCTTTTACTGTATATATACCATATAACTGGTTATTTCTGTAAGCATCTTTTAATTTTCCCCTAGTGTTTTCTAAAGCTCCTGGTGGCCGTGATAATGTTTTCAAGATGTGTTGATATGATTCATGTATTATTTCTTCTATATAAGGGAGATCTTCTTCTTTTACAATCCTAAAATATGTTAAAATTTGGCTCACCAGTAGAAAACTGACAAGAAATTAGTGAGGGATAATCTCTTTAACCTGTCTAACTGTATCAGAAACTTTTACTACTAGATTTTCTAGTCCTAAGTCAGGGTTCCCATCTACATAAAGTAGAAGTCCCTCACTGATTTTATATGCTACTAAATTGGTTGCTTCTGAAGATACAACTAAGTAACGTAAATTCCTCATGTATGTTGATACATTTAATAAACGAATGGCTCCTTCCATACGCTTTTGATCCATTTTGTATTCAACTAAGATATCACCAGTAAAGGAAACGATCATTGCTCCCCGTACACCAACTTTCTTGTCTTGTACCAATTTTTTCAGATAAAAAAGTGCGGCATTTTTAGAACTAGTCAGCATTTCCCGTGTTTCACCTAAAAAAACTTCATCTACATGATTTACGAATTTTTCAAAGATATCTGTATCCACAAGTTGAATTTTTTCTAGCATTGTTCCATATTCTGCTAAAAATAGACTTCCAATGGTTGTTAATTTGAATTGTAAGTCTAAAGGACTGACTAGAGGTGAAGCTAAGATAGCAAAAACCAAACCACCTCTTTCAATGAACGAAAAGCGAAGATCAGTCATATCAACAACTCGAAGATCACTTAACGATGATGATTTAGCGAAAGAGAACATAGCTGTCAAAAAAGCGACTACAAGATGTGCATCTGGTGTCTTTGTATCATGAGTTTCGTAAGATCGGGTGAATAAAGTATTACCTGTTTCTTTTTCAAAAATAAAAAAAGCTTTTACGGCTTTAAATTTCTCTAAAGACATGAATTGACCCTCATAGAAATTTCTTCGCAGTAACGTTCAATATCCTTGTTGTCATGGTCTGAAAAGCTTTGTTAACATTTTCTCCTGTTTTCGCAGAAGTTTCTATGTAATCGATCACACGCATTGCATCCTGGACCCTCTTTGTTTGTGCTTTTGTCAATGCCCGTTCTTTCTTTAAATCAGCTTTATTCCCGATTAGAATGGATAAACACTGCGGAGAGACTCTCAATACTTGGGATTGCCACCTTTCTTGCATATTAAGGAGAGTTTCTCGTCGAGTTAAGTCAAATACATAGAGGGCCCCCAAAGCTCCTGTTAGGTAGAGATGGGAATAGGAAACATGTCGGGCTTGTCCTGCAATGTCCCAGACTTGTAATGATACGGTACGTTGATTATTATCTGTATCTATAAACTGTACTGTTTTTGTTAAAAAATCTACTCCCAAACTCATGCTATATTCTTCTTGAAACCTATTTTCAATATAGCGTAATATCAATGATGTTTTTCCTACCGCTCCATCACCTAAGAGTAACATTTTCAGAATATGTTTGATCTCCTTACGTTTAGGCAAACCACTATCTCCAGATTATTGGAATGTCACGGGTTTATCGTTGAAAATAATCTTACTAAAGGATTATATTTAGAACTCCTTCAAAAGTTTTTCTTAGGAACGTTGGAAAGATTCCATTAGAGATGAAAACACTAGATCTGATGTTGAGGTGAATGAAGCTTTCAAATGTTTTTAGAGTTCTAATGTAATTTAATGACAATTTAATTAACACTCTTTTTATATTCATTCGATGAAATAAACTTGATTTACGTTTGGGTGAATTGAGGTTTGGAATCAGAAGAAAACCTCTCTGGTACTGAAAAATGGGTTGAGATTGTACTTAAAGACCTAGGAGAGGCGACAACAATTGAAATTATTGAACGAGTGAGTATGTTTAATCAAGATTGTGCCGATCGTATTCCCATGGTATTAACCCAGATGCGAGTAGAGGGAAAAGTAATTTATAAGGTAGTAGCAAATCAAAAGGGAGAGAGGAGAAATATAGTTTGGCGATTAACTGAATCCCAAAAAGAAGATGAATAATAAGTAGTAACAGCAGTATAGATTTCTGTTTATATTCTTATTTCTTGTCCTTCTTCAGGTATAAATATATTCTCTTCATCTATTAACACAGGAAGTTTATCAATGACTTCAATTCCTAAATGGATAAGAGCTAACTTGTTTGTTCGGGATTTAAGTTGTAAAATTTGGTGATAATTCAGATGAATATCTAATTCTGTATCATAGAAATTGCATTCAACAATTGCGAGTTGAGTACCCTCAACTAAAGGAAGTAACTCTTCTGTCCATCCAGTATCACCTGAATAAGCTATTGAGGAATTATCGGTTTCTATTCTATAACCTTGAGCTTCTGGAGTGTGCAGCATTTTATAAGCTCTGATCCTTAAACCATTCATATCGAGGGGGGTTAATGGTGTGATTTCTTGAAATTCACAAGGAAAAGGAGACTCTTGGTTTGAGATTGTTCCATAGAGAACGAAGTACAAATCATTAATTCTCTTTTCTGTGTTTGGAGGGCCGATGATTTGAAGAGGCTTAGTCCTATGTTGTTGAAGAGTAGCTTCTAATAGGAAGAATGGAACCCCACTAAAATGGTCTCCATGGAAATGGGATATAATGATTAGATCAACATCATTCGTTTTTTTCCCTAACTTTTTCAATACCTGCAAAGTATGTGGACCGCAATCTAATAAAACTCCTTGATTATTAATTTTGATAAAAATTCCAGCACTTTTTCTTCCGCCTGAAGCAAACGCATCACCAGTTCCCAGAAATGTAACAGAGGTTTCACTAGACACCTTTGGAATAATTCTTGTTCCCACGTTTCCACCATTTAATGCTTGAATAAATTCATTGAGGCCAACAACCCAGCAATTTGTTTGATGATTCGTTAATTCAATAATATTTCGAAGTTTTCCGCCCATTGCCTCGGTAACATCATAGGCTTCAGTAGTTGGCTCTCCTTGAAATGATAAGATCTCATTATTGGTACCATAACAATTTATTTCCTTACCTGTTACTTCTATGCGAGTAATGAACTTTGCATCGTTGAATTTAGGATCTTTCGTATATATTCCGGTTTTTTTTCCTTCTACATTGGTCAAAAAGATTGCTGATTCAAGATAAGTATTTTTCATTCTTTTTGTTAGAACTGTAGAATATATATCACCAGAGAAGACCTTCCAGCCATTTGAAGAGTAACCAACATCTCCGTAGAATACAGGTACAGCATCAGTTTCGATTATTATTTGCTCTAATACTGTTAGATCTGGAGAATCAGCTTGATTTACAGATGTTTTTTTAGTGGGTAATCCTCGCATAAGCTGATGTGATGTGATGGATATTGCTTTAATTCCATGTTTTATAGCTTCTGAGATAATAATTTGGTTTTGAATTGCTACAGCTAGTTTAACAATTGGATAGACATTTTCTAAGTCTTTATAATTCTTTAATAAATGTAGTACTAACGAATGACCAATTGAACCAGCTCCATGTATTATAATTACTTTTTTTTGAGGATTTAGAGCAAGATATTCCGATAAATTTCTAAAAATCTTGTTTAGGTATTGAAAGTTAATTAAATTTGAAATTTTAGCGTTTAATTCGTTTAATAAACCTACGCCTGATAAGAAACGATCTATTTGATTTAGGTATTGATCAATAAGGTTGTTATCTCTTTTATATGTGATTAAACTACCACCTAGTTTAATTACAGTGATTGGTGTTTTTCTCAAAAGTTTTTCACCGATTCTGGT
>JBHLPG010000296.1:0-787 GCA_048939725.1 Promethearchaeota archaeon | reverse complement strand
ACGAATATGCTTAAAAACAGCCTGTGGCTTGAACTATATCGTGAGAAGCATTTTTTAATTCGACTTTTGTACTTATTAAAAAATCATATAGTTCTAATTAGGGTAGAGTACCCATGAAAATCACAAAGATTTTCTTCATTATATTACCTATCACAATCGTTTGGTTACTTACTCCACTTTTTCTCCTTGTTTATGCCTTTGATGTGCTTAATGAAACCTTTCAGATGGATATAACCCAAAATATTTTTAATTTGGGAGTGGGTATTCTATTCATAACTACTTTTCTTGCTACGATATCTTTGTTTATCACAGGACATGTGATTGATAAGAATCCGCAGTTTCTAAACGCTTTAATCACTGGATCGTTATTTATGTGTGGTATTTCCCTTTTCCTAGTTGTAATAGGTGTTGATTTCTTTTTTTTACTGTTAATAGGCTTACCTTCACTAGGGATTTTTTTAGGTATATTGGCAACAGGAGCAGGAGCACTCTATGCAGGGCATGCAGATGTTCACCATCGGGGGTTAACTTACGCTTGTGCTCTATTTCTAAGTGCAACATTATCCTTAATAATTCTACCAGTTGCAGAACTTTTAAACTGGAATTTTGAGATTCCATTGATTCTTATTGGTTTTTTTACTATTGGTGCAGCTCTTTTCTTTTACTTCATTTCCCGTTCTGTAGCCCCATGGGTGAATGACGAATTCCCCACTCCTATTAAGCATATACTTAATAGAAGATCAGTAAAAACTTATCTAGTTTCACGCTTTTTTATTTATCTTATGCT
>JBHLPG010000295.1:0-4981 GCA_048939725.1 Promethearchaeota archaeon | reverse complement strand
ATAATGGTTTGATCTGAATCGACATAAGGATCCTTTTTGGAAACATCTGTTGAAAAATATATCCTCTCTAAAATTAAAAAAATTGCACCCCAAAGGCCATATATTGTGAATGAAAGCAAAAAAATGATCGGATATCCAAAAATGTTAATCACTGGAGGATCTGTATAATAATACAAACCAAGGGCAGCAGCAGAGGTATCAAGTAGCATTTGAAAGCAAAATCCGAAGAAGCTGACCAACAAGCAGACATAAACTATGGCTTGAAGACTGAGAACCTTATCATTCGTTTTATTGAGAGCGTAGCGGCCCAATTCAAATGTAATAAGGAAACTAGGAAAAATCCCTATCATGTCAGTAAAAGGACCAGTGACCTGCGTTAGCGTTAAATCGGAGCCTAAAGGTACACTGGAATATGCGCCTGACAGAAATAATATCAAGAAAAAAGAAGTTATTAGCAAACTTGTGATGACTGTGATTTTCAAACCATAGACCTTGAAAGAATAAATATAAGCACAGATGAGAAGTAAAATCCCTAAGAAGAATCTAAACCAAAAATAGATTGGAAGAAGAATCATCCTTTCCTCCTTTGATTCAAAGTAAAAAGAAGCGGGATGAAGGCTAAGGATCCAGTTACTAATAGAATATCAAACCTATTTACAAGAACTACAAATAGAAGATTGATGACCACAGTTAGCCCATATGAACCAAGAATTAAATCAATCATCCTCATTAATTATCGCTCCAAGGTTAATGTGAAGGTATAACTCAGCCTTTGGAAAAAAGGCGATAAGCTCCTTCATTTTGTTAGGTATCAAATTTAAAACCGGGGAAATACTACTCATTTTGCATGAGATTTTTTCAATTTAAACTTTTAAGTAGGGATTAGAAAATTCCCAACGTAAAAAAAATGACCAAATTAGGGTGCATAAGGCAATGCAAGATGAACAGATTCGTAAAAACTATCCACCATCAGATGAGAAAATTGTGATTGACCGATTACATGGAATTCCCATTGAAGATCCTTATCGATGGCTAGAAGATCTCGACAGTGAATCGGTGAGTTCCTGGATTAAGACCCAGAATGATCTCACGGATGAGGTTTTGAACAGTCTTTCGGAGAAGGAGGAGATTAGAAAGCGATTAACTCAACTGCAATATCGAGATGAAGTGTTGAGAGTCAAGGAAAGCCGTAATGGCTTGTTTTTTGTTAAAAAACTGGTAAATAAAGAACAACCTGTATTATATTTCCAGCCAAGGGACACGAATGAAGAACAAATCTTAATTGATGTCAATGAAATTGATCCTGAAGGTACGACCTCCTTAGATTATTTTTTTCCTAGCCACGAGGGGGAAATACTTGCATATGGCCTTTCTGAAGGAGGATCCGAATGGGCAATTCTTCACCTAATGAATGTCCCTTCTGGGGAGCTTCTAACCGAGAAGATCAAACGCGCAAAATGGTCATCGGTTTGTTGGACGAAAGACGACTCTGGATTTTATTATACACGGTTTCCGAAACCTGGTGAAGTTCCTTCAGGTGAAGAGGTATTTGGATCCCATATTCGTTTTCATAAATTAGGGACTGACCCAGATCTTGACCCAGTCATATTTGAAAATCCAGATAATCCTCAAGAGTATCCCTTCCCGAAACTATCCCCTGACGGGTCTTTCATGGTTGTGAGAGCCTTTCGGTTCATTGCTTCGGATTTGTATCTTACTGATTTAACCACGACCCCACCAAAGAAGATTCCCATTGTGACTGAAAGCCAGTGGTTATTAACTCCCTTTATTAGTCATGATCACATCTATATCTATAGTAACCATACCTCTCCGAATTTTGGATTATATAGAACAGATAGAGAGAATTTACAGATGACATCTTGGGAAACGGTTCTCGAACCCCAAGCTGATATCCTTCAAGATGTCCAATTAGTTTCTGATAAAATTGTAGCTCTTTGGCTCCATGATGTAAAGAGCAAAGTGACTTTGCATGATTATGATGGGGGATTAGTTGCAGAAATTCCCCTTCCAAAATCTGGAACTGTCGATCCAATGGATATGGGTGGAGGATTCAATGGAAATTTGGAATCCTCTGATGTTTATTTCAATTGTATGTCTTTTTTTCAAGCTCCAACCACGTATCATTACAATATTTCCTCAGGAAAATTGAGAGAATTCTTCAAAATGACTCTAGATTTGGATCTGTCTAAATATGAAATCTCAGAAGAATGGTATCAATCAAAGGATGAAACACTTGTTCATATGTTCCTTATCCATCCTACCCAACTTGAACCAAATGGGCATAATCCTACAATTCTTTACGGGTATGGTGGATTCAATATTAGTATGAATCCGTTCTTTTCTCCTAATTTCATCTGTTGGGTCGAACGAGGTGGAGTAGTTGCCGTGGCGAATATCCGCGGAGGAGGGGAACATGGTGATAGTTGGCATAAAGCAGGGATCTTGAATAACAAACAAAACGTCTTTGATGACTTCGTTGCTGCAGGAGAACACTTAATCGAGAAGAAATATTGTTCCCCCCAGACCTTGGCTATCATGGGAGGAAGTAATGGTGGTTTGTTAGTTGGAGCCGCAACAGTTCAACGGCCAGAACTATTTACAGCGGTCTATTGTTCTGTTCCCTTGTTAGACATGCTTCGATATCATCATTTCTCTATTGGAAAAACCTGGGTTCCTGAATATGGAGACCCAGAGAAGTTAGAAGACTTCAAGTGGCTAATGGCTTATTCTCCTTATCAAAATGTCCAAGAAGATCTAGCTTATCCCGCGGTTTTATTTAAGACTGCAATTAATGATAGTCGGGTTGATCCCACACACGCGTTCAAGATGACCGCTCTAATGCAAAGTCTTCCCCAAACTACCAATCCCATTTTATTATGGACTGAATCAGAGGCTGGTCATGGTGTGGGCAGATCAGTCACGAAGCTAATTAATGAAGGAACACGGATGTTGTCATTCTTCCTGTGGCGAATGAAAGATTCCTGATCTTGAGAGAAGTAATATATTGACTGAATATAAAATTCAGGTGTCTGATTTGCTTCAAAGGTTCGATCTCGGCTAATTGGAGAGGTAACTAGTACCCATAGCGTTCTTCCTCTAGTGCTTTCGTTTTCGGAAGCAAATTACTCTCAATGAAAGAACTGCATATTCTCCTTACCAGAATGAAAGGATCAGACTTCAAAAATATAATCCAATATTTTATTGTAAATTTAGCACAGGGACAATTTTTTTCATTATCTTTCTTTCTGCTTTTCGTAAATGTTCCTGAAAAGTCCGTGGTCGAATTGACATTTCTTCTGAAAGAGCATCAATTGACACATTGCGGGGAACTTCATAATATCCCTTGTTATAGGCATTAATTAAAGCATTCAATTGTCTTAACGTCAAATCTGCTCTTAACTCATCTAGATATAACAAGTGAAATTTTGGATTAGCGATTTCTTTGACGGAGGCCAAACGAAGGATTTCAATTTCTGCGCCGGGATCTTTTTCTTTCAATTCATCCATAATTACTTTAAGATCATCTAAGGTAATCAGGAGTTTAACAACCTCTTCTCCAGCTAAGTATTTTACTGGAGGAAGTTGAATGCACTTATGGTTATCTAAAATGACAGAAAAAGGTTCGTAACTACATTCACACTGCTTGATGACCATTTGGACATGGTTTTGATCAACAGATTTCTTAATGATGGATCCTAATTTTGTATCAACTTCAGAAATTGCATGAGTAACCTTTTCCTTAGTCCCTCGCAATTCTAATACGTCATAATGAGAGTTACACCAATGCAGCATTTCTACCATTGGAAATTTTTCCGAGAGCCTCCTAAACGGGCAATCATGATGAACCTTGACTAGTGCATTATACAGCATAAACGCTCACCTTGTTTTTGCTTCATTAAGACATGTATTGTATTCATCATTAAAATACATACCTCCTAATCGAGGGAGTTGATTGAAGTACGTAAGTGCTAATACTCTAACCATGCAAAAAAAGAAAGCACAATTAGCAATGTTAACTAGTAGTTTATTGTGGGGAGTCAGTCCTATTGTTGTGGAGATAATACTAGAGGTTTCCACTCCTTTAGATATAATGACACTAAGATTCGGAATAGCAGTAATCGCTTCCTCCCTGTTATTACCAATCATTAAAGCTCGAAACAGTGATGGCTTATCTCTGTTGAAAAATCCGAAAATGATGTTAATAGGATTCTTAATTGCAACAGGATATCTCACGTCGACCATAGGCCAAGACTTAACTACTGCTGGTCTCGCTACGCTTCTTTCAACCAGTTATATTATTCTTGTTCCATTTATGTCTTGGAGAATTGAAAATACTCCCCTTTCTAAGCGAATCTTGACCGTTGCAACAATTGCATCAATAGGGATTTTTCTTATTAGTTTCAATGGAAATATTACAAACTTTTCCAACACAAATGGAATTGGAGTAGGATTATTAATAGTAGCAGCGTTTGTCTGGGGATTAAATATTGTCTTATCCAGTCAGTTAATTACAGAAATTAAATCCAGAAAAGGTCAACATGATCCGTTGAGTTTTATGTACGCTACACTAGTTTACACATTTATCCCATTGTTTATATTTTCCATGTTAACACAACCTCCCTCTTTTTCATCCTTAAGTTACATACTACCCCATCTCCTCTTTTTAGGGATTTTTGCTACCATAATTACTTTTGGTCTTGAAAATTGGGCCTTATCTCAGTTGGGATCAGTGAGAACAACATTCTATCTTTTGTTACAGATTCTTGTTCCCTTTGCCTTTGAATTACTCTTTGGGATGTTTGTCTATTCTATCTGGATCATCGTAGGAATAATCTTAGTTTTGCTTTCAATGGTTCTTTTAGAGTTTCATATTGAGATAAATCCATCATTCGCTTCTACAATAAGGTTTAGAGTGTTTAGAATGAGATTTTTGCAGAAATTCTTACACTAAACTCCTTTT
>JBHLPG010000294.1:0-4990 GCA_048939725.1 Promethearchaeota archaeon | reverse complement strand
ATTTCTCCTTCTTCATTGGGGCCTAACTTTTTCGTACCAGTTTCAAGATCTACAATTAAAGCATCTGTATCTGGGTAAGGTATTCCTACTGATCCTTCTTTCTTCAAAGGTTTTTCAAGACCTGGTGCTGCAGCCATGGGATTTGAGTGAGTAACAGGAGACGTTTCTGTTAACCCGTAACCCTCTGATAAGTTAGCTCCAGTAACCTTTTCATACTCCTGCAATACTGCTAATGGTAAAGGAGCTGCTCCGCTTGTGCTCACTAGTAAGGAACTCAAATCGTACTCTGTTAGCCTGGGATGACGTAACAACGCAATATATAATGTAGGGACGGTATTAAAAATCTGCACTTTATATTTATCCAAGAGATATAAGATTTGATTGAAATTATCCTCACGAGGATCGAGCATCAACACACCTAAAGCCCCATACTGAACACCCAAGTTCATGGCAGTTGTTGCTCCGTAACTATGATAGAAAGGAAGTGATCCAATGCCAACTGTTGTCCCTCGCTCAGGCCGTGGGTACATCCATACTGAGCACTGTTCTACGTTGGCAACGAGATTTTTATGAGTCAACATTGCTCCCTTTGGAGTTCCAGTTGTACCTCCTGTGAACATTATGACAGCTACATCCTCAGGTTTAGTATCAACTTTTGGTCTATCTGACACGCTATAATTATCATAGATTTCATGCATGTAATAGTCCTGGGGCTCTTTTTTGCTAATTTTCCCCACCAAACCACCTAAGAATCTTTTAATCCCTGATAAGCATGGTTTTATTGAAGCAACAACAATGAATTCTAAGTCTGTATTACCTTGATCCCGAACTTTTTTACATGTCTCATAAGGCTGAGCAGCTGAAGTTATCATATCTGCACAAACAATTCCTTTTGCCTCACTTTGTTGTAGTTGTCCTGTCAATTCACTCACTGGATATTGGAAATTTAGGGAAACGACAATAGCACCTGCCTTTAGGATGCCATAATAAGCTATAACAAACTCCACCATATTAGGTAGGAATACTGCAACCTTATCTCCTGGTTTAATCCCTCTATCAACTAAGAAAGCGGAAAATTTGTCTGTAAGCTCTCCAAGTTCACGAAAAGTCACTTTGCTGATTTTGTTAAAGCTGGTTGTATCAAGAATGAGGGCAATGTTTTCTGGGAACTCATCAACTGTTTTATCTAAATTTTTGAAAAGTGGAATTTCGGGATAATCAATAGTTTTTGGAACACCTTCAGGCCACAAAGGGATTTCGTTTGGATGAACCATTTTAACTCACCATTAACCAAAATTTTGTTAGCTAAAAAAGACATCCACTCAAAGCATCTAATAAATTTTATCTTCAAGTAGGAGACTTGAGGTGCGAATCTCAGCTTCCGATTTTTATAGAAAACCATCTTTATGGTATGAGACCATTTTCGACCCAGCTTTCACCCATCCTTCAGAGGCTTCTGCAAAAACCGTCCTAGCTCGTTTATTTGCCTTTTCTATTATTGCATCCTCATCGATGTTTGAGAATTGATTATCATTTAGTATTATTTCACCATTAATTATTACATTGTCAACCTCTTTGCCTGTTGATGAGTATACTAAATTTGGGATTAAATTTCTGAATGGTTTATCTATTATTGGTGTCATATTCAACATGTTTAGGTCTATTGTAATGATGTCTGCTTGTTTACCTACTTCAAGACTACCGATTTTATTTACTAGGTCAAGAGCTGCAGCTCCGCCCTTGATCGATAGCTGTAATGATTGCCAAGGTGGTAGTGCTGTTGGATCAGTATCGTTGACTTTAGTTAAAATACTAGCCATTCTCATTTCTTGAAACATATTATAGTGACCTGGTCCAGGAGCTTGATCTGTCCCAAGAGCTGCAATTCCTCCAAGTCTTACATAATGGCTGAGTGGGGGAACTATCCCATCAATTGTAGCAATAGATGTTGGACACCCAACCATCTTAACCCCTTTTTCTACCATCAATGAACGCTCATTACTTGTTGTATCATGAATATGAGCTGCAACAAGATTATCCTCAAGTAAACCATTATTTTCCAGTATTTTCACCGTTGTAAGGCCCGCCCCAAAGCGGCCTTGAATTTGGAGTCTCTCTCTTTCACCTTGGGCAACATGCATGTGTATATTACATTCTCGGTCTTTTGCCTGCTGTTTGATATCTGTAAGTAAGTCTAAAGAACAAAAGTCTAAAGCTTGGGGCCCATACATTACGCTTACCAACTCAGTATTCTTAAATTCCTGAAAAAGATTGTTAGCTCTTTTTAAAGCGGCGGATCCTTTCGAGTCATCAAATTCATAAAGATCTCTAGGCTTTAAAAGGGCTCGATCAGAGCTAACTTCGTTTATAGTTTCAATTGCAACAACACGGACTTTTAATGGTAAATAAACTTCTTGTACTAAAGATGAAACATTTCCTGCATATTCAGCAAAGGTTGTCGTTCCTGATCTTAAGCCTTCTAAGACAGCGAGTTGTGAACCTAATATAAAATCTTCTTTATTTAGATATTTTGCTAGTGGATCAATTCCTTTATTCATCCATTCAATTTCAGGTAAATCTTGAGCACTTCCTCTTAATAGAGTAAATCCTGTGTGCGCATGAGCATTTATTAATCCAGGCATTGTGATATGATTGGTTCCATCAATGATATGGTCAGCTTTTTCATGATCCAAGTCACTAGATTTACCAACAAAACTGATGAATCCATCATCAATTCCCAAACCTCCGTTCGGGATTATTCCCAATCCTTTTCCCTTGAAAGTTATTAACCAAGTATTTGTTATTGCTATGTCCAAGATTCCAACCTTTTCTTCGTTGGATTTTCTTGAATTTAAATATTGTCACTAGAGATCTGATTTTGATAAAAGAGTAATTACATCAAACCTTCTTTCCAACAATAATTTGCCAAAGCAATACAGGTAGCCATACGATCAAAAGCCACCTCATCATTCATATTCACACGTTTTTGAAGAAAAAGACCTTCAAGTAAGGCATTCAATCCTAAGTGAAATGAGAGGACAGATTCATAGTCGTCATAAATATCATTGATTGACAACTGAACGGATGAGAGGTACCTTTCATACCCTTCAATAAAATGTTGAACCTCTTTTCGGAATGTTTGTAAATCCCCATCCTTGTTAAAGTTGTCAATTGCAGAGTGTAGAAAGAATGTGCCAATATCTTCCATTCTATCTGCAGATCGCTCTTCTTCGACATATTCAGGGTCAATCAACCAGGTTTGTATCTTTTTATTTCCATTCTCATCGTTTTCAATCGAAAATAAGACATTGCCTGGATGAAAATCTCCGAATCCAGTTGTTCCTCCTGAATGTCCGTTTGATGAAAGGACTTTAGCTAATAACTTACTTGCTAACTCAACAAAATCTTTTTTCCGTTCTTCAGGTATAATCAATTCATTGAGCGTTTTTTTCAAAAGGAAAACATATCTTTCTTTTTCAATTGGCTTTAATACTTCTGAATGAAACTTAGAAAGTGCCTCACCAGTTAATATTAACTTGACTTCAGAACTCAATTCTGAATCATAAAATGAATCCCCTTTTATCCCTTCATAAATTAATATGTGCCCATGTTCAAATATAACACGAGGAGTTAAAACACCTGTATCCTTCAATTTACTCGCTAAATGATTCGTTAACATTTTATTCTTCAAGGCTTCCTCATGAGAGGGAAATTTTTTAATTGCGATTTTTAAGGTCAAACTTCCCAGTTCACTGTTGAAATCAGCAGCTACAAGTTGTAATCCTTTGGATCCCACTTTATGAATTGAAGAAATACCATTAAGGACAACAAAACGAGATTTTTTCCCAAACTCTTTCATCTGTAGTTCATCGAAGTAATCTTTTAAATTTTCAACGATCTCAGCTAATATTTGCCTTACACGCTGTTTTCGCCTGATTTGATCTGCTGCGGAGTTGTCCATTATACCATCAGGGTTTTAATTGTGATAAGATTTCAAAAAGGTGTGCAAATAATCGTCATTAAAATATATTCATATCTAGTTTCCTCATAAAAAAAATCCAGTGCCTTTTTTGCCCAAAAGGTAATATTTATTCTCTTATTCTTTTATTAAATTCTAATGTAATAATCATTCTAGAAGAAGAATAGGTTTTCTACCAATGCAAGAACCTGAAACAACTGGATATTTTACTAATCTCAGGATTGTATTTCGATCACGTAACTATGTGATTATTTTATTAACAAACTATACTTCTGCAGTGTTTCTAGCGGCATGGATATATCTTAACCTCTATTTTCGGGACATTGGTATTTCTTATTTTGAATTAGGCCTTGCTGACGCGTGGGCCATGATTCTTGGTGTTTTTGCAATCCTTTTTGGTGGGTATTGGGCAGATAAATACATTCCACATCGGAAGTACATGGCGACATTTAATATGCTATTCCTAGCGATAGCGACTTTTCTTATTCCTCATGTCAGAGATTTTTATGGGCTTCTTCTAGTATGGACAGTGTTTGGTTGTAGTCAGTTTTGTCAAGCTTCAATTGATCCTATTCTTTTTGAATCGCTCCCTCCTTCACAGATGGGCACTGGAACTAGTCTATTCACATTGGGAGGAGTATTTGGTCTTTTTGGGTTAATAATTGTCGGTTTTTTAATTCAAAGTGGTTTCTTAGATGGACTAAGAATATTTTGGTATTTTTTTACTGTAATTGCTCTCATAAACTTTTTTATCCGTTTATTTTTCTTGGAAAAAACACTACCAGCCGTAAAAACTCCCTTGAGTGAAAAGAAACAATTTATACGAGATGTATTGGGTCAGTATAGAAAAGGAATCAAAGTTCTTGTAGGAACTATTCCCCTTTTCATGATCGTATTTATGTTAGATGTCACGAGTGATATTAACTACCGTTTTGCTCAAAATTTTTATTTAAATGAAGTTGTTGGCATGGATTATGGAACTATTAATTACACAATGATTGGAGCAATCTG
>JBHLPG010000293.1:0-4990 GCA_048939725.1 Promethearchaeota archaeon | reverse complement strand
CGTTGATGGTGTAATTATTTCTAGTTCTTTAGCAGATGGAATCATCGTTGCCACAGCAATTGGTTCCACAGGTCATTGCCTATCCAGCGGGGGTTGTGTACTGGACCCAATTTTGGATATTTTCGAGATCTCTTGGATTAACCCCATTAACCTTGCAGTTAGGCCGATTATTTTGGAATCGTCCCGAGACATCAAAATTCGTTGTGCAACCAGAATAAATCCTATTAAAATTGTGATTGACGGTCAGATTAGTCTTGAATATAATCCCCCCATAGAAATTAGTTTTTGTTCTTCTGATGAAACCGTTAAATTCTTCCGTTCACGTTCTTTCTTAACAAGATTGAGACAACACTTCAATCCAGAGATTTAGGAATAAACCCAATGCTCCACGAGCCAGTACTCGTATTAGATGCAACAGCTTTTATTGGTTTGGATTTTCCAAAACTCTTATCAACAAGTGGATCTTTTTTTACCACTCGTGGGGTTGCTTCTGAGCTAAAAGATTCGCGATCAAAAATGAATCTAGATGTTCTGAAGTATTCAGATAGGTTAAGATTTAGTGCCCCTCAAGATAAGTTAATAGAAGAAGTTAAAAAACGAATTCATCTGATAGATCAACAAACTCCACTATCACAAGTAGACATTGAAGTACTAGCTCTGGCACTTCAAGTCAATGGTACTTTAGTATCTAATGATCTCAGTTTACAAAACGCAGCTCTCCACTTGAACATCCCTATCAAAGTTATTAGCGGAAAGAAAATCACACATCTTCGTAAATGGCAACTAAAATGCAATAGTTGCAGTAAAGTAATAACTGATGATGTTGAGGTCTGTCCATTCTGTGGGGGAACCTTAAACCGAGTTCTAATTGAAACAACCAAAATTAATTCTAATTTAATTGGATAACAATAAAAATCTAATCAAAAAACGAACCAATGAAGAAATTTCTTCATGAGGAAGATAAAATTGCCAGAAGAACTTAAAACTAGAGAGGAATTCATGACAACACTGGGATTAGCGTCGATTTGTTATGTGAAACGGCTAAAAAACTCAGAAATAGTAAAGCTGAAGCTTAGGACAAAAAAACGTCTATATACGTATAAAACAAACCCAAAAGAAGCGAATGAAATAGTACAGAACTTGAATATTCCCGTTGAAGAAGTATGAATAAATCTTCAATCTAATCATTATTTTCAGAGGTAATCGTTTCAAGGAGGGAAAGAACATTCCAAATAGTGGTTCTGGCGAAAAGGGGGCAGTTCGGATCTTGACTAATTTCGTCTAAGATTGAAATGGCTAAATTCGCGCGTACCTCCGGAGGGTCATCCTCTCGAGTATTCTTACCAGTGATAGCCATGAAAGCTTCCTTTGCAGCTCGTCGAATGTTTTTCGGAACACTATGATCTGAAGAAATTTGCTGTAACAACATTTTAGAATTCTCAATCTTATCCTCCATTTCTAATCATACCTACCTATTAATTTTTGCTAAACTAATGAATTTGTCGTTTTAATCGAAAAGTTTTACTGGACATAATCAAGGAGCCATCTATGTCCAACCTACTAGGCAATTGCTATAAAATGATAAATTTTAGAAAAACCTTTCTTTTCGTAAAAAAAATTCTTTCAATACCTGGTCTTTTCCATCAAAAACTCTATAATATTTAATGATTGGTTCAAATAGCTATTTAAAATTGAATATAAATATTTCTGGGTATAAAAAACTTATTATTGGTTTTCCCTTGCCAAGAAATCCTTATAATAGTCTATTTACATATTCAGTTCATTTTAAATAATGAAAAAGTAATTATGGTTACAATTCAGTTTTGAAATTAATAGAAAATACTATAAATAATGAGTGTTTATCCGTTCGTCCTGAATCTAAAAAGCCCCAACAGGTTAATAACTGGAGTAATGAGGCAATTGGACATCGAGGAAAGTGAAATTGATCTATTTGTGGTATATGACCTCATTATTAGTGGAGGTGGGTTAATCTGTTCTCATTGTGGGAAAAGAATTACGATTGAGGAACTTTTTGAACAGAAAATTGTGGTTGGAAATGAGGAAGGATATATCACTCATGTTGATTGTTTACTTGGATATATAATGAAGGCAGAACCTATCATTTCATCAGGATTAGCCAATGGCCTTTTTTCGGAATCTCAAGTTCGCCAAGATCTTCTATCTCGTCCATTTGAATCAGTAGTTTTGGATATTAGCCGTGCATGCTCATATAACCGGTTATCACCTTCAAAACAAAACCAAGAATGCTCAAAATTCATTGCTTTTGAATCAAATTTAATTGGGGAAAGAAATAATTACAATCTTGAACTGCTTCTTGCCTATCTTGATAATACCCTTACCGATTCTTCCTTTTCTGATCTGAACTAATTTTATAATGGGGTAAAAAAATTACTGATCGTTGTGAAAAAATGAAAGTCGACCTCTCTAAGATTCCAAAATCAGAAATAATTGATGATATTATAGCTTTAATCAAAGAAAAAGAAAATATCAAAGCTACAAAAGAAGGAAAAACAATACAAATTGAAGGATTACCTTCTAGAAAAATTAAATTCTATACAAAAAAAATTTTAGGTCAAGCTGATCTACCAGGGTTCTCTAAAGTTATCTCTCATGGAAACCATTTTGAAGTGCTGTTTTGGGAATTTTCTGAGTGAATTTCGGTTATATAATAATTTTTAGATCCCTGTGAAGGGATTAATATGACAAATAACCTAAAAAAAACTCCTTGGGGAAGCTATTACTCATTTTCTTTATCAAAGGGTTGTCAACAATGTATTACGGGAGAGAAACTTGTTGTTTTAGTTTCTACAGAATGTTCCAGTAAATGTTTCTACTGCCCGTTAAGCTTAGAACGAAAAGCTTCCCGATTTTCGTTTGCTAATGAAAGACCGATAAGAAATGTCAATGATTTGATAATCGAAGCCTCGAATATGGAAGCGAGTGGTGCAAGTATGACTGGTGGAGACCCACTGGAACACCATTCTTATGCGCAAACGCTTGAATTTTGTAAGCTTCTGAAACAAAACTTTCCAGAAAACTTCCATATACACCTATATACAAGAGGAAAAGAGATTACACCTAAAAATCTTCTAATTTTAAAGCCATACATTGATGAAATTAGATTTCATGTAATTAACATCCAAAAAGATCTTGAACAAGTCAAATTAGCTCTTCAATTCGATCTGGATGTTGGAATAGAAGTTCCAGTAATTCCCACACGAGGGTTCAATTACTATCGTGATCTTATTACCCATTTTAAGGAAATAATCCCAGAGAATAACCACTTTTATTTCATCAACCTTAATGAACTAGAAATAAGTGAGACAAATTATCGAAACCTGATTTCTCGGGGACTGAAATCTGATAAAGAGAAGCCAGCAGCTATCAAAGGAAGCGCAAAATTAGGGGAGAAAATTGTTAAATGGGCTTCAAATTCTGTTTCTCTTCCTGTACACTTCTGCTCCTTAGCTACTAAAGATACAATTCAATTATCAAATCGAATATATCGAATAGCAAAGAATGTGAGCCTCCCTTCAGATGTTATAATTCATGATGGCCCAGATAAAGGATTATTGATACGAGGGGAAATTAAATCACCATCAATGGGATTGGATGAACTTCGATGGAGATTAATTGATGAATTTGATATCCCAGAAGAATTAATTTACGTGGATCGATATAAACAAAGATTATTAACAAATGCAGCCTTATTAGATGAAATGAAAGAAGAAATCAAAGAAATCTGGCCAAATGTGAAATTAGGAATTGTAGAAGAATACCCAACTTATGACAACCTGCTTACATATAAAGAAACCCTGTAAATTTCTGGAGAAATAGAGATTTCTATTTATCAGTTATATTAATTTTATTTAATGCACCTCTCGCCAATGGATTCCCAATTGGTCTGCATAATTGCGTGCACGATTCATTTCTTGACTTGAAACACGTTTATCAAGTGAGCGATAGCGTTTATTTCCGTGAATTTTATGTTCAGGTCTCCATTGGGCCATGATGTTAACAAACGCCTGTTCTACATTCTCAGCACACCATTCGAGAATTGGAAGTGTATCAGCCTCTACACGTCCTGGCATCACTAAATGGCGGATTATCATCTCTTGAAAACCGTTATCATATGCCATCTTGATATTTCTCGTAGCAATTTCCCTGTAATTCTTAGCTTTAGTCATTTGATGCGCAAATTCATTTTCATAAAATTTGAGATCAGGTAGCCAGAAATCCATTACATCAAGGAGTAATTCCATCCCTTCCAATGAAACAAACATGTTTGAATTCCATAATTGGATTAAATTTACTTTAAAATGAGTTAATGCTTCAAGAATTGTGTGAATGTTGGGTGTGGGATCCCCACCAACCCAATTGATATTCTTGGCTCCTTTTTCAGCAAGATTTACCATAATTTTGCATAATGAAACAGGTGTGACCTTATATCCTTCATTTAGATCATTTATAGTCCCCCACTTCTGAGAAATAGACCAATTTTGGCAGAAGACACATCGAAAAGTGCATCCAATGAAGAAAATTGTCCCTGATGGAATTAATGGAGGCTCTTCCCCTATATGAAGAAAGGCTGATGTAACAATACTGTTATCTGCAAGACGACAGAAGCCCAATTCTTTCTTAGTTCTGTCAACATGGCATCTACGTTCACAAAAATGACAATTTTCTAAAATCTTGTTTGCAATTCTGACCTTGAGTGTTAAAAATGACGTTTCAGGGTCAGGTAATTCTTCAGTAGAAGTGTTATTTTCGATCTTTGCCTCTAATTTGTTGAATACTTGTCGAGTTTGTTCATGGAGCTCCCACATATCCGAGAGAGAAAGACCCGCAAGATTAGAGACATCAACGGGAGTTTTTTTTGCAATGAGGTACCTCGCTGATTTATCTCCTCGTAATACTCCTAAATAGTGCTGGAACCGTCGAGATACGATAAGATTCTCCCATATCGCTT
>JBHLPG010000292.1:0-4999 GCA_048939725.1 Promethearchaeota archaeon | reverse complement strand
TAGGGGAAGAAATCTCTAAAATTTAGATGCTAGTGGTCTGTTTGACTGAAAGTCTGCTATTCCAATTACTAATCGTTGGATTATTTATTATTTTTGCAGCATTAGCGGGAACAGTCGGAATAGGAGGAGGAGGGTTATTTACTCCAATTTTATTAATGATAGGGGGACTAACAATATCACAAGCTATTCCAGTAGCAAGTGCAGCAATTTTTGGGGTGGGTTTAGCCTCCACCTTAGTGAATATTGAACAGCATACGATAAATTACCGATTGGCACTGACACTAGAGCCATTTACAATTATTGGTACGTTAATCGGTGTACAAATTTTTCTCAATATCCCAGAATATCTCATTCTGTTCTTCTTTACTATTCTAATGATCATCCTATCATTCAAGACTATACAAAGAGCACAAAGAATCAAAAACGAATTTAAAGTCGAAGAAAGAGAACCTAACGGTATTGTAAATTCACAATTATCCCCCAAAAATACTATAATGGCCATAGGGGGTTCTTTTTCTGCAGGAATGATTTCCTCAATAGTGGGAATCGGTGGAGTCTTAATTAAAGTTCCGATGTTAAGTGAATTAGGATTATCTCCGAGAATTGCCTTTGGAACAGGAAGCTTCATGGTTCTATTTACTGCATTATCTACATCTGCACAATTTATTATCTTTAATCAACTAGAGCTAGTTACAGGAACAATTGTATTTGCTTTAGGGTTCATAGGATCAATTCTAGGAACTGCTCTCTCTCGATATGATTCACGACCCTATTTCTTACAATTATTACTTGCTATTGTGATTGTATTGAGTACAATTTTTATTATAGGAGAATTTATATTATATTCATGAAAGTTGTAGGAGGAGGAAGGAGTTACTAATGAATAAACAGGAATAATTAGAATTCTCGTTATCCAAAACCAACAGACTCGGTCAAAAGCTGCTATGTAAATCTCTTATTTAAAGGCAGAATTAGCACCAATAGTCCAAATAAACCAGTTACTCCTCATTTTCAAAGATAAATAACTCTTCAATTGATGTTTTGAATACCCTCGCGATCTTATACGCTAGCTTAAGAGAAGGATTATATTTTCCCTTCTCTAAGAACACAATAGTTTCCCTTCTTACACCTACACTGTTAGCAAGTTCCTGTTGAGTTAAATCAAACCGTGCTCTAAACTCTTTTATCCGTGTTTTCATTAGAGTTCCACTCAACCTCTCCGTTCGAACCAATAAAAGCCAAAATAATAAATAGTAATTCCTACTGCAATTATGGGTCCTGTCAAGGCGACGAATGTTAATTCATCAATTAGATTCACTGAATTTAACAGAATCAAAATCGCCAGAGAAACGAAAAGAAATCTAAATCCCCAATCAGCACCCTTTAATCTATTAATTTTTGATCGTTCATCATGTTTGATGATTATTCTTCCTTCTCGACGATTTTTGAACTCTCTGAGCGAATAGAGTAAGATAAGAGTACCAGGTACGATTAAAAATCCATACAACAGTTTTTCAAGTAAGTTTGCACTTGAAAAAAACATTAGTACCCCAATCAAAATAAAAACAATACCTAATAAAGCAGGAAATATTAATGGAAATTTTTGCGTTTGAGCTTCCATAAACACGTTCAACCTCTTATATAGTGAGTAATAAAGTTTCCCTGTTGAACCATCTTATTCCGAGTAGATACGTTATACAAATAAGGATTACAATGACCAAGGCCAATGTTAAATAACTTAACATCACAGTAATTTGTAAAAATGCTCTCAGGATGAGAAATATTATAAAAATGATTAATAATCCACTTGTGGGCATTAAAATAGCACCTCCTCCCTCTGCAATAGTTGGAAATCTTGAGGTTCCCATAACAAAGATAAAAGTCGTAAAAATCACTGTCAGTGGACCAATTACGAATAATAACAATACTACTGAAATATCTGCGATCTTAACAGAGAATACTATGATTATAGATAAGAATGTTTGAGTCAGTATCCCTGCAATAATGCACGCTAAACTTTTACCAATAAATATTTCTCCTTCCGAAACTGGAGCTACAAGGAGAGATTTGATTGTTTTCCACCTTATTTCATTGATAAAAGTAGTAATTCCAACAAGAGTCGTTACCATAACAGGTAAGATTAAAAATAATAAAAAACGTAGAAATTCACTTTCTAGGTCTGTTTGAGACATAACTTCCAGTAATCTAGGGATGAATATCAGAATTGGCATCCCAATTGGAATCAACATTGGTAGAAGAACTCTCTTCGACCCGAAGCGTGTTTTTAATTCCTTCTTACATATTTCCATCACTACACTAACCATGATTCTCACCTATTATTGTAAAATAAATATCTTCTAGCTTGGAGGTTTTTAATCGGGTTTTAATTTCAGTTGTTTTTCCTACGCAGAGAATTCTCCCCTTATTAATGAGTGCCACCGAATCACACACCTTCTCTGCTCTAGCTAAAAGATGTGTTGTCATGAGTATGGTTTTACCTTCTTTTTTTAATCTGTGTATCAGATTCAAAACTTCATTTGCCATTGAGGGATCAAGACCTGATGTGGGTTCATCCAGAAAGAGGACCTCTGGATTGTGAATCAGTGCTCTCGCTAAACTAACTTTCTGTTTCATTCCTTTTGAAAGTGAAGAAATAGGAACTGTTTTCTTGTCCAATAGATCGAAAAAATCAAGTAATTCCTCTATTTTAGCTCGTCTATCATCCTTACTTATTCTATAAAGACAACCACTAAAATCAAGGTTTTCAGTAATGGTCAGGCTTGGATATAACCCGAAATCATCTGGGGCATAACCTATTACGCGTCTGAGGTTTTTTCCCTCGGTTGTAACGTCATATCCTGCAACTGTTGCTTTACCAGATGTTGGTGGCAACAGTGTCGCCAATATATTCACAGTAGTAGTCTTTCCAGCTCCATTTGGACCAAGATAAGCAAATACTTCTCCTGTCTCAACATAAAAGGAAATATTAGTTAAAGCAGTGAATCCATCAAATTTTTTGGTTAGATTTTTGACTTCAATCATTTGTTATTTTTCATCCACGTGTTAAATATTTCTAACTTTGTGTTAAATATTTCTAACATTCATTTATAACACTTTGGATTTAGGAAAAATAGGAGTGTTCTATCAAAAACAACCTACTATTATCCTTTTAGAACTGGAATTCATCAAAAACCTTAGACCCCATTCATAATTCTTTTTTATATTTTAGATTTAAAAGGAATTCAATGATTTTAGGAGAGGAGCGATCTCAACTTTGCAAAAGGTTGGATTAACACTTTAAAAATCTTATAGCAACAAATTTTGTTGGTTACATCCCTTCTTATTAGAGTCCGCTCTTATAAATAAATACCTTAAAGGGTAATTAATCTCCTCTCAATCCCAATTTTGATTTAGTCAAGAATGAAAGGTTCTCTGGAAAAACAGGTCTGGATCCTTTGTCAGTCTTCTTCAAAAATTTGAGGAATTGAGGAATTTTTTTCTAAATCCTTAAGTTAATATAAGAGTGAAGCAATATCTTACTGAGAACATTAACTCAAATTACTATTTACAATATTGTAAAGGTGAATCTATGTTTCAATCCACAAATAAAGATAGGACAATTTTCCTAGTAATTCTAACTCAGATAATTATCCTTGGTCTTGGTTTTTCAAGTTACCTAACTTCTCCTGATATTGGTAGAACAATTACAGATCCATTGATTATTCTAATTGCCCCCTTTGGTTTCATATTACCAAGTACTTTGTGGTGCTATATTGTATTCAAAGGTATTTTTTCTGCTTTCAACCGATCAAGTCCAGAACAAATCATAAAGCAACTGAATAAGTTCAGGAGGCATTTTCAGATATTCTTCATACCAATTCAAGCATTCCTGGCTCTATCAAACTCAGCAATCACATTTTTCCTTTTCCCAACACCTGGTATTTCCTTAGTTGATGGTGTACTTTTAGGTATAGGATTTGGCACAATAATGTATGTTTTAGCATATATAATCTTGGAATATATCTTAGATAGGCTTCTTTCACCTCAATTGACGGAAGTATTGACTGCAGGGGAAATTATTCCATTTACAACTCTTACTGTGGTACAAAAATTTCTTGTAGTAGGTACATTCACTCTATTAGGTCTAGAATTGTTCGTATTTAGAACTCTTGTTCCTGATACTTCAATTCTTGGGATATCGGTGTTGATCTACCTGATTATCTTTAGTATTGTCCCACTAATAACCTTTTTCGCTTTTTATAAAACTGTGGATCCCAAATTCGAAGAAATTACAAGAAATATGAGTGATATGTTATCAAAAGATGTTAACTATTCAGATAAGGTTCTCGTTCCGTCCCAGGACAATCTTGGAAACTTTTCACAGTACTATTACGGAATTGCAAATTATTTTTCATCTGTGCTTCAATCAATGCACCAATCAGCGGATCATCTAGCAAGTTCGGCTACTGATTTAGCTTCTACAGTTGAAGAGGTCAATGCTTTATCAGAAGAAATTGCTGCGACCATTCAACAAATCAGTCGTGGGGCGTCAACCCAATCCGAATTATCGTTAAAAGCAATTGACGATTTAGTCCAAATGTCAGATAATGTAGATCAGTCCCTTAATGACATTGAGGGGACCTTGCAGGTCATTGATGATATTGCAGGTCAAACAAATATTCTAGCCTTAAATGCTGCAATTGAGGCTGCCCGAGCAGGAGAATATGGTCGCGGTTTTGCCGTTGTATCTGATAATGTTAGACGTCTCGCTGAAGAAACCAAGAGAAATGCAACGGATATTACTACAGTAACTGAGAAAATTGTATTAAACATAGGGGGAAGTATAACAAAGCTTCAAGAAACCTTACAAAGTTTTGCTGCTCAATCCGAAGAATTCAGCGCCTCTAGTGAGGAGGTTACAGCTGCAACCGAAGAACAAACAGCTACTATGCACCAGATGACAGTAACTACCCAAGAATTATCTAAACTTGCCGATAAA
>JBHLPG010000051.1:2959-20264 GCA_048939725.1 Promethearchaeota archaeon | reverse complement strand
ACCTCCGTTGAATTGACAATTTCTATAGATCTAGTAATGTTAATGAAACCAGCACCTTCCTCCCAAATTGGTTTGTTAAGTGTTCTTGCACCAGCAAGGAGAGCAGATTTAACTGTACCAGCTGTGTAAGATAAGCCTTCATTTTTCAGGTAACTAATGAGTAAAGCTGCGCCACCAGCAACAATTGGTGCTGCAAACGAGGTTCCTTCCCAAGGGGTATTGATTCCTGGTGCTGTAATATCAGGTTTTAAAGAGTAATCAACTTTTGGTCCTCGTGATGCAAAGGGTGCTATGTTTGTTCCACTAATATCGCTCGCCGTAGTAGCAATACATTGAAGTGCTGTTGATGGATTATTTAAAGTTCCTCTATCTCCGTAAGATGTTCCTGAATTACCCGCAGAAACACTAAACACGATATTATGAATCACTGTTACATAATTGATTACTTCATCCCTCAAGCCACTGGCCAGATTATGATATTGTCCAAGGGATATATTGATTACATCCGCTGAATTATTTGCAAGGTAATCAATCGCTTCAAGCATTCCAGCGGTAGTTTCTTCACCTCCTCCTCCCCCTGCACCTGTAACAATGTTAGAATGAATCACTTTAGCCCCATAAATCTCTGCTCTTGGAGCGATCCCTTTTGTATTTCCCGCAGCAAGATCTGCAACATTTGTCCCATGAACTAATGCTGGCTCTGGATTGGTAATATCAGCAGAATAACCATTCTCGATACTTACAAATGATTCACGGCCTATAACACGTGTACCGAATAATTCTGTGTTATTTTCTACACCAGTATCAATAATTCCTATTTTAACACCTTGGCCTTCTAACCCTAAACCATGTAAATAACTTGCTCCTACTGAATCTTGAATTTCAGTGTTAATTCGATTTTTTATTAAGCTGATTTCTGGATGAAATTCTTGAGGAGTGCTTTTGAAAACCCAATTTGGTTCCATTTGGTATATTTCCCGATTAAAGTTTCTAACGAATAATTCCCTTAATTCTGAATCTATGAATTTGATATGAATTACTGGAAAGTTATAGAATTTTTTAATTATATAAGGTTCAAATCGTGTTAATTTCGGGATTTCATTGTAAAACATGACTAAAAATTCATTCTTTTGATATTCATGTGAGTAATTTTTTGAAATAGTTGGGAGTACATTTTGATCATCAATTATGCTATTTCCAAGATACTTATTAGAGATAAAAAAGGAGGTTAAAATCAGAACGATTGGAAAACAGACTTTGTAGAATCTTTTCATGGAAAACATCTCAGTTCATCACTAGAAATCTCTTATAACCAACTAAGTACAACTGAAAGATTTTTTAAGGAATGTTCTTCTAACTGATGAATCTTCAATCCTTTTCCAACTTCAATTGAGAAATCTTTCGTACCTGCACCAACCCATGGTCCAGAATTCATAAACCTAAGGGAAATTTCATGGCGTTGCTCTAATGTTTCTGCTCCTCTGATTACATTGTCTCCTTGAATAATAATCTGGTTTAAGCCTTCAATACCAGATGTTTCCAGAGAAATTTTGATTTTGAGATGGGTGAGTGAAAGGGAAATATCCTCTGCAGAGTGATCTTTAGTTAATGTGCGTATTAATTTAGCACGAATAGGTTTTCGAGAAAGTTTATCTGACTCTCTAGATATGAATGGCAATATTTCGTTCATTAATAGTTCTGTTGAAAGTTTCTTGGGTTCCATAAGAATAGTTTTCACTGAAGGGAAATATATAAATCGGAACTGTTGCTTAAGTGCCACAGATCTGGAAGAAAACTCAACAAGTAATAGAATCGCATGTTCACTAATATCTTTTATAGAAAATATACCTTTTACTTTAGTATGATCCTCAGGTAAATATTTTTCAACACTAAAAGTTTTTTTGCGCTTTTGAAGGTTAGAAAACGGTATTACCTCTGAAAATTGATATATATCCCACCACACGTTAGAAATATCAAGTAATGCAGCTTCCTTTTTCAGGAGTTTAAGTCTGGAATCTTTCAGCTTCGTGATCAGATTAATTATAGTCTCTCGATTTTCATCCGAAAGAAGGTTATTAGGTTCTAATTCAATCGATGTGTTTTTCCACTTCTTTATTAACCTTTTAAAATAATGAGTAGGAAGATGTGATAGAAAGGAAACATCTACCTCAATACTCATATTAACAGCTCCAAAACCGTTATCAATCTTATATCTCGTCAAAAAAACTTTGCGCTAGGGTCTTAAAAGCATCATCGACTTGAATGTTCTCCTTAGCGGAAGCGGAAATATGTCCAATTGCATTGATCTCATTAGCAAGCTGAACCCCTTCCTCTTCCTCAATCATTCGATAATCTTCAAGATCAGTCTTATTGCCAACTAAGATTGTTTGAATAGCTGCTTTAGTTTTTCCAGGCTGGCCGCAAAATTGCATTAATTCTTTGTACCAGGGATCTTTTATATTCTCCAAAGATTCAGCTCGAGTTACATCATAAACAAACATAGCAAGATGAGCCCCTTTGAAGAACATATGTCGTATAGCTGCAAACCGTGCTTGTCCACCAATATCATTTATAGAGAGCGTTACTGTTCGTCCATCATCCAGTTTAACCTGTTTTGAAGAAATATCTAACCCAACTGTTAGTTGATACGAATGTCGAAAGCGTGCATGGACGAACTGAGAAATTAATGATGTTTTTCCTACTCCTGGGTCACCAAGAAGTACTAGTTTAAGAACCAATTTTTGTTTCATGATCTTAATCCCTGAACCTGCTTTGTAACTGGATATTTCCATCTCATCCTTTTTAATTATTTGTTTTATACTCATTATCAGTAATGTATATTTAAAATGAAGAAACCATCCATAAGTTTGTCAGACATTCGTTTTATGAATGAAAAATTTTATGTTTTTTTTCCCTTTCGAAATTCGCCTTCTACCTTTAGATGGATTACATTCTTTAATATAAATCTCTTCCCAGTTAAGAAATAATAATTAGAAGAAATGTTTTCGTTAATTAAAAATTAAAATTATTACAAATCAAAGTAATATTATGAAATAGTAGTCATAAACGACGTAAATAACGCCTTTGCCAAACAAGAGTAACAAATCGCAGGGAAAAAGCATATTTTGCAATTAGAAGCATCCATCGAAAAGTATCAATTGGTGGTTGAATCCTCGATTTCCTTTGAGTATTAAGGTACAGGGTTGTGATGGGTATTTCTATAATATTTTGATTTAAGATCCAAGAAATAATCAGTATTTCTGTTTCTAAATCGAATTTATTCTTCGTTAAGCCATATTCTAGAATACTCTGTAAAGCATAAGTCCTGTAGCATCTAAATCCACATTGTAGATCGTGAAGGTTCCAATTTAACCAAAAATTAGACCATCCTGAAGTTAATTTGTTTGAAATCCAATTAATTGTTGGCATTTGATTATAGTTACGTTTTCCTATAATTATATCGACTTCTGGGTAACGAATCATAGTTTGGAGAAAATAAGGGATATCTCGTATATTATGTTGTCCATCTGTATCTATTGTCAAGACCCAATTCGCTTTCGGGAAGCATTTAAGAATAATAGCGAAAGCATTTCTTAAAATATGGCCCTTTCCTCTATTCTTTCTGTTTCTAATGATTTTAATACCAAATTCCTTTGCTATTTTTGGGGTATTGTCTGTTGATCCGTCATCAGCAAGAATTATTTGTTGGGGAGAGAAAATCTCAACCAGCTGACGGATAATTTTTTGGATAGAATTTTCTTCGTTAAAAGCTGGTAAAAGAATGAGTAGGTCAGGTTTTCCCAATTTTAAACTCTCTAAACTCTCAAATTCAGTATTCTTTTTCAGGATCTTGTTTTTTGATGTTTATCTGCAATAAAATTTTGGCTATATAGAATTCTCTACAAAAGCTAGATGAAGCATTTATGGTCTAGTGGTATGAAATAATCGAATTTGTTTCATCAATCGTAATTATTTTCAGAATAAATAAAAAGTTAGGTAAAAACAGATTAAATGACAATCTTTACTGGATTTTTCTTATGAAACTTCTTGTAATCAATAGAACTGGTACTAAGACATGTTATCAGACTCTAGTTATCTCTTATGCAAAGAGATTAGTCTATGCCAACTCAATTTAAGATTACTTGATATCTAAATAAAGGAAGAGCCCCTATGCATGCTGAAAAATCAGTTTCTAAATTTGTAAGAGAAATACTTGAGCAAGATCCATCTCTTGTTCATGAGCTTCAACAAAGAAAGACTGCTCAGCGAGAGATAGCTAAGAAGATTAAGGAACAGCTAATAGAAGAGGGAAACTTTATATCTAAAGACCCTGTAAAATTAGAAGGGAATGTTGCAGTTGCTATAACCCGCTATCTTAAAAAACTACGTATACGACAAGAGGAACTGTTAGGTGTTAAACTAGTGCAAGATATCCTAAAAAAAGGAACTACAGAAGTCACAGATGGATTAAAGCACTACAAAATTCGATTTTATGAAGATACAGATGTCCACGACATTTTAAAGGTCTTAGTTAAGCAACTCGAACGTAATGACATCTGTTCTGTCTACCTCAATCATAATGGTAGTGAATTTTATGTAAAAAAGATGGCTGAACAATCTTTCCTAGATGAAACTGCAGCTGTTAAGTCCATTGATACTCTTAAACTGCAAGATTCTCTTAGCTTGCTTAAACTTATGCTTCCAATAAAAGCTCAAGAAATTCCTGGCATATTAGCCCATGTTTCCTCTTTACTTGCTGATCAGGCTATTTCTATCTATGATACTATGGTACAACATACGGACCATCTCATCATTGTATTTGTCATAAAGGAACAACACGCTTCAAAAGCGAGAGATATTCTTCTGAAACTGAATAATGAAACTTCAATTAATTAAATAAGAAAGAGAGGGTTCTGATGAGACTGATTTTACTAGGTGCTCCAGGTTCAGGAAAAGGTACTCAAGCAAAACTTATAGTTGAAGAATTCAATATTCCACAAATAAGTACAGGAGATCTATTACGAGCAGCAATCAAAAAAGGGACAGATTTAGGATTAAAAGCAAGGAAATTCATGAATACAGGAAAATTAGTTCCAGATGATCTTGTATTAGAACTTTTAAAAGAAAGATTTAGTCAAGATGACTGTAGAAAAGGATTTATTTTAGATGGTTATCCACGAAATTTAACTCAAGCTCAAGATCTAAAAAAGATAACTAATATTGACTTAGTTATCAATATTGATGTAAATTTCAACCTTCTAATAGAACGTATCACTGGCCGTAGAACTTGTAAACAATGTGGAGCTATTTATCATATATTATACAGTCCTTCAAAGGAGGAAGGAGTATGTGATAAGTGCTCAGGGGTGTTATTTCAAAGAGAAGATGACACAGAGATTACGGTTAAAAAAAGAATAACTACATATGAAGAGGAAACAAAACCTTTGATAGAGTATTATCAGGAAAAAAATATTCTAGAGACACTTACAAGTGATGGAACTATCGATGAAATGTACCAAAAAGTTACCTCTCTTTTAAGAAGGAAGTTTCAATAAGAACAGCTAGATTTTAGATGATATAACAGTAGTTCATATTTAAAATAGTTGGCCAATCTGGTTAACTAATTTAACCATAACTGAAACATTAGCATCTCTGGGGTCACCACTGAGAAGAAAAATTAACTTTTCTCCTCTTTCAGGGTTTGATTGGAGTAAAAACGAGCATATTTCAGCATCAGCAGGGTTTTCTGCAAAAAATATGAGCTTTCGTGTTTTTCTGATTAATCCCTTTGTTGCAATAACATCTGGTTCAGAACCTCTTCGTGTTAGATTTGTAAAATTCAGCTCAACTGTCCATCCAGCTCTTTGTAAACGACTAACAACCTCCGAACGCATATTGTCACTCTGAGAAACGAAGCTGGTTGGAAGGCTCGAAACTTGGAGTCGATCTTCGGTGGATTCACGTGAAATCTCCTCTGGAAAAGAGATCTCATGTTCAGTTGATTCTATTGAGAATGTCGAAGGACTGGAAAGAGTTTCTGTTTGGGGAGATGCCTGGTGGGCTCTGAATAACCTTTCCAAGGCGATTGTTTTTTCTAGCTCGTATTCAGGGGTAACCTCTGTGGGAGGTGCGATTTTCACTTCCTGTGGTTCTTCAAGAGGAATTTGGTCTTGTGTTGCTGCTAAAAGTGGTTCTTGTGTAACTATTTGTGGATGTGTCTCATCTGACGTATCGAATAATTCTTGAAGTACTTCCACAGTTGGTTGTTTTACCTTATGAGATGGAGGGGGCCTTGGGCCGATGTCTAAGTATGGCACTTGTAAGCTAGCGAACTTTTCCTCTTCCTGAAAAATATCGTGGTTCGATGTCCTTACTTCTGGAAGCAGTTCATTGATAGGGAGATCCAGATCTTTTCTCGAAAAAAGAAGATCAGTACCTAATTGTCCCCTTTGACGAGATACATCAAGTAAATGTTGAATTTCTTGGATCTTCTGACGTAATTTAGGGTTTATATCTTGTAATTGCTCCTCTGAGACTTGTTGTATATAAAAATCGGCCCTAGAATAATGATCACCCTCTAAGGCATGAATAATCAAAAGGAGAATAGCTTTAACTATATATACCCTGTTTTCATCAGTTATCCTAAATTTTATGAGTTCTTCTAATACTCTATTTCGTTGCCATGTTTTTCCCATCCTTTCTAATATCATAGCTTTCTCATAAAGAGCTCTAATCTCCCATAAAATATCCTCTGTTAGACTAAATTTCTCATAACAGATTTCTAGATAGGCAATTGCTTTTTTTAAGTAACCTCTTTGGACATAATTTCTCCCAATTTCATATGATACTAATCCTTGAAAGTGTGCGATTTCTAATTGACAACCAGTATCTCCGAGAATTCCTGATTTATCAAATGCTGTTTGTAGAATATCTAAAGTAAATTCTTTCATTTTTTCTTGATAATATAAGTATGCTGAATTTCGATATAGAACAATAGCCGTTTTTGGTTCATCCTCTAAATCAGCTGCGATTCTATACAGTTTAGCTGATGCAACATTGTTTCCTATCTTATTGTATGAAAATGCTAAATTCCTAGCGACTATTGAAATTACTTCTATATCAGTATTTGCTGTTTTGCTTTTAGCTAAGGCAAGGGCATTCTTTAAAATTATAATTGAACACTCATATAACTCAATTTTCTGGAATTCAATACCAAGGCCTAGAAGTAGTTGGGCATATACTAGTGGATTTACTGGGTTTACAGGAAAAAATTCAGTTGCAGTATTAATATGTTCAAGCGCTATCGCTGTTTCCTGTTTTTTTCCATAAGCCAATGCCATATATGCAAAAGAAATGCCAATGATGCTATTTAATGCTGGTGATGAATCACTTGCGATGTGGGCCGCCCTTTCGAAAGCTTTAATGGCTGCATCGAATTTATTTTCGATTAAAGCTTGCTTTCCTTGTTCTATTGCCTGATTAAGTTCCACTCTGAGCTCGTTCATACTTTCCAATTCTAATATGAGGCTCCCAAACTTAAGTTTAACTCATCTTTGGTTGATAAAAACAAACTTAAAAAAATAAAGGCGATCTACTCCATTTAGACCCAATTAAGGAGTTAAACGGCTGAATCCTTCTCTGTTGAGAATTTCTCTCAGTGATTCGAGAATCAATCCGAAACATCAGAGTACGGTGAAACCAATGTATTATTTTAGACGAATATTATCATTAAGTATCATTCTGCTGCTTTTTATGAATATTGTAGCTATTTTCGCTATAACAGACATTTCGGTTTCTTCTGGAGTTATAGATCAAACACTCCATAAGGGAGTCGATCAAAATACCAAAATGTCTGAAAATGTTCCCCAAGCGAAAACTGGTAGCCAAATTACCTCAGGAAAGACCACCCTAGAAACAGATAAAGATAATTATGCTCCTGGTGAATGGGTAGAGATTAGTGCAGAAAGTACTACATCAGAGATGAATGGGTCTCTTGAATGGAGCTTAGAATCACCTATTAGCGAAGTTGCTTTTGATTTTTCAAGTGAATTCCAAGATATTTTTGAGGATAGGTTTTTCAATGACCCTGCTGTTCCAGATTGGGTAAATGATGGATTCTCTTTCGTTACTGCGACTTCTGGCTATTTAAATTTAACAGAAGTTGCAGATATTGATGAGAACGACGTTGAAGTCTATTATAATACTTCTGAGCTTGAACCTAGTACGTATGAGATCTCATTTGATTACTTTTCTAAGGGTCAAAATCTTTTGTTAAATCCTGGATTTGAAGGAGGGAACACAACTGGTTGGGATTTCAACAGTTTATTGGTCAAAACAATTGAAGATCCGGATAATGCTTCCGAGGGTGATTACTATGTAGAAATCAACGGGACAGAGGGGTATCTACTAAATCAAACTGTAAATGTTGTTGAAGGAGTTCATGAGATCACCCTAATCGTTAGGGCTACTGGAAATTCAGATGAGGGTTATTGGTCTTTGAGACTTGAAGCCTATAATTCTACAAATGATCTAATTGGTTCAAAAGAGAATTATCCTGAAACTGATTCTCGAGAAGGCACTCCTGATGATAAAGGGTATATAACTCAAATTATGAACTGGGAAACTCCTGGGAACACTACTAAAATACTTATAGCTTTTCGAGGGATAAATGCAACTGATACCGATGCTTTGTTTACTGGAAGGTTAGATGATTGTTATTTGGGTGAAGTCCCTCCTTCTCTGAAATTTTCATATTGGGGAGCCCCCTCTCCAGAGGAAGATATCAGATGGAGAAATGTAACGCTTACTACAGACCAAACAACGCTTGAATGGGAAAATCACACATTTCAGGCTTATCTAAAGGAGAATATTTCAAAAACGTTTAGGTTTATTCTTCCAGATGATAATTCCTTTTCGAATAATGTAACTTCCTATTGGTTCATAGACAATATGAGAGTTGATTTTGTTACAGTTCCAGACGAAAAAATGGGTCCAATTGCAAAATCACCCTTTAAGGAAACTTTCAGTGGTAAAATCAATTCCAGTTGGATACACCATGGTTTTCATGAAAATCTCTCCAGTACCTATGATATTGAAATAGATGCATTTGAAAATGCAACAACTCCTTCTGATTGTCAAGCTACTATTCAAGTTCAACTTCCTGAACACCTTGTTTACTTTGGGTCATGGATATTTGTATTTAAAATTCATCAAATTGATGATGAAAGAAGGTATCTTGATACAAAAACTATTAACATGTCTTTTACAGTACAAGAGTCCATGAATTATGTGGTACAGGATATCTATGTACTTCGAGGATTTACTAATGAGACCCAAGGATCTGGTAATGATACACAATACATCTTTACAGAGTACTTTGAAAAAGAGTCAAATATTCAAGCACTTTCTCCAGGTGACAATGTTACATTATTAGGGTTCATTGAAGCCAATTCAACTAGAGGTGAATGGTACAGCCTAGATTATTTAGAGATTGGAACAGCTTCAGTTGAGTATCATTGGGAGAGCAACTGGCGTTCTCGTGAGAATATTACGTGGAATGAATTCGGGTTCATCTCATATAACAAGGAAGGGGAAACACTTATAGACGGAAATTTCTCTTCTCCATTTAACAACGCTACTACGATGGCATTGAATTTCAAGTTGCCAAATCGGGGGATTTATGGGGATTTATCAGCCAATCTGACGATTTCAATCTATAGTACTAATAGAAAAGGTGCTGATGGTGGACATGTTGGTGGAGAGGCTTTACCGGTAGAAATACCATTAGATCTTCCCCCTATCAAGTTCAAAGTTAATATCATTGAGGAACACTTACCTACGACAAATTATTACATAACTGACTATCTAGATGGCAATATTACGGTAGAATTCCAAAACTATAATGATACTCTTGAGTCCAATTTTCCCAATCGTAATATTTCAGTTAATCTTACCATCCCAATGGACGATTTAGAATTAACAATTTTCTTGGACAACATGGATCAGACCCCCACTGAAACAGACATTTCACAACAATTCCATTACCATTTTATTGGAAAATCAATTCTTTGGTTAGATCCTATAAATCCTAATCTTAGAAATGGGAATTATCTTTTCCTAATTCGTTGGAATGCTCTTTTTAACTTAGGGATTGATCAAGATATTCTTATATCTCATTCAATTCAAATTAAAGGATCTCCCGTCATTGTTTCCTCAGAAGAATCTCCTGGTGTCAAACAAGGAGCCCAAGAAACTCTAAATTTCACTGTGCATATTGACAATACAACAGGGAAATCTATTAAAGGATTGGATTTGGTAGGCCTTTTAGATAACAACGAATCTTATGGAAAAATTGTTATCTATGAAGAAGAGGGAGTTTACAAAATTGATCTAGATATTGACCGAGATGCAGAAGTAAAAGAGTATACAATTGAGATTTTTATCGTCGGACGTTCAGAAGCCATAGGAAATATTAAATATACAGTTATAGAGGTTCCAATAGAAACAGAAGAGCCAGTAAGCCCTATTGATGTGGCCATTGGATTCGGAGGATTCATATTTTTCATTCTTGTTAGCTTGGGAATCATTGGTGTGCTTTTGTGGGCGAATAAATCACTGAAATAGGAAGCTAATAAAAAATAACTGGGGTTATGTAATCTCCGTATAAAGATTGGCAAGCTTCCTTACCGATTTGTTTATATCATGATCCTTTAAAATCAATTCACCATTTGATTGTAAGTTTGCCATGAGTTTTTTGTCTGAAGCAAGTCGTCCAATCTGTTCAGAGAAATCCTCGATTGTTTTCCCTTTAAAACAATCTTTTTCAGATGATAACCAGCTAAAAACAGGGTGATCTCGGACTATAGGCACTTTTCCATAAGCCATACTTTCGAGAAGTGCAATTCCTTGATTTTCTTCTCTACTGACATAGAGAAATACATCTGCAGCATTCCAAAGCGCTTCTAATGTTAATCGAGAAACATATCCAGTAAATCGGATGTTTGAAGCTTTTCTTGCTAAAAGAAACTTTCTTCTGAGGATAGAGGAATGTGCAATGGTTCCTAAAGGAAGGTACTTTCCTATCCAGAAAAATTGATGTTTCGGGGTTGCTAAAGCTACTTCAGTAAAAACATCTGGTGCCTTTCTGAAAATACATAATCCTACTGTGATAATAATAAGCTGGTCATCTTTAATTCCCAGATTTTGCCTTGACTTAATCCTCAGTATATTATTTTTTCGAATTTTTGTAAGATCAATTCCATTGGAAATTACACGAATTTTAGACGGATCATATCCGTATCGAAGAAGAATTTCACGATTGTAATCGCTCACAGCAATAAGATAATCTGCATAAGAATAGAATTTCGTCAAGTACGGGATTAGAGCAAAATTTATTCGATTTGAAAAGAGGAAACTATCACGAAAATCCTCGATTGTAGTGTGGCCAGTCATTAATAATTTAAAATTCTTACTTCTTCGTTTGAGGATTATAGCTTTCAAAAGAGATTGTGGTAAAGATGTTTGGAAATGGTAGATGTCATATGGATGGTTACTTCCATTCACATCTGTGGTGATTCCAAATTCTGTTAATTTCTCAGCAAGTCTAATAGCTGAACTATAGACCCCGCTCCCAATGAGGGTTTTCTCTAGATCAAGAATGAAATTCACTTTCATTTAAAGACACATACTTTCTCAAGTTAATTTTGAGGCTGGTAGGAAAACTTTTTTCTTTTTTGGTATATTTGATTGACATGCTTTAAGCAGTTTTTAAGCTCATGTACCAGTGATTGAGATTAAGAAAGAACTAGATGAGAAAGGAAAAATGCTGGAACTCCCAATGGTAAATCTTTCTTTTGAACCTCTCGTTATCCTACGGCAAGCTACCTCATCAGATTTCGAGTACATTGAGAAAATTTCACATGCAGAAATGGATAAGGTAGTACCTCAATTCTGGAATTGGGAAAGTTGGTTTTCTGACATAAAAAGGTATTTGCAAGGAAGTGGTCATAAAATTTATATCGTTGAGGTCAATGAATCCTCTGGGGGGTATTTATGGGTAAATGAAGAAACAAATGCATTATGGATAACTGCAATAGTTTTACAAGATCAGTATCAACGGCAGAGTATTGGGACAAAAATAATGAATTACTTGATAGAGGAAACATATAAGGGAGGAAAGGAATTCATTGAACTGGGGGTTCAACGAAACAACAGAATTGCACTTAAATTTTATTCCAAATTAGGATTTATACAATTTGATCAAATAAAATCCGCAAATACTGATTTATTCAGATTAAACGTGAAGAAAAATCAGAACTGAGAAAAAAAGGGATATTTTCATAAAAGTATGCTGCATATTGTTTTATCAGTGACAACATCGTTGATAATTATAGTTGGCCCTGCTTCCAAATATATAGATAATATTGGAAGTCCTTCAGCAGTCTCTAAATTTACCCAGTTAATGTTTTTGGATTTTAACAGTTCTGTAGCCTTGAATACCATCTCCTCCAAATTATTCCCTTCTACATTAAATTGTTTGTATCCATGATTGAATGGGGTGGCTAGATAAAATTTATCAGATTTATAGCGTAGAATGTTTGTAATGGTTGCTAATATATTACGTAGACTATATTTTAACAAATCAGCCTGGTCTTCTGTCCAAACGTCAGACATACATCCTCACAACAAAATAGTTCTTTGGAATTGATGTAATAATTCCTAGATATGCATATAAAACTTTGCAAAATTCATTCTGAACTGATAGTCATCAGAAGAGCAAAACAACTAGATAGCTTCTATTCCAAGATCATAGGTGCCCCAATGAATGCAAAATCTTTAGAGACTATTGAAATCTCACGGCGTAATCCATTAAGGTAAATCTCATTACTCCATTTCGCTGGGAATATTTTTAGCAGATTTGATTGAATTTTCCTGACACCTGGAATCGATTCTTCATATTTATTGTTAGAATTTTCTAGTAAAATCTCGTTTACTACTTCACCATCTGCAAATTCAGAAACGAGTACTCTCATTGGGGCTGTGGGTGAATCAAATTCCTCATAACTTTCTGTTGTTTTCCTTAACATGACTAACGGTTCTTTGAACGGAAAAACCAGTTGTGCGAGAATTATACCGCGTCCAAAAGCTCGACGTGCATACGATTTTGACTCATCTTCAGGTCTTAATGCATTAAAGGAGAATTCTTGTAAATTATCACCAACTATCATGAAATCATAGGGGGGAGGAAAAACAAATGGCTCAGTATTGAAATGATTATTAAGCCATTTTTCCTCTGGAATTACCATTCCAGAAATATATCGGGTGTCTGTGGTTATTGTTTGTTTATAAACGGAGAATTTTGTCCAATAAATCCCCGCGCCATAAATTAAGATGTATGAACTTGAATTGTAGATTAATCTTGAAAAATCTACTGGAACAAAAATCACACTTGCAGTGTTAATGGATAGAATAGCCTGACCTTTGTAAAGCCACGATGAATCTGCCGGTCGGGGTGTTTCAGTAAATGAAATCCAATCCGAAATCACAATTAATGATTTTAATCGTCCTAAAGGATATCTTGTCAAGCCTAATGGTCTTTTTCTCATTTAACCAAGCCTCTACAGCACCAAAAATATTCAAATTTCTCTGGTTAAATAGCTTAGCATGATAAAATGGTAAGCGTAAATCTTCAACCTCTTACCAAGTTTTTGTTTAAATGAGTTATTATAAATTTTTATTTATTCAACAATTAGATCTATTGATCATTTATCTCAGAGAATATTGAAAAATTGGATTTTGGATGAATTCCAATTTAAAATTAATAGAAAAAAAAAGAGGGAGGAGATAGTGATCTTTTTTAAACACCTTGAATAATTGGTGTTTGGAATATTTGCAGTGTAATGATGTTGAAGAGGTAAATGAGGAAGAGAGTAATTATCCCAATCCAGATACTAGCATTCCATTTTTCTATCTCGCCACGTTCAGGAATTAAGATATATTTAATCAGAAAAACAATGGCTAAATAAACTAAGACTGGTATTAGTTGTGCTGCTGCTCCTGTAATAATAGGCGGATCTAAAGGTTCCAATCGGCCAATAGCTCCTATGACTGCTCCTATTACTACTGCTACAAGTAATACAATTAGTAAAGCAACTAAGAGTAACCGAATAATATACCCAGTTTCAGTCTCTTTTTTTCCTGCGATCAATCTGGTACCAATATAAAGGATAATGGCTACCAAGATAATTGCTATGATTATTAAAATTAAAGTGGTTACATCATCTATATTTATTTGTTGTAAAGCCATTAAGATCACCAAGATTTATTGGAGTAATAAATATAAATAGCAGTTTCTAGAAGAAAAATAAAAACCTCATTGTTCAAAAAATAATCTTATTCTTCATGAGGATTCATGCAGTCTTACTGTGAGATTAAAAGCTTTCTCCAAAAGGGATACGAACCCGCTAGCAGAACATTTTTGGGCTGATTCAAAAGCAATTTTAGCATAATCAGAAACAAGATCGGGGTTATTGAGAAATTTGATTATAGCTTGAGCAAACAGCTCTGAATCTCCGGGTGGGACCAATATTCCATTCTTTTCATGAATATAGTCTAAAACTCCTCCTCTAGCGACCCCAATTACTGGGAGTCTTTGACTCATTGCTTCAATAACAGTTAAACCTTGTGTTTCAGTATCACTCGGAGTTACCATAAACTCACCCATTCTATAGATAAAGGGCAACTTTGTGTGACTAATAAACCCAGTAAAGGCATAATTCTTCAAATTTAATTCTTTAGCTTGATTTTTATACATTTTAAGGTGAGGACCATCCCCAACTACTAAAAGAAAAGCGTTTGGAAATAGTTTCTCTGTTTTCTTAAAGGCCTTAAGCATTACTTCTAGCTTTTTTTCATAAGAAATCCTTCCACAATAAAGGATAACTCGATGATGTGGTTTTATTCTAAATTTCTCACGGATTTGCTTCTGAAATTTCTCCTCTTCATGTGAATCTTGAATTTTCTTGAAGAAAACGCTTGAGATCATGTTAGGTAAAGCATAAACGGGAGGTCTTACTCCGTGGATTCGTAAAGCTTGTTGAAGAGTTCTCGAAGGTGTTACTACAACATTAGAGTATTTGTAGTACCATCGGACATAAGCCCACGCAAAACGGCGGAACCAAGCAGTAAACCTCTCAGCTTGAAAACCTGCGAGTAGATGTCCAGAATATTCTACTAGATCCGTATGGTAAGTATTTAGGAGTGGTAGATCGTAGAATACCCGAGCTGTCAAAACTGCAGCTAAACCTAAACTGAAGGGCCCATGACTGTGGATCAAGTCAAACTTTTCTTTTTGAATTGCTTTTGTGAAAAATAAACTTGGTAGAGCGATATTATAACCTGGATACGGTGGAAATGGTACACTTCTTAATTCATAAATAGGGACTCCTTCTATTTCGAAAGGTTTACTCTGTTTTAGTTTTGGAACAAAAATAACAAACTCATGTTTCTTTTTTAAGCTTTGAATTTCATTAATAATGGATATAACCACTCCATTGAGATTAGGAACCCAACTTTCTGAAAAAATTGCGATTCTCAACGTATCAAACCCATATCGTGCTATAATACTATTCAAACCCAAAATTTTTACCGTAGAAGAGTTTACAATACTCTTACTAGATCCCTTGTTTTCAGAAAAAAATGTTCTGGTTCAGGGTTACAAAATTTAGAGCTGGAGATATTGAATAGTATCATTTGGTTGAGCAATTTTCAATAGTTCGTATTTCAATTTATCTGGTATTTCATCAAAAGAAAGAGAGCAAGCAGCTGCCATAGTATGCCCTCCCCCTCCAAAGGCTTTTGCGACCTTAGATACATCATAAAAAGGCTGTTTACTTTTATTCACACGAAAACTTACCCGTATTGGCTCTTGAGCTGATTTTGAATAGATTAATGCGATAACTGCTACATTTCGCTCAAAAAGAGGACGAAATACCTCCTTTGCTAGTTTGTTTGAAATGGCTTGACGGGTGTCAAAAATTAACATTTGAGGTAAATCTGGAGTCCTGTTTAGAAATTTTTTAATCTTCTTTTGTGTATCCTCGTATATTGATTGAATCTCACTATATTTCTCTTGTAACCAAGATGTGGACAGAATTTGATTACCCTTTTTGGCTAATAGCTCACTAATTAACCGTAGAATATTAGAATCATCGTTATTCATACTTAATACAATGTCAAGTTGATGATATTCAGAGGGTAATTGTGCCGTATCTGCAAGATGCCCTAACTCCCTTATCTCCTCTGCTATAGAGTCATTCTCAAAACCTAAATACATAAAAACAAGATCCGTTGCAGAGGAGGCGGTAGGATCCACAATATCCCTTTTTGATAATCGATTTGATTCTTTTAATTCTTCATAATTAGATTTATGATGGTCAATATTGATAGATGTTCCTATTTTTGGTAAATCACAAGTATAATCAACAGAAACTTTAGAATTTGAAAATTCTTTAGCCTCTTTGACTGTAGCATATATAATTTCAATATTATATCCATATTTCCTAAAGAATAAGGCAGCACAGCAAATCCCATCAAAATCTGTGTGCGTAACAATTTTCACAGTTCTTTACCACATTTAAAGCAATATTTTGATTCATCTGTGTGCCGTGGAGTGCGACATTGAGGACAAATTTCAGAAGTTTCCAATCCTCCATGAGTGGCGCCACTTTTCCTTTTTTGTAATTCATGTGCAACTCTTTGTTCGATAGGCGAGCGTTGTTGAGGTCGGCGTGAAGCCAATAAATAATAAATTACTCCTAGAAGAATGAAACCACCAATAATAACCAAAAAGAATATATCCTGGGACGCTGGGTCTATTACATCAAAAATAAATACACCATTAGTTGGAGTTCCTAGATTCAACCAAAGGGTTGCTCGACCAGCAGCTAAAGGATACCAAGAACCAATATACATATTAATTCTCCATTCAAAAACGATCTGGCTGAAAGACCCGTTAGCTTCCTTTATGGTCCCAAAAAAAGGTGAATCCATTTTATCCATAGTAATTTGAATCTGAGTCGATCCATCAACCGTGGGGGAAGCAGTGAGGAGGATATCCAAGGGTAGTTGTTGATCTTTAATCATCCAGCGAAAAATTTGAGTTATTACTTTCAAATCATGGGGATGACGGAATCTCCATAAGATAGGTTCTACTTTTTTATTACACCATTGGCAGAAATACATGATTTATCCTGAAGTTTTTTAATTAATTTATCGGTTGGGGGTTAATCTACAGTAATTGGCAGAA
>JBHLPG010000051.1:0-2949 GCA_048939725.1 Promethearchaeota archaeon | reverse complement strand
ACTTTTAAATCGTTTAAAGAGGCGTTTAATCCCTGATCATTAAAAGGAAGCATACCTCCAAATACAACAACTTTCGCATTCAATTCTGGTTCTTCCCAATATCCCGCGACAGGGCTTTCTTCAGCGTTAATGCGATCATATGCTGTTGCGAGGACTTTTCCTCCATTTTCCGCTAAAATATCTACAGATGTACCACTATATTTGAATTCCCATCCTTTTTCTTCGAATATTGGTTCTGAGATACTTGTAGTTGCATTGTGGAAACGAGAAAGATTTGTCAAATCATTCTCTATACTCAAGCCATATGGTTTTAATAAATCATTAATGGCAGTTTGATTGGAGAGAGTCTCTGACCCCTCAATTATTAGTGAGGGATAGGAGAGCACTAGAAGAGAGTGGCCCCTAGCAACCCAATCTTGAATTAAAGTGATTTCTTGCTCTGAAATCCCAAATTCTATATCTGCTAAAACGAGAATATGATAATTTTGTAAATCATCCAGAGTTATTCTTCCATTTATATCTTTTGTAGTAATTAGGGGTCCATAAGCATCTATTAAATTGTTATGGCGGATAGCTCCAATGGAGTTCATTCCATAATAGCTCTCAAGTACCTTTTGCAAGATACTAAAACTACCTGTTGGACCATCTGGAATAAATGTGTCGTTATCATAACCCTGATAAAAAAGGATGTTACCACCTGGATATCTATTTTCTATCAATATTGATAAATCAGAGGAATAATTTCCATTGGAAAAATAAAAAGTGATATTTCCCTCTCTTTTTGCCATTTTCAAGTCTTTAGGAATGTTTAAGGATAAATTTAGATAATTATGTCCAATAGTGATATTTTTCGGGAGAGAACCAACAGTTATATTTATGGGGAGTTGTTTGGTGGCATTATGAACAGGAAAAGATTGAGTAGTGTTGATATCTGTAAGAGTTGTATTAATTGTCGAATATAAACTCAACCGATATGTTCGGTTCACACCATTAACAGAATGACCAAAATAAGTAAAATAAGACGATAATCCTCTTGGAGCAAAAGAAAGCAAGGGATTGGTTGAATTGATGGTTTTTAATAACTTATATGCTTTAGAAATATCTAGGAAGCCATTTCCCTGTCTAATTGGAGAAGTATTATTCATAAAATGAGCTGTTTCAAGAAGTGCAGCTTTTAAGGTAAGCGGGGTTATTTCAGGGAACGCCTCCTTTAATAAGGCCAAAGTTCCAGTTACAAAAGCAGCTGCATAAGAAGTCCCTGTACGACTTCCACGTGTTCCTAAATGATCATAACCTGTTATATTAACCCCAGGGGCTACAATATCTGGACCTAGAATTCCAGAAGGTCTTGGTCCACAAGAGGTGGATGATAAAAGATGAGTTTGGTTGTAAGCCATACCTACAGCAATTGTTTCAGCGAAAATTGCAGGAGATGTCAAACTAGAGGCAAAAGGGCCCTCATTTCCAGCAGAAAATACAGTAGTTATATTTTGAGAGTTTATTTGGGCGATTAAGCTTGAGTTTAAAGCATCTAGATGTATAGAACCAAGTGATGCATGAACAATCGAAACATTGTTATTAAGAGCCAGTTTCAAGCCATCCTCTACCGATTTGGCACTAATAAATCCTGAAGAATCACTTACTTTGATACTGATCAGCTCTGCTTTTTCAGCAATCCTTGAAATAATTGATCCTACGAAAGTACCATGTCCGTCATTATCTTGAATGTTAGTCGAATTAGGAATAGTTGTGTAACTTGCAGTTAAATTTCCGATCCATTCAATGTTATTAATTCCAGAGTCTAAAATAGCAATTTTGACGTTTTTACCAGTATAATTATAATCAATCAATTGTTGATAGATCGTTTCGAATGATTCCTCGTTTTTATTTCTTGGAATATTACTTTTACTCTCTGTATTCCAGCTCAAATATCGACTTAGATTTTGTGACTCTGAATAAGTATCTGAGCTGTTTATAGAGGATGTCAATTCAATCCATGGTTTTTGAGGGGTAAAAATTGACCCAAAATGAAAGCTAAAAGCACTTAGGAGAGATATATGTAGGATAAAAAAAATTAAAAAACCATTGAGCTTGAGCATGTTAATCTACACATCAAAATATAATCTATTTCTAAACTAGATGATAATCAATTTAATATTGAAAATATATCCACAATAGAATCAATTTCTACAGTTGGTAAAATATTTTTCATGTGATAATCGGAAATTCCCGTTTTTACTAATACAGTATCAATGCCCGCGTTTAAACCAGCTGAAATATCCGTGGATAAACGATCTCCAATATAAATGGCTTCTTTAGAATCAATACATTTCATCTCCTTTAATGTTATATCAATTAAGAAGCGATTTGGCTTACCGATAATTATATCAGGATCCTTTCCACATGCATTTGATAGTGCAGCAATTCCTGCACCTGTTCCTGGAACTAAACCATTTTCTAAAGGAAAGCTATTGTCAGGATTAGTACCTACAAAGAAACCATTATCTTTTAAAATGACCTTCATTGCATCTGCGAGTTTATGCCAAGTGAGCTGACGATCCCACCCAATACAAACACCTTGAAGGTTCTTTTCATATTTTTGTGTAACATAAATTCCTTGTAACTCAAGTTCTTCACGTAGCCCCTGTTCACCAATCATAAAAACTCTAGTATAACTCCTCTCTGCAAGATAAATAGCAGCACCATAAGAGGAGTTAATAATTGTAAAATTTTCTGGGGTGAATCCTAAATCCTCAAATTTTCGTTTAAAACCTTGCCGAGATAAACTAGAATTGTTTGTAACAAATCCCAACTTAAAACCCGATTGTTCTAATTTTCTCAGGATAGATTGAGCCCCTTTAATAGCTTGGTTCCCCTTCCAAACCACACCATCACAGTCCATAAGCAAAAAACGCTTATTTTTCAGTTTAATTCCCAATTTCTTTCGTT
>JBHLPG010000291.1:0-5035 GCA_048939725.1 Promethearchaeota archaeon | reverse complement strand
GCTGCACCCCATAGGGCCTGGCCCGTTGTCTCAGTGGCCATCTCCGGGCTACCACTCTCATGGCCCGTACCGATCGTCGCCTTGGTGGTCCCTGACACCACCAACAAGCATAATCGGACGCAGACTCATCCTCGGGCGCCGAAGCTTTTAGTGCGAAGCCATTCCAGAACAACGCACCCATAGGGAATTAGACCCAGTTTCCCGGGGGTATCCCCTACCTGAGGTTAGATTATCTACGCGTTACGGAGCAGTTCGCCAGGCGAACGAGTCGCCTCGACTTGCATGACTTAGTCTTAATCCGATAGCAGTGGGCTCCGTCAGGATCGAACGGAATTACACGGAAGTTGACGTTACGTCAATTTCGAATGAATGTTCTTAGGAATTTAATACGGAGGTTGAAACCCTCTTTCCTGAGGAAAGAGGTTCTACAACAAGTTCAGTTGGAGTTTGCTACAATTTGCTGTGGAATTGATTTAAAATAATATCGAGCATGCGATCTGATGTCTGTACGCTTTTTAGACAGCGGTCGTGGGGGGGATCATTAAAAGAGTATTCCTGTTACCAGGACGACCTTACCCTTGCGTAGCCTGACTTTCGCCGTGCTACCCAATTGTGTTTTGTTCAGTTCCAATTGGGGGCGCCAGCTTCGCTTAACCCACGTTTCAGGGAGAACGTTTCCTAACCGCTGGCTGGTTGTGAGGGGTGTGGTTTCCCACAAGGAACCTTCACCAATCGCGGTCTCACCATAGCGATGGTGGTTGTATGAACATTAAGGTCAGACACGTCTTTCGAGAGAGACTAGTGTGTCCAGAGGGGCTAGGGCCTTTCACCTATTTAAGCCTTACTTCTCGATTCACTTCATCAAAGTTAGGATTCTGCTTTTAGGCGTGATTCGGGGTGTATTAAAAGCCCTAGTCGTTGTTCATAATCTTTTTCGGCAATTGTTGCGGATTTTATGATACTTTTTAAAGATTCAGATTCCCACAAAGCTAGATCTGTACTTTTTTCTTTTTCCAATGTCTTGTTCTCGCAGTAAGAATCCTAATATATGCGCGTGAGGATGCATACATTTTATTCTCAAAGACGAGAATTAGAGTTTTTCTTTTACCTATTTTTGAGTTTTTAGCCTGTTTCTTGAGAGTTATTCCAATATTCCTCTCTACTACATTGGAGTTTGTATATTTTTTGTCTTTTATATTCCCCCCATGACTGGGTCAAACATTATCTATAGAATTTTAGCCCACATATTCATGGGTACTTTTATACTAAACCCTGTTGCTTCATAAATTAAATTATTTTCGTCATAAATGTCGCTCTCAACCACACATACCATATTAGGTTGATACTTGATCAAACGTTCTAAGCCTTCGCAAACTAGAGCGGTTTTCAACTGTAATTGTGCGTACTTTGGATGGACACCTAAGAGTTCTAGCTCAGCTATCTTTGTACGAGGATCAAAACGGAAAGTACAAAATGCAACAAACTCCCCATCCGCTGTCTCCACAATTAGATTAAGATCAGGATGGTAAAATTCCGCCTCACTCATAAAGATGAGTTTCTCGATGGACATGTTTTCTTCGCAATGGGGGAGAACAGAGCCCACAACATCAATATAGGCTGAAAAATCGTTTTTTCCTTCAATGTGTCGTATGGTGAATCCTTGGGGAAGTATATAACTTGGTATAGGACTCTCCTTTGGCCGAATATAATTGAACTCATGGAGACCCAAATTCTTGTAATGTAATTCCTCTAAAGTCGTCTTACGGACAGGATCTGTAGCCACATTATAATGAATAAGGCGTAATTCCCCCTTCAAATCAGGATTTTCATCTTGTTCGATTTTTTCTAGTGTTAAAAAGAGCTCACGTTCTAAATACTTGTATTGGGGCTGGATTTCGATGTGATAATTTCGGGCTGGACCTCGGTGACATACAGCGATGATGTTGGAATTGGCCCCTTTTTCTTTTAATTTCCATATTGTGATGTCTTCGTCATCTTTTTTTGTATAAGACGTCCCACACGGTCCATATTTATGATTTTCAATTTTTGTTGGAATGAGATAGTGAAGAACACTGGATTCTCGATAAACGTCTAGTAGGAAGTCACGAATCTCATTTAAATCATTATTAAAACTGAATGGACGCCATGATAGCATTTTTTGAAACCGTTGGGTGTTCATTTTAGTCCGACGTCCTCTCTGATCTCTATTATTGCTTGGATAGCTAACTCAAAAAACTCATCGAGTGTTAAGCTTAGATGTTCACACTCTCTTATAATCGATCTACTGACTTTCGCTGCGAAATTTTTGTCTTTAAACTTCTTTTTCAGCCCTTGAACTTTCATTCCACTAATTTTCCCCTGTCTTACGAGCGCGTAAGCATGAATTAAGCCAGTTACCGTTTCCGCGCATGCTAGTGCATGTTCTATTATTCGCGTTCTTTTTTTATCCGCCATCCCTACAATCTCATAACCATATCCATGGGACAACACAGTATTGATAAATTCGTCATCAAATCCTGCTCCTGTCAATATCTGAGGCATTTTCGTTAAATGTTTTGCTACATCATCTTTAGTGATGCCCCAATCTACGTCGTGAAGTAATCCCAACATCATCCAATATTCCACATCTTCCCCTAGTCTCCTTGCTAATGTCCTCATAATGGCTTCAGTTTCAAGGTAGTGAATAAAATCAGATTGATCTTTGTTATATTTTCGTAGAAGTTCTAATGCTTCCTGTCTTGTGATTGGTAATTCAGGCATAGTTTGTCGTTGGAAGCTGATTCCACATATATTTTTTGTCTTTTTGCAGATTCAGCTTGGTACATTGCCATGCCTGTGTTTTGTTGTGATGGGAAGAGGAAGCTAGGTGGTAATTATGAATGCGTCTTAAAACTACTTGATATGTCCAGTCTCCCACACAATATTGATTAACTTTGATGATTTTTTACGCATGATTTGTTTTTGTTTTCTTTAAATATCAGAGAACCCCAATGCCTTGGATTACTCCTTTAATTCGAGGATCCACGTCATCCCATGACATGTTTTCTTGTTCTTCTTTCACTTTCTGGTCACCAATCCTAATTAATACCCCCAATTATATATAGCCAATGATTTGCCTGGGGGAAAAGATGGTAGCATCAGCTAATTGTATTATATGAAAAGGATTCTTATTGACACTAATAATTGGAGCTAAAAGTAATGATGCAAGTAGAAGAAAAGGATGACAAACAATCATCTGTCAGAACGATTGCGGGTATTTGGATGGTCGTCGGTATACTCGCAATTGGTCTGGGTTTAATTAACTCCTTTATAATGGGGATAATGTCAACAGGAGGAGAGGCTTATCAGCAAACAGTTGAATTAGCGAGATTTTCTATGGTTTTTTGGATAATTTTTGGAGTAGGAGCGGTTCTTGTCGGCTTTGGGCTATGGAAATTCAACTTTGTTGCTTGGATTGTCTTTGAAATTCAAACAGGTTTAGCAACGTTGGTTTTCCTATTTTATACTTTCTCGGGGGGATTATTTGCATTGGAATTCTTCCCCATGGAATTCGTGTATTTTACGGCATCACTTGGATGCTTGGTGTTATTGGTTTTTGCTTATACCCTTCGAGACCAGTTTAGAGCTGGAAGTTAGGTCTTTATTTCCCATTAATCCTTACCATTTGAGACGATTTTCTTTGGATTTCTACAGAAATAGCAGATATAATGGAAATCAAAATAAAGAAAATACATAATAATCCCAAATTCATATTCATTTGAACCGTGACTTCTTCTGTAAAGAACCAAATTAGAGGAACTCCAAAAATTGCAATCCACATGGGGATTAAGTATAAAAGAATAAATAAGATCACATCCCACGGCCATAATAATCTAAAAACTTGTTGAATTTTTTCAGGTAGATTTGCTTGCCACCAAGTTAATGGTTTATCTATTCCAATTGCTAGAATTGAGGCAAGTAGAGCAGTGGGTATTGGAGCAAAACCTCCTCCGACGAGAAATAAAGTAATTGAGAGGAGAAATTGTATGCGAGCTCCAAATCGTTTATCAATAAAAAAGATCGCCCAAATAATCATTAAAGTACCAATAGTCATGGCGAGAATACCTGTAACAAAGAAATTTGGGATTATTGTAAATGCAGGTTCTTGGCCCAATGACCAAAACCTTTGATTAGGACCAATAGCGGAAATGACAAAATCTTCTGGGGCTACATTTCCTTGTAAAAGTTCAAAAAATCCATGTTCAAACCCTGCAAAACCAGACAGAATAGCTAAGGCTGAAACAATAATTTGGATTGCATTATTTTTCGTTGAGCTTTCATCTAATTCATTCTGCATTTTGGCCATTCCCCTTTTATCATTATGATAAGTTGAATTGCAAAATTCGATTCTTATTGAGATATTTATATTTCACTTTGAAGGATGACAATTTTTGATTACATCGTGTTAATCGGGTAGATAATCATGGTTGTTCATGCTCTTTTTCGGTATTCGTTACGGTGGTCATGTTATATCTTTTTTATTCATTACGACCACATTTTCCTTTATAAACGCAAGTTGTCGTCCAAGCGCACTAATCTTTCCGTCTTCAGTCCACAGTTCCACATCTGTCTCCGTGAGGCCATTGGTAGTAAAACGAGTTTTCGAGACAAATCCTAACGAATTACCTGTTGGGATATTTCTAACTTGCACTGTTAGCTCAATTGTTGGTACCCATGCTAGAGGGCCTGTTTTTCGTAGAATGGGAGGTGGGGTGGCATCCACTAACAGTAATACTGATAGCGCATCCAGGGGACGGTTATCATAGAAACTCAGATAACCAGAAAAAACGGTTTCTTTTCCTTTTACTCCCTGTAACCAGTCCAGCTGATCCTGGGGAATTGATAACCTAACTTGTTTGAAAAAGGACAGGGGCCGATCAGGCATCTCGATACACACGGACGGGTCAGGCAACATAGGTTGTTTCTGAACCAGGGTCATTCCACTAAATGCATCCTTCTGAGTGAATATTCCCGTGTAAGAAATCACTTCTTTTTT
>JBHLPG010000290.1:0-5078 GCA_048939725.1 Promethearchaeota archaeon | reverse complement strand
CAATTTCTATTAATCCATGTTTAATTTTTTTGATTTTATCAATATAAGATTTTATAGATTTGTGAATAACTTCATAAATTTCCTTTATATCTCGTGTGTATTTCACTCCTCTCTCACTTTATTATTAATTTTGAATTTTAGACAGAAAGGTATTTATTAATATTAATTGATCATATTATTTTATATTGAAATCTTAAGTTGATTAAATTCATTTAAAGTGAGAAAGGATTAAAAATAGGATTTGCTGTTTATTTTTTTTATTAATGTGTTTTATTTTATTAAACGGAACCTTAAATATACTCCTTTCTAATATGGGTACCACTATAATCAATCAAGATAAAAATGATCAAACTAATGAATCAGTTCCTTTTCTTAATTCATCAGAGTTTCAAGCATTTGATTTAGGTTCGTTAAGATTTAGTCAAGAATCTTTTTTTAATTGGAAAGAACAAATCATAAAGGTAGATAAAAATGATAACGGATTAAGTGACATATTTGAGGCAAGATTAAATGATTCAGCTAAGTTGGGCTTATCTGGGGGAGAATCAGGAAAAAAAAAGTTTAAGTTAGAAAATAATCATTTCGGAAGCCAATGTGAAGATCCTGCAGTAATTCCATTGGATAATATACCAATCATTATTTCTTTTCCTGAAGGAGATTATAGCCCAATATCCTTATTCTTTGAAGAATTAGAAGGGAGAATTAAATCAACTTATAAAACTGCTCTAAGCGGATTTGCAGGGGGAATTAATCTAACAGCATTAAATGAATTCTGTGATACTCTTAGACAGTTTAATATACCATTTTACATTGAAGAGGACAGAAGTTATCAAGCCCAACTGTATTATACTAGTAAAAATATGAATCTTAGACCCTACGTTTGGAATACCCTTTCATATGATGGAGATGAGTATAGCTCAATTGCAATAGTTGACACTGGAGTTGATGATTCACATAATTTTTTCAATCCAGGATATCCAGGTAAAATAGTTGGGTGGAGAGATGAAGTAAATTTTTCAAGTTTACCGTATGATGACAATGGGCATGGGACTCATGTTTCTGGAATTACCTCAGGACTTGGATCTCCTTCTTATGATGTGAATGGTCGTACTGTCACCACAGCAGCTTATAATTTCGATTACACTGGTTGGGATGCCTTGCCTGGATTATATATGTTTAATTGGACAAGATTCAATGTGACAGATCCGGGATTATTGGAACTTTTTTGTGAATTTGATGATTTTACACCTAGTCTTGATGATGTTGATTTCTGGGTGTATCTTTATTATGGAAATACGTTAGTAGACTCTTTTGAAGTTGATTCTGACTCGTGGTCTCATACATTATCATATAACGCAACAAGTGATTCACTTGGAATGTATTCTTTTAGATTTGCTTTGAATCTCATAGATGGAGATCCTAATGGTTATGTAAGTGATTTCAATATAAGATTTAGAAGTGAAATTCATTGGCCTTTTGATCCGCCACAGTTTGGTTGTGGAGATCCGTGGAAAGGAGTAGCTCCTGATGCAAATCTAGTAGGAGTGAAGGTACTTGACCAATATGGAAGCGGGTTGACATCAACTATAGTAAGTGGAATAGAGTGGGTAATAATGAATAAGATGGTTTTTAATATTACTAGCATGTCATTAAGCCTTGGTGGTGATCCAGGTAACACAGCAATGATTAATGCAGTAAATAGTGCAGTTGAGAATGGAATTGTCACTGTTGTTTCCGCCGGAAATGATGGTCCGGGTGGTGATAACGTTGGATCTCCTGGAGATGCAGATAATGTAATTACTGTCGCTGCAATGAGTATTGATGATGAAATAACAGATTACAGTAGCCAAGGAGGATCATCATATTCAGGAAATACTGTTAAGCCAGATATTACCGCCCCTGGTGGAAGTTTTAATAATTTACAGATGTTTTCAGCTGACACTAATGATAATGATGGAGAAACTGTATATCCTGTAGAAGGATATTTAAATGATCTGCAGGGTGCTCAAGGAACCTCGATGTCTGCTCCTGTGGTTGCAGGAGCCTCAAATTTACTTATTGAAGCTATGGGGGGTCATCAAAATTGGACTTATACTGCAAACGAGGCTAAAAGAGTTAAAGCATTACTATTGATGACTGCGACTGAAACATATCCCTTATTGAGAGAAACATTTGATTCAATAGATTCACCAGTACTTAATCGAGGTGGGAAAGATGTTCATGAAGGTTATGGAAGGCTAAATGTTGACATGGCAATCGAAGCGTATACGCAAGAATTAATTTTGGGATCACATTTAAATGCCTGGATAACAAATAGTCTTATCAATCCATTCAATAAACATGGTTTAGGTAGCTACGTTAATCTTTTAAGTGGTCAGAGTTACGAGATTACCCTAGACGTTCCAAATGGGGCGGATTTTGATTTGCATTTATATTCAGAGAATCCTTCTTCTATAGGGGAACCTATAATGGTTGCTTCAAGTACCTCATCTGGGTTAGGAATGGATGAAGTGATTACATATGATGCTACAAGTACAGGAAAGTATTTCTTAATCGTAAAAGCAATTAGTGGCGAAGGAAATGCAACTGTTTCTCTATCATTCCTGAAACATGATCTTAGTGTTTCATTGAAAATTTCTTCTAATCCTGAAATTGGTAATACATATTTCATAAACGCAACTGTTTTCAATACTGGTACTAATGTGGAATCTAATGTTGATTTTCTCCTGTATATGAATGGTGGTGTTGTTAATTCAACTTCTATTTCGAGTTTTCCTATTGGAGCAAATGAAACAATTTATTATACATGGACACCGTTAGAATATGGCCCATACAATTTTACGGCTTATGCAACACCCTTACCTAATGAAACGCTAACTGAAAATAATATCGTAACTGAATTACTAACTATCTCACCTTTAGGTAATTATATTATGGTACTAAATTACACATATACTTGGGTACCTGTGTACCATTACTTGGGTTGGTCCGCTAGTTACGCTTTAAGCGGTAATTTTTACTTTAATGTATCATTACCTTTTGAGTTTCCTTTCTACAATCAAACTTTTTCAACAGTGTATGTAAGTTCTGATGGTTGGCTAAGTTTCGTGAACCCTACACCTAAGTCACCGAGTAACATACCATTTCCTTTAGGTGACCCTGATTATCACTATATGATCGCTCCATTTTGGGATAATTTAAAAACAACTGGCTATACCGGATTTGTAAGGGTTGCCTTCGCATCTAACTTATTGGTTATTACATATGACGATATTTTACATAATAGTAATAGTGCCACAGTTGGACGTTTTCAAGTAGTTTTATATGAAACAGGGGAAATTGTGTTTAATTATGACTATTTAGACTATACTGAAGGCGGTTACACATGTGGATTAAATTTAGGTGCAGATACACGATATTATAGTTCATATCAAGGGTTAAATAATTTAACTGATGATTTTTCAATATTATTTACTCAACCCATCTTTTTCGAAGATTTTGAAGGGGGATTATCGAAATGGGAAACAATTTCAGGTTTGTGGAACTTGACTGATGATAATAGTATATGGCCCGTTCCTTACCATTCACCTACTCATTCAATGTGGTTTGGAAACGAATCTACTGGTGATTTTGATACAGGTTTCAGGGAAATGGGAGAATTAATCTCATATCCGATAAATTTATCATTTTCTGAGGATTCTAAACTTTTATTAGAGTTTTATCATTGGAGAGAAGGTGAAGGAACTATTGGAAAGGATGTATCTTCTGTCCACATTTCATGTGATGGTGTTAATTGGGACATTCTTTATCAGAGTTTTTCTGCTTATATTCCACTATGGCAAAAAGTATCATTAGATATTTCCAGATATGTAGGTAATTCATCCGTACAACTCAAGTTCTCTTTTGATACCTTTGATGAAACTGGTAATAATTTTAGAGGCTGGTTAGTGGATGACATTGTAATAAGAAGAATTAATGGAACATTTCGAACTCCTCTGTCCCTCAATATTATTACTCCTGATAATACTAGTTCTTGGGAAACTGGTACTACTCATTCCATTAGCTGGAACTCAACAGGACTTCTTCCAAGAGTAAAAATTGAACTCTATAAAGAAGGCTTATTTGTCAGGAATATAGTCAATGAATACACATATAATGATGGTGAGTATGTTTGGACCATACCTTCAAATCTAGAAGAATCTTCTCTTTATCAGATTAAAATTTCTGATATATATAACCCTGTTATAATTGATTTTAGCGACTATTTTGAAATTTTTATACCTCGGTCTCTCACTATTACTTCTCCTAGTAGGAAAAGTTCCTGGGAAACGGGTACTACTCATTCTGTTGACTGGACCTCAACAGGAAGTATAGTAAATGTAAAAATTGAGCTTTATAAAGAGGGTGTGTTTGAATTAGAAATCGTAGCAAGTACACCTAACAACGGCTCTTACTCATGGATTGTACCAACACAACTTATGGATTCAACTTCATATCAGATCAAAATCTCCAATGCAGTTAATCTTGCCACCAATGACTATAGCAATGAGTTTGAAATTTTCAATCCAACTCTTATTATAAGTACTCCTGATAGTGATACTGCATGGGAGATAGGGACTTCTCACTACATCACCTGGACCTCAAGGGGCACTATTTCAAACGTAAAAATTGAACTCTCTAAAGGTGGCGTATTTGAATTGGAAATCGCAGCAAGCACACCTAATGATGGTTCTTACTCATGGGATATACCAACAGGTCTCACTGATTCTAATTTATATCAGATTAACATCGCAGATGTAACTAATCCTACCATTGACGATGTTAGCGATGATTTTGAAATTTTCAATCCTACTCTTAGTATCACTACTCCTGAAAGCGATACTGCCTGGGAGACAGGTAGTTCTCAGTACATCACCTGGACCTCAAGGGGCACTATTTTCAGCGTAAAAATTGAACTCTATAAAGGTGGCGTGTTTGAATTGGAAATCGTAGCAAGCACGGCTAACGACGGTTCTTATAATTGGGACATACCAATGGACCTCGAGGAGGTGATTGACTATCAGATAAAAATTAGCGAT
>JBHLPG010000050.1:0-20541 GCA_048939725.1 Promethearchaeota archaeon | reverse complement strand
AAATCAAAAAATTTTCTATCAATGGGATATCAAGTTCTAGGCTTTGTGTGAATAGAAGCCATTTAAAAAATCGACAGAAATAATTTCCTAGACTCAAAAACGTAGCTAGTATGACTATAACTGGGTCAATACGGATGATTTGTATTATCAGCTCTTCCCAATCACTTAATATCATGATCAGAAGATAAACGAATATAGCTAGTATTATCGCAAAAACAAATGAACGAAAACTTAAAATTTGGGCTAAAGTGTCCTGTTTTGACTTTTCCATTGAAATGACCATAATTTATTATGAAATTATCGTTTTGAGCTAATTAATAGGCTAATAAATGCCTTAAATTTGGATCTTTTGTGAGTTTCTCCGTTATGCGTTTAATCTCACGTGCTCTGTTGCGATGACAAACAAACACACAATCCTGTGTATCAATTAGGACTATGTTGGAAATACCCAGCATTATAACTGGTTTTTCTCCAAAAACAACATTATTTTGTACTTCTAGACCCAAAAAATCTCCTTGTATTATATTTCCATTAGAATCTGTTTTTAATATGCGATCTAAGGAATCCCAGGTTCCAATATCATCCCAATGAAATTCTCCCTTAATTACCACTAAATCAGATGTCTTTTCCATTATTCCGTAATCAATGGAAACCTTAGGAAGAGGTTTGAAAGCATTATAAGCTTCAGTTTCTTCAAAATCTGCTTCTTTTATTCGCTCAAGAGCTTGATATAATGTGGGCAAATATTGACGTATCTTTTGATATAAAATTGATGGTTTGACAATAAACATCCCCGAATTCCATAGATATCCACTGTCAATATATTCTTGTGCTTTAATCTCATCTGGTTTTTCCTTGAAACTCTCAACTTCAAATACAGGAATAGGAGATTCGTTAATCATCTTTCCGGGACTAATATACCCAAAGCGAGTCTCAACACGACTAGGTTTTATTCCAATTGTCGAAATCCTACCTTTTTCTGCCATTTTAATTGCTATGGCTAAAACCTCTTTGAAGTGTCTTAAATCTGGAATATGATAATCTGCTCCCATAAATAATGTAACTTCATCTTTATTCTTGTGAAGAAGGTGAGCACACACAAATCCCATTCCAGCAGCTGAATCTCGACCTATTGGCTCTACAACCATTCGAGCCTTGGGTAATTGTTCTTGAATAATTGATGTTAATTCATTTCTAGTAGATACAACAATGCTTTCTTCTCCTGCTATTTCACTAGCAATTTCAAATGTTCGCTGTATTAAAGACTGTTTTCCATCGAGAGAAATGAATTGTTTGGGTTGATTTTTGCGGGATATTGGCCACAAACGTTCACCTCCTCCTCCTGCAAGGATAACAACAAGAACCACTAATTTCGCCTCAATCCTAGAGAATACATTCTAATTTTACAAGAGATTTAATTAAGTTATCAACTTATTTAATTGAAAACTTATCAATGATTTGTCGGGGTATTTCAAGAAATGTATTTTTTAATTAACTGAGTAAGTTCTTTTGTGCTAAATGGCTTTGTGAGATATTCATTGGCTCCCGCGTTTAATCCGAGCTCTATATCATGACTTAATACTTTAGCAGAGAAAATAATAATCGGAATGTGCTTAAACTCATCATCTTGTTTCAACCGACGGCATACTTCAAGTCCAGAGACTCCTGGCATTCTTATATCTAAAAGTATGAGATCAGGATTCTTTTTTGCTAATTCTAATGCTTCTTTCCCGTTTGTTGCTCTCCAAGTTTCATAATCTTCATGTTCTAAGATTGTACTAAGCATTTCGAGGGTATCTTCCTCATCATCAACAATTAAGATCCTTTTCTTCTCCTCAGGCATTGTCAGACCTTATTTAATGGGAATCTCGAAGCCACTGATAATTATAGGTTGCTTTTATAAGAACTTTATAAGCTTTATAATAAATGATATGTTATTATTTCGTGTTTTTATGGGAGTATGGTCTATATACAGTATTTAGATCTTTCTTTGAACTAAATGTGATTAGTAACTTTATGATTTCGTTTTCTAACTTTCAATTCTTGCTTAAAGAGTTTAATTATCCTAATTTAAAGCTTTATTAACACAAGAGGTTGTACAATGTCCCTCGCTCACACGCGGTTCTTTCTAGCTGCAGAATATACGACTGAAATTTTTCGGGGGTAGTTAGTTGCCCGAATCGCCCTCCAGCTGATCGAGTGATATTTTCCTCAAATAAAGTTCCGCCAAAATCATTACATCCAGTTGTTAATGTAATTTGAGCCAGTGGAAAACCTAGCTTCACCCAAGATGTTTGAATATTCTTGAAACTGTCTCCTAAATACAACCGAGAAATAGCATAAAACTTCATATAATCCAAACCAGTTAGTTCATTGATTTGGGAGGAAAATTTTGACTTCAATTGAGTATTTTCGGCAATAAATGGGAGCGGAATAAATTCTGTGAAGCCTTTTGTCTTCTCTTGTATCTTCTGTAATAATGTGAGGTGATGTATCCAGTGATTGGAATTCTCAATATGTCCAAATAGAATTGTTGCTGTTGTTGGAATCCCCAATTGATGACTTAATTCGATAATATTAATCCAGTTCGAGCTATTGATCTTTTGAGGGCAAATAATTCTCCGAATTTTGTCATCAAGGATCTCAGCAGCTGTACCTGGTATAGAATCTAAGCCTTTTCGTTTAAATTCCCTCAAAACCTCTTCAACATCTTCCCCTATAGAATTAGCTGCATGAGTAATCTCTTGAGGAGAAAAAGCATGGATGTGAAGATTTGAATCAATCTCTTTGAGATTTTGAAGAATTTCGATATAGGTTTCAAATGTTATTTCTGGATGGATTCCCCCTTGAACACAGACTTCAGTAATGTGATAGGGGAGTGTTTCTTCGATTTTTTCCCGTAAAGTGTCAATTGAAATATCTATATACCCTGTAATTGAATCAGGTGGAACTGAATAAGCACAGAAGAGACAATTGTTGGTACAGACATTTGTAAAGTTAATATTGCGATTTACTACATAAGTGATAACCGATCCAACCTGACGTTCCCTAATGATGTCAGCTACTTGAGCCAATAGATAAATTTCGCGCCCCTGTGCTGAAAATAAAACAGATAATTCTTCAACTGTTGGCCCCTGTTCATCCAATGCTCTTCTAAGGATACATTGAATCTCTTTCTTGGCTATTCGAAGATTAATTTCCTCAAAATCCGCCTGATGCACCGTTTTCGATAACCATCCTTGTTTTCAGCTTTTTTTGCTTAATTAACTGGTAAATTTGCACTGATAACCAATCTACATTAATGTAACGAGGGTAGACTGGGAGTCTTTCTTGTAGGGAATACCCTGCTTCCTCAGTTATTTGATTTAATTCCGACTGCAAGGGCCAGGTATGATCTGGATTTATATAATCTGATGAAATTGAGGATATTCCTCCCCAATCAGACATCCCTGCTCGTAGGAATCGCTTTTCGTACCCCTTAATAAGATTTGGTGGAATTTGAATTGAGATTTCTGCAGGAAGGATGTGACGGGCTACAATTAAAATTTTCTCTATCAGTTCAACTGAAGGAGGGGCGGAATTTGCCATTCGAGTATCTTTCTGAGGTTGAAAGTTTTGAATTATGACTTCTTGGAGATGTTGATATTCCTGATAAAGACATTTTAAAGTAAAAAGACTATCTACTATCTCTTCTAGAGTTTCTCCTATTCCTACTAGAATTCCAGTTGTAAAGGGAATTTTCAATTGTCCTGCGAGAGCAATAGTCCGCTTTCGTTTCTCTGGAGTTTTATCAGGTGATTGATCGTGGGGGAATCCGTTTTGTGTTAGTCTTAGACTTGTAGTTTCAAGCATTAATCCTATACTCGCAGATACTTCACGTAGGCGAGTTAGATCGTCAATAGTTAATGTACCCGCATTAATATGGGGTAAAAGTTCATATTTTAATGCTTTTTTTGCAATAAAATGCGTGTAATCTATCGTAGAGTCAAAACCATGCGTTTGTAACCATTTTTTTGCATTTGGATATTTTTGCTCAGGCTTGTCTCCCATTGTGATTAAGACTTCAGATACCCGTAATCGTTTTGCTCTAGCAAGAATCGTTTCTATTTTCTCTGGTTTTAAATATTCCTGACCTTTAGGCACTTTAGATTGACGAAATCCGCAATAATGACACGCATTTCTACAAAGAAAGGTTAAAGGTAGAAAAACATTGGTTGTGAATGTAATTCGCCGTTGATAAACTCGGTCTGTAATAGATTGAGCTGATTTCCTCCATGTATCAACTACATCTAACCTGTTTTGATTTAAGAATTCTACAGCGTGATTTTTTGTCATTTTTTGGGTAGGTGTTATTATATAAGTATTATTGGTCAAAAATAGCCTCTTCTTACTAAAGAGCAATAATATCCAATTGTTCTAATACCTTCCTGAAAGGTTCAGGTTTAATGATCGCCTTCAAATGTTGTTTTAAATATTTAACATCATTTAATGTATCTAAATCTCTAGCAAATGGATCAAAAGTTAATAAACGAACTTTAAGGTTATTTTTTTTCGCTTCTAACTGATATCGTTCACTACTGTTCCTCCCAAATTGAAATGATACCATCGTTCGATTTTTTAGATACAACGCTGCTGTTCCCAAGTTTTTATCACTTGAGATTGATGGGACTATCAACATGTCGTATTGACTAGCTTCATTTAGTAATTTGTGGAAAAAATCTTCCGAAATAAATGGTAAATCTGGTAAAATAATTAAAATCGTTTGGTCTAGGGGTAATTCTTGAACAGCCTCTGTTAATGCCATATTCAGATCGATACCTGTGTCACGGTAAGTGAATGTAGCTCCTATTTTCTTGCTTTTGTTTATGACAGAAGTTGAAGGTGAAATAACACCAAAAGGACATGAAAAAGATTTTACGATTTCAATTGTTCGAAAAAATGTTAATTCTACCAAACGATCTATAAAAGTCGAATATTCAGCTGGTATTACCGCTTTAATTCGTGATTTGGTTTCTGAAAAATCCTTAATTGGGATGAGTATCAAAGGTTTCGGGATTTCCAGGGGTTTAACACCTTCATTAGGTCAAAAATTCGAAAGTTTAATTTTTCTAAAAATGTTTCAATATCGTTTTGAAGATGTTTGAATTGTTTCTTGCAGCTCGAGCCACAGAAAAATAGTCCGCTCCAGTGTTTAAAATGGCTTGAGCACTTTTGAAATCCACTACTGAATTATTTCCAATGATTGGTATGTTAGTTTTCGCTGCATATAATTCTAGTGACTCTAAATCTGTTCCCATAATTCCATTCTTATATGAATCGATATGTAGAAAATCAACCTGCCATTTTTCAACTTTAGGGACAAGAATATTCGGATCAATCGCATTTCCACGAAATTTTAGAGAAATCTTGAAGTTTCTAAATTGAAATGCTTGTATAATTTCTGTAAGAACATCACACCGCTGTAAAAGACCTTGGCCACCTCCCAATTTAGTAACTTCAGGTTGACGACAGTGAGCGTTTATCTCAATTATCGGTTCTTCTGAAATCAAATCTTGAAAATTCTGTGCAAATCTCTTTGCTTCTTTTGAACTTTTAATCCTTAAATTAACTATAAACCGCGACAAATCTTGAATACCATGGGTTTCTTTTAATATTTCATCATGTTCTTTTCCAAAATGAAGGATAAATTCCTTTCGACCTCTTTGAGCGATTTTAGACGAAGCAGTAATCATATCTCTTCCAATAGGATACCCTCCAATAGTAACCATGCCAGCTCCTCCCTTGAATAAACACTGTTTCGCGAAATCTCCATTAGTTATGCCAGCCATTGCGGCTAAAATACTAGGGTTTCTGGAACTGGACATTCATTTACTATCCATTATTCGCTCAAACAATCTCGACGCGTCAGCTTTTGTATGAATGTAAATATCTTCTAATATCGGAGTGATTCCCATTCTTTGGATGAGATCAAAATAATTCTGATCGGTTTTATGAATCATAAATGCATCTAGAACATCATGAAATAATTCCACAATCGCTACAGGAGAAACCTCATGTCCCCATGCTTTTAAAAATGCTGAAGTTGGACCTGAAACTGCATTTTTACCAATTATTGGACTAATTGCTATACGATATCCAGAAGCCTTCTGTAATGCTTTTCTCAGGGGATGAAGAGCTAAAATGGGGCCCACTGATGAAATTGGATTACTAGGGCCTATAATAATAACATCAGCATTTTGAATGGCTTCTAGAACCTGATCAGTGGTTTTTCTCAAATCTCCTTCAAAAAAAACATTTGAAACCGGTCCTTCCCCCTTATATTTTACCCAAAACTCCTGTAAATGCAGTGTTTGTTCGGGAGTTCGAATTTTTGTTTGAATAGGTTGATCGGCCATTGGTAATACGCGAGAGCTGACGTTCAAACGTCTTCGGATTGTTTCTACAGACTCAGTAAGACTCTTTCCTAGGTTCAACAAATGAGTTCTATATAGGCACAACCCTGCGTCAAAATCCCCTAGATTGAACCATACATCTTGCTTTAAGTGTCTTTTTAGAAAATCTACTAAATTGAATGTGTCATCTTTTATCCCCCACCATTTATCGGTATCTATGAGATCTGATAATGTCAATAAGATACTATCGATGTCAGGCGATACGTGTAATCCATAGAAATGCCAATCATCTCCAGTATTTCCAATAACTGTAATATTTCGAGCATCAATTACATTAACAACGCCTCGAAGTAATTTTGGTGTCCCAGTACCCCCTGACAAAAAAACTATTCTTGGAGAACTCAATAAATCATCACCTTGGCTGAGGAAAACTGAAGATGTCGTTTTCCTTGCGTTATTTTAATAATGAGAGGTTATTAAAACTGATAAAAATATATTCAGTTTTTTTCACATGAGGTCATCAACTAGCCCGTCACCGCTGCTAGTCTCCATCGTGTGGGATGTAACCCTACATCCTCTATCCTGTCAGCATTAATTGCGTTCAGGAACCTTTTTTCATAATATTATAGGCACCGTTCACATCAGCATTAATAACAGTGCCTTTTTGAGATTTGAAGAGTCCTCTAGTCATTCGTCAGCCTAGATATTTACTATGGTATTCGATTGATTCATTATCCAAAAAAGAACATTTACTTGAATAATTTTCTTTTTGTTTAAAGACTGAAATTCCCTGCTCTGTGGCCTTGTAGTCTAATTGCTGAATTAACTTGTAGTATGGAGTGGTGACAAAATTTTGAGTATTCCTTTTTCCAATTCGACACTTTTGCTTCCAATTAGAATTGTACCCGATCACAATTGTTCCAATGCCGTTCATCACACAGTACTCTATAATTTTTCTGCTAGTTTTATGGAAATAGTCGTATATCTTCTTATTCCGTTTATTGGTTAATTTTTGCATTGATCTCCCTGTTTTTATTCCCTGACGGTTATAGGTTGATTGAATTCGTGCTCTTTCTTTGTTATAATATTGATTAATGGATTTAACAATTCCACCTTTAATAACAAACGGTTTCAAACCATTGTTATTGACCATAGTTATGAGATTGCGAACCCCCAAATCAATAGCTACAATGTTATCTTTATTCAAAGGTTTAGGATAAATTATTTTTTCATAGATAATTTCTACTATATAACCCACCCCCTTTGGAATAATTCGTACTTCTCTGATGTCGGTTCTGTCAGGAAGTCTAGTTTTTAGCTGGAAACTTACTTTTTTAGGAAATAGCAGGATATTATCTTTTATTTTCACCTGTTGATTCGTAAAAACCAGTATAACCTCTCCATTCTTCGGTTTGTATCTAGGAGGTTTTGGCCTCCCTTGAAACTTTGATTTATCCTTCTTCCACTCTTTAATCGCTCCAAAAAAGGCTTTCCAACTCCTATCAAGGATTTTCAACACTTGTTGAGCTGTTTGAGCTGGAAGTAAGTGATAATTTTCTGAAGTTTTTAGAAGGTGATACAGGGAATTATACCGAATCCATTTACCATTATTAAAAAATTCTTGACGGATTAGATAATTTCCTTCGTTGTAGAGGTTCTTTGATAAATGACAAAGCCAAGAGAAGTATTTATTCGGTTTTAACCATATCTGTTCTGTTCTGATAACTCTCATCTGTTCGGTCAAGCAGCATCACTTTTGATCGTTCTTTGAAGATATAGAGGTGTTACTATTGACCAAGAAGAAATTTAGATATTTCCTTAAAAGCACCTAAGAAATCAATCTGATATAATTATTAACATAAAATTTTAGATGAAAATTGAATAAAAAGCATTTTAGCTGAGATGGAACAATTCACTCTTCCAACACGGTCGTGTATCAGTCTGGGAATCCGTAACAGCCTTAGAAATTCTTTTGGTTTTAATATTACTTATTTCGCTAGAAAAAAATATTAAATTTTGTTTTTCTTCATCAAGTGATGGAATATGCCCATAAAAACCAATGAATGGGATCTGATTGTTTTTGGGGAGAACGAAAGCATCAATACTCAGACGATTTGGCACGCTGCTAGTTTAGCAAGGAGTAGAGGGATTCAAAAACGCGATTTGGTAATTATTGATTGGCCAAAGGATCCAATTGTCTGTTGTGGACTCCACCAATCCATCAATCAAGTTGTAGATCTGAATTATTGTGAAACGAAAGAGATTCCTGTCGTTAGAAGAGCCTGTGGTGGTGGAGCAGTCTTACTAGATTCTAACCAACTTTTTTATAATGTTGTAGCCCACATTGATTCAAAAATTGTTCCACGGCAAGTTTCAGCCTTATTCTCGAAACTTCTTGAGCCAGTTGTAAATACTTATCGTCATTTTAGTGTAGATGCCAAATATCAACCCGTCAATGATATATTGGTAAATGGGCGAAAAATATCAGGAAATGGAGCTGCACTCCTTGAGAGTGCGCAAGTTTTGGTTGGTAATTTTATATTAGATTTTCCCCGTAAAGAGATGACAAAGATACTAAGAGTCCCGAATGAAAAGTTCCGTGATAAAGTCTATAAATCATTAGAAGCTGGGCTTACCTCTTTTCAGGATGAACTTGGTTTCATTCCAGATCGGAATGAGATTATTGAGATATATTGCCAAGAATTTGAATCAACCTTGAATGTTCACCTGAATCCTACTACTCTTGAGTCTAAAACTCTTGAATTAATGCAGCAACTAAGGTCTACCTATTTAGCTGATGAATGGAAATTCCAGGTAACTAATCGAGGAAAAAACCTAATTCATAAAGTGAAGATCCAAGCTTCTAATTTCATTGTAGAGGGAACTCACAAATCAATTGGTGGGTTAATCCAAGTGATCTGTGAATTTCAAGGCTCAATTCTTATGGATATTCTAATTAGTGGTGATTTCTGGATATATCCTGATTCTATCCTTCCTCAATTGGAACAACATCTCCGTAATGTTGACTTAAACACAACCCCTCTGGCTTCTTACATTGAATCTTTCTTAAACAGCCATGATTGTGAAAGCCCAGGGACAACAGCAACGGATCTCATGCAAGCAATCCAAAATGCATATCAGAATATAACACGATTTCCTTAACGACCCTAAGGTTCTTAATGTGAAAGATTATGCCTTCTGCCATTTCTGCAGACTGGGAAGCTTATGCTAAGAGTACTTTTTCTGCTTTCATTCGTGCTCATTATTTCTTCACTGTTTGGCGTAATTATCGAATTCTCTTACATGGCTTAGAAATACCGCAAGGTTCATTATTAGAGTTAGGATCCTCTACGGGGTTGAATTCTCTTCGTCTTTCAAAAAAATTCAAGCTAAAACCAACTTTAGTAGATAATTCGAAATTTGCCCTAGCTTTAGCAAATAATCTCTATCGTCAAGCCAACATCGTACCTAAATTAGTCCACCAAGACGTATTAGAATTATCACTTAATCAAAAGTTTGATTTCGTCCATTCACATGGGTTACTAGAACACTTCAAGCATTCAGCTCAACAAATTGCCTTCCATAACCATGTAAAACATGTAGCTCCAGGAGGTTGGCTTATCTGCTGGGTTCCGACATCAGATGTTCTCTATCGTTTAAGTCGTTGGTATATGGAAAGAACAGGTCAGTGGATATTTGGTTATGAGAAACCTTTTCATGTCAAAGAATTTATCTCTATCTTTCAACAAAGGAATTTACTGGTTAAAAGAATACGTCACCTTCCAGGTTGGATTGGCATTGCAGCTAAACAGCCACGATAAAAGAAATAGGAACTTTATGATAAATATGATTTAAATATTTTCAAGAGATGCATAGCTATTTATAGGAAAAATCGGATATTCACTAGATGGGGTTCCTGTGAAAGAAGGAAAAAAGCTTTTTATTTTTTTCAAAATATGCTTTGTAATATTTTTTCTAGGTAGTTCTATTCCATTAAATAGTAAGCTAGCGCGTCTTAAAATCACCAATACATCCGATTCTATCAATTATGATTCGAAATCTCGGCTTCTTGTTGATTTTATCGGGAATTGGAGTAATCTTGACAACTTTGCGGCAAATACACGTCATTTTACTAGTTATACAATAAATCCAGACATTAAAATGTTTGGTGCATCTACATTTGAGCTTATTGGTAATGGGTGGTTGATGTTTAATTTAACAAAGCATGATTGTGAAATTAACTTACCCCGTGGGCATGGTTTGTTGTTTCATTGGATGGATTTCGGTGAACTCGAGTATGCAACCTATATTGGCGCGCGAGTGGGTATTAAAACCGATCTTGAAGAATTTTATTGGATCTATATTGCAAAAGCTTATTCTAGTAGTGGTTATAGTAATTCTTCGCCCGCTGTTCTGAAATTTGCCAACCCAACAATAGAACTTGGAAATTATTGGGAACAGTGGGGAATTGAACTCGACCCCTTTTTTGATTTCTTTCAAACAAGCTCTATGACGTTAGTTTCCGTTTCGTTTGTTCATCAAAGCACTATCTCGTATAATGGTCCAAGGTTTGTCCGCTATTCTCAACCTTTGATAACTGAGGAGTTACCAAGATCCTCTGAAAGTCAGGGTGCATTTCTAGGAATATATAATGAATCCTATCCAGAAGAACCAGGAAATGAGACCATCATTCTTGAGGACTCCTTTAATGAATTAAATAATTGGATAATCACAAATCCGGGTGTTATTACTCGAAACGACACTTTAGGGGCACCTCCTCCTTCAGTAGAAATTCGATCAACCCTTACTCAGAGAGGCGTTTGCAAACAAGAAATTTTCTTACCCGAGTTGCAAGAAAAAGAATATATAAGGACATCTGTTGATTTTTTCATCCCAGAACATCAAATTGGATCGATATCAGTTATTACAGGGAGTGATAGTTCCTCTGTTCTGTTTCCATTTCAGATTAGAATATATAATGTTAGTAAAGTAAGGTTTACGATTTATGAACAACCTCCTGACTATCCACAACTACAAACATGGCATGATTTCCCATTCGAAGTCAAAAAATGGTATAATTTTAATATTTACACTTATACAGATCATTTTTCTTTGGAAATAAATGGAATACATATTACATCGAGTAATTCACAGTCTTATCATTCTTCATGGACTGACATATGTTTCGGTGATGGATCAGATCGAGCGACATCGACTGAGCAAGGTCATTATTTTTGGGACAATATTCAAGTCTCATTAGGAGAAGATGTCCCTTTAAGCTCTAGTACATCTATGAGCTCATCATTAACAAACCCTTCTTCATCAATCAAATCTTCTTCACTATCGTTGACTTCAAAGAAGGATAATTATCCCAATATTACAGGGTGGAATTTTCCAACTTTCACTCTAATATTTATAGTATTTGGACATATATGGCTTAGAAGACGAAAAAGTCGTACTTGAAAACCATACGCTTTTCTAGCTACTTATGGTTGAGTTTATTGTTTCTAATCCCAGCCACAAATAGCTAAACTTCCACCACGAAAATCCGCAAATTCGGAAAATACGTCACCCTCCAAGTTGGTTGGGTATAGCAGCTCAAAAACCTTTTTGAGGAATCCTTCAGAGCTATTTCTTAACATTTTAGATACTTGATTTACTCAATGACTTAATTTTAAATTTATAATTTATTACTCTGAATCAGAGGAATTCTGATGAGCTCAATTCCTTTTAAGAAATGCCCTGTTAAGGTTGCTCTCTCATATATTGGGAAAAAATGGACAATAGAAATTATTCGAGATATGATGTTTGGTAATACTCGGTTTAAAGACTTTTTAAGGGAAAATCCTCAGTTAAGTAGCAAAGTTTTAGCTCAACGATTAAGAGACTTAGAAAAACAGAAGATTATTACTAAAACAACAAACGGAAATCATTTAACTGTTGAATACCATTTAACTGAGAGAGGTTTTCGTTTAAACAGGGTCTTGTATGAATTAGCTCTGTTTAGTTATGATACTTATATAGAAGAACTCTTTGAAAATGAGAATCTCTTAAAAGAGGAGTTTACCTCTCTCTCGAGATCGATCTTTCAGATTGAATAAATAGTTACCAATTGGTAACTAATTCTATTTAAACTTATAAAATTCGACGTTTGTTGGTGAATAATTATGGTAACTACTGTAAATCATGTGGAAATTCCTGTTCTTGATTTGAAAAAGGCAAAAGAGTTTTATCAAACCCTTTTCGAATGGAATGTTGATCTTGAATCATTTAACAACTATGGTATTGTTGAGATTAAAAATTCTGCAAGCATTGGATTCTATTTAGTGGAGAAAATCCCTGATCACGGGATTAATGTCGTCTTTGAAGTGGAGAACATAGAAAAGAAGCTTAAGGAGATTGAAAGCGCTGGAGGAGAAATTGTTAGGGAAAAATATGAAATTGCTCCTGGAGTTGGCTTTTCAGCTCAATTCAAAGATTGTTTTGGAAATGAATTAGGTTTATACTCCAGAAGCTGACTTTATTAGCAAATTTGCTAAGGTAGGTTTTAATGACTGTCTCAATCTATCGAGATTATTGGCAATCTCAATACAAGCGAGTATTACAACACAGAAAAGAACTCTGGCAATACTTAGAGAAATATAATCTGTCACACGAACTCTTCATTAAGCGTCCTAAAGAACATTTATGGGCAATCGATGAAATTTTCAGGCATATGTTAGCTTCAGAAGTTGTTTACGTTCATCAGAAATTCGACCCTTCAGCATCACCCAAAGATTTTGGAGTTGGGGCTCAATGGGTTGGGGATTATGACATAAAATTGAATGAATTACCCCATTTTACTCAAAATGAGATTAAAAACCTATCATCCGCAATCGAGGATAAAACACAATTGTTTCTAGAGAAGAGTCAAGAAGAAAGCTTCCATAGGAAAGTTAAGGCTCCATGGGGAGAAGAAATGGAGTTCACAGAGTTACTGGAAGCCTTTTACATTCACGAAGCACATCATCGGGGACAAATTCATTATTTACTTAATCTGCTAGGAAATCCCCAAGGAATACAGAGAAAGAAATTGAGAAGGTGAAATTTTACTCTGTTTGACTGATTAGTTGTAGTCTTTCGTCACATTCATCAGTATAGAGTTCACAATCAATGCTCGTACATTCCTGTGTATCAAACATCTCTTTCCCAATTCTTTCGCAATAAAACATCGTGGAACCTCATTTCATTCACTAGTAAAAAGCTAATACAGATCTTAAAAGAGATACATCAAGAATTTCATATCAGCTATGATTCCGATTCACCCTTTATATATTAAAAATGAAAGATTGAGAAAACAATTGGAAGATAAGGGATTTTTAACCTAAAACAAAGAGATGGAAGGAGGAAAAAGAAGCGTAAAAGGGTGATTCGAAAATTTTTGGTCTATTCTAATTTTTTTCTCCCTTCACACACATGAAGCATTTATTGCAGTTTTTTTGTCTATTCAAGGCTTATTTGGCAAAAATGGAAGATTCTTCATCAGGATTAAATGAAAAGATGCTACTAGGATCTAATATTTGTGCAATTTTGCCCGTTTTTCCATGTATAGAGGTAGGCAATCGTAGCAATCGTCGTAGATCGATAGTTACTTTGTGATCTATCCGTGGTACCCATCGTCGTAATATTTCATCGTATTTATTAATCTTAGCAATCCTAAGATTGAAATTCCTCAACAAGCTCTCATCAATCTGCCCTTCTTGGTATTCCAATTGCTTCATGATATTGGTCGCTCCAGAGGAGCTGAAACCCAGGTCTATTAGATCTTTTCGGCGAACAGTTTTCAGAAAATATTTGAAAACAGTGTGTTCAATTCGATACCTAAAATCATACTTCAACTTCTTACGATCTTGAATTCGTGCTGTTTCAGCCTCACCGTGAATGATTGATAGATAATCAATAATTGACATTCGTTGTTCTTGATTTAAAGAATTCAGAAAATCATCTGTAACCCAACCATGAACACCCCGCCGTCCTGAAAAAATCCAAGTTATCTCCTTCATCCCAAAGTCATGACGTAATGTTTCATCTATGATATGAACTGCAAGATTAACTAGTTGCCAACATCGAATGCATACTTGGTCTGCACCTTGGCAACTACAAACAAACTGTCGTACTGCATCGTATTCATTTAGATCGATATCAAACACAAGTTCATGCCCGATCCACTCAAGTGAATGAATGGGATTCTCCCGAGATGGAGGTTCGCTATATACCGCACCAATATAAGCATGAAAGGGTGTCCGATCTACCAGAAAATCGAGTAATGCTTTAGGGGTTTCAAAAGAAATATTCCGAAAAAATTTCCCTTCAAATGTAGCAAAACCAAATTCGCGCGTTGAAAATTTTGAAAAGTCAATAAATCTTGATAGGTCATCAAAGCTAAAATGGGTGGAATAGTAATCACGAAGAGCGGTTCGCTGTTGAGCTTGATTCACTGATTTCTTTCCGCCTCTTCATTTACCGATGAATCACTCTCCTCCTGGTCAACCATTAATCCTTCAAATCGACTAGCATATCTAGCCCATTGTAACGGATGAACTATTTTTCGATAGAGAGATTGCTTAAAGATACTCGGAAAATACATCGTACAAGCCAAGGTTGGATTACTTCCGCTCTGAGAAACAATTCTTTCAAGGTGATTCCTTGGTGGAGTCAAAGATCTTGCATGAGTTAGGTAATTTTTACTAAGAAACTCGAGTAAAATTGCTGGGGCTAGATGAACAAATGGACAGAAATAGCTTGTGGCGATAGTAGAGCATTTTGGAACGTTATAATCCTTCTTTCCACCTTCTAATCCGTAGAGATGGCGTATTTGGTACCCAGAAGTCCGTAAGAAATTTTCATAGGTAATATTCAGATTATCTACAGATTTTTCATACCAAAATAGCAGTTGTTCTTCAACAGCCATCCCAATTTTCTTTAGAAAGAAACCTAATTGAAGACGATGTGCGTGGATTAGACGTCCTGTATTTTCCAATTCTGAGAATAGATATATCATGCAAGGAGGAAAGATTTCAGGATGTGATTGTAGGTCTCTCCCTTCGAATTCTTCAGAAGAAAATTGGGAACGAATTTGAGTGTGTCTTGCGAGGTTTTGTTCAATATCCTCAACTGCTTGATCTATACTTTCGATTACTCCCAATCGATCCTGAGCTTTTACCACCTCTTCTTGGAGCTTGCTTTCAAAAGCTTTCTTAAGACTCCCTCGAAAAGAATTTTCATTTGATATTACCCATCCCTTTCGAAGGTATCCTCGTCGATTTGAAACCATCCATGGAACTTGAGTGAAATGAACACACGTCAGGAAATCACTTGATACCCTTCCTCGGGCCGAATAAAATTGGTGATAGAGGTCAGCTAAATATTCATTTTGCCTTTCGTCCATTTTATACTTGAACTCTTCATAGGTCATTACGTTCTCAGAACCAAATAAACACTTGAAAATTTCCCACTTTTGATCTCCAGATGTGCGATCAGAGTACAAATATTCAAATAGATCGCCTTCCGTTTCTATCAACCAGGCCTCTAACCTACGATTGGTCGCAGCAACTAATCTGAGGAGATATGCTCCTAAACGGTAATCATTATATATCTGTGTTAATGAATCATCATCTGTTGGTGGGAAATAATCTCGGACAACTCGTGATCGCCCTTTAGGAAGCTCCTCAAGAAGCTTCACCCTATTCCACGCTAATTCTTTCCACTTCTTGATATCTATATCTAAATTAGGTGGGGATTGTAAAATAAACCATTCAGGTAAAGCCAAAATCAGTTCCTTCTATTATTTTCCCATAAACCAATTGTTACATGTGATGCGTGATGACAAGTCATCAGTTGAGTCACAATATTGCCTTTTAAATAATATTTATGCCTAAATCTTTAATATTCCTCAATTTTTAACAATTAAAATGATTGCGGAGATTCTGCAATAGTCGAACCCAAGTTTTGATTTCTTAAAGAAATAAGACAACTAATAAATTTAAGCCTTTTTCTCTAAGGTTAGCCTGAAAAAACTTCTGGTGAGTTCGATTCCGAGTATATATCACCAATATTGTATGAATAAGATGGATATTGTTGAACAGTTTATTCCAAGGGGCGCTAAAAGAGTCTTGGATGTTGGTTGTGGGGATAAAGATGTTGGAGGCCACCTATACTGTCATAATCGGTTGAAACAGAAATATAAAGATGTTCTAGGCATTGATCTCAATCCTGGTCAACAAGAGAACGTTATCCAAGCAAGTGCAATGAAAATTCCTTTTGCAGATCAATCAATTGAATATGTTGTATCTTTTGACGTTATCGAACATATTAAGGATTATTCATCAGTCATTGAGGATATGCTACGAATTGCAATTAAACGGGTCATAATAATCGTCCCAACAACTAAAAGTCGTTCCATACGCCCCTTATTCAATTTTCTCCGTAGAATCTTGCGAGGAGTAGATAATTTTGTATTCCAGGGGCATTATTATGAATTCTATCCATTTGAAATCTGTAGGTTCAAAAAACAAAACTATTCATGTAAAGTAATCACGATTGATTATCCTATTCTAGGTGCCTCCATTTTTCATAGAAAAGGACTGCTTACTTCAGGTGTCTATATTTTTGATAGACATGAACATGGTTGACAAGCATTTTCATATGTAACATCAATCAGAAGCAAAGCTACTCCTGTACATGAGAAGTAACCTTGGTTTTACCTGCAACATAGACTAACAGTCCAACAATAATTACAAAATAAAACTTCATTAATTGTACCAAAATAGCTCCAGATGCAGCTAATGTAGAACCTAATCCTAAACCAATATCTAAAAAAACAGAAAGAGTAATCTCTTTCAATCCAGCCATTCCTGGAATACCGACAGGTAGAAAATCAATTGTACCTCCTAGAAAATTAACAGCAGCCACTTGATCAAGTGTTATTGTTATTCCAGCTAAGGAAGTTAGAATGAAATAGATAGAAATCCAGTGGGCAATTTGTGAAAAAAAGGCTAATATAAGCGCTATTAGTGAAGAAAACTTATTTCGAGCAAGATATGAGAATTGGATGCTGAAATCATCTATAATTTTCTCAGATGGTTCGATTAGATCCCTCATTCTTGTTCCAATAAGAGGAAAAACGGAAAAAATTCTTAAAATATTCGTGACGACTGCTTTTGCTGTATTAGGCGCTTTTGCAACTAAACCAAAAAATAAGATGACAACTATCGAAATAAAAGAGATAATTATGACAAAGAAAATGGCTACTTCATCGGATAATGATTGACCAGTCAAATTTTCAACGATTTCGTTAAAATAAGCTATAATCGCAAATGCCACAAAAACTGAAATAGGGATGAAAGCAAGCAATCCACATAGCTTATGAGCAATTACGCTTGATAATATCTCACCACTTGTCGCTTTTCTATTTTCTAACTCATTATCAAACTCTTGGGTTCCTAAGGCAATACGCATTAATCCTTCTACAGCTCCAGCACTGGGAATTAATAACCCATAAGAAAATGAGGCAAGTTGAACTTGGTAGATAGATGAAGTGGATGGATGGATAGAAGAAATCCCTAAGAGAACTTTCCAAGCAATTGTATCAATTAAAATGGCAATAAAGGTGAATACAGTACCTAAAAGAAGAATTATTGGATTTGCTGATAACATAATCCCAATCATGGTGAAAATGCTCACTTCTCCTAAATATAGGTAAATCAATAGCGCTATCGCGGCAATTCCCAGTAGTAAAAGCGTTTTTCTATCAAAAGCCTGGCGTAACGAGATCTCTGTAACTTCTACATCAGTTTTCGTGGTTTTTTCCACAAATTAAACCTCAATCTAGGACTTGAGGCGAGGACTTCTTATATTCTTTTCTAAGCAAATACTAAACGACAAATTTCACTACAAGATGGTTTTTTATGGATATTTCAGAACTAGTGTTTGTCTATTTAGGGCCCTTCCTCTACAATCTCATTTTTGTATCTTTATGGATTCTCTGGTTTATGTACCACCGCGAAGAAGAAGGTCAAGGACTCAAACACTACTTCAGGAAGTACCTTAGCAATGATACTTGGTTTTATCTTATCCCAGGTTCATGAATCATAATTTTTCTCTATTTCTTATTGTCGTATGCCATCTGGAAAACACAGATATTCATAATTTCACCCTCTTTGAAGATGTAAACGATTTAAGACCATAATTTTTTCGAAATTCTGTTGACAGTTTTACAGGGTCATTTGATGGGGGAATCCACCACGAAGAAGGTCTTTTTTCATTATTCTTAACATGCCTAATAAATCCTTTATCTCGTAAATAGTATAAGCGGTGTAATAGGAAGTTGGGATGCTTTTTTGATAGAAAAGATTGTATTCTTGGATTTTTACGGAGATCTATAGTAGTTTTTATCTGATGATCTCCAAGAATTTCAAGAAGAGTAACATAAAATTCCCGTGAGTCTCGTAATGCTGAGCCCTTATCTAAATTGTACGAGTTTATAACCGATTCCAAATCACTCTTTTTATGCCACAGTCCTAATATTGGATCATTAGAAGCGATTCTTTCGAGATCATTATAAAACTGCAGTACTCCTCCTTGATATAAACGAAATCTGTAAACTCTTCCATTTGGATGTAGTTTCGGCGGATAAGGAGTGTGATCATAACCAAGCTGATCACATAATCGCATCACATTAGTTAAGATTGCCTTTTTCTTTTGAGCAAATGAGATATTCTTCCCCACATTACCATCATCCAGAAGAAAAGCTGTAAGAAATTGTACTTTCCAGTCATAATATTCAGATGGCAAGTTAATTACAAATTGTACAAATTTGGGCTTTTTCAAATCATTAACAGTTAGTTCTGGAATAGCTTTCATGATTACATAAGTTAAACCTTTAGGGTAGTTAACTCGTATGCTATTACCATTCGGATAACGACTTAATCTCTCTATTAAGGTACGTATTTCTACTTGATTTTTTAAGTTTTGAGACCAAGTTAAGGAAGGAAAGGAATGTCGTTTGTCGATCGTTCCATCCCCAATAATATGACAGATCAACCGCCAAGAATAGATATCCATATTAAAGGGAAAAGAGATTTTTTCTAATTTACCGTGATTAGAAAAACGTACAGCTCGTATTGACTTTTCAACTGTTTCAAAATTTAAATTCAACTCTTTGCAGATTTTAAACAAATTTCTTACAGAAATTGACTTCTGAGGGGAGTCACGAAAATTGGTTAAAACTTTATACTGTATTCTCAACCTTTTTGATAGCCCTGATATTGTGGTTTTTCTTAAAAACGAGGAGAGAAACAACCAAAGATCATGATTCAAGAGAACATATAGTCTAGTTAATTTCCACAGGTGAACTGAACAGAAATGTCTATTTTTGGAGACCATCTGACTCTTTCTATCCCTGTATTATAATAATGTCATTAATTCTTCCTACTAAATAATGCATAATACTGCAATTATAAATGTTTTTCTAATGAAATATACTATAATAAATAAGTTATTAATAATGTAATAATAATGACTAAAAGCATACAAAAAACATAAAAATTAAGTGGTTTCCATTACATAAGAGGAAAAAATGCCTAAACTACAAGAAAGGAAAACAAATACAGGAACAACTTACGTGATAACCATTCCAAAAGAGTATATTGAAAAAATGGGATGGAAAAAGGGAGACACAATATTCTTTTCAATCCTTGATGAAAAAAGCTTGAAAATCGAAAAAGGATGACAACTAAGAATTATTCATAATTTATAACGTACCTCAGTCCATTTAATTAAAAATTTAAAATTAGAATTAGATGAATAACAAAATGGATTTTTCTGAAATTATTTTCACTACTTTAGGACCTATCCTCTATAATTTAATTTTTATTTCTTTATGGATTTCATGGATTCAGTACCACAAGGAGGAGGAAGATGGAAGAATTCATTCTCTCTTCAGAAGGTATTTGAATGATTATAAGGTTTTGTACCCTGTTTCTGGGTTGATTATACTCATCTTTCTCTATCTACTATTCTCTTATGCAATAAAAAATACTGATGTCGATGATGCTATTACCTCAGGTGTGCGAGCTTTTGTTTTAGAGGGTATTAATCCATATCAAAATAA
>JBHLPG010000289.1:0-5081 GCA_048939725.1 Promethearchaeota archaeon | reverse complement strand
ACCGATCCACGTTTCCCAGATTTGCGATAGACAGGAATCAGCGATATAGCTCTATTGATTGTACCTCACTCATCACTAAAGAAACAAACTCTCCAAACATTTATTTTATTCTTGGAGTTTTAAATTCCGAACTAATAGAAAATTACTTAGTTGTTGTTGCCAAGAAGTTAGATGCAAAAAAAATAGAACTTTATCCGAAGACTTTATCCCAAATTCCATTGAAAATACCGCAATCAAAACAAGATCAAGCTCTCTATAATGAAATCACGGAAATGACAAAGAAAATCTGTCATCTGCTAGAATCTCTCGAGATTGAACCAGAATATCATCGAATTTTGTTAAGATATGGTAAAAAAGGGCTGAAAAGAATTAGTAAAGATACTCAAAGCTTACTAAAACTAACAGAATCGCTTGATACTTTAGTCTATCGATTATACGGTATGAAGGATGAGATAGATATTTTTAGAAGTGAAATCATTAATTTTTAATTGGATGTTCTAAGAATGCCCGAAGAAACCGATGTCCTGTCTATAAAAAGACAGGAAGGAATATATAAAACTCCGTACGAAACAGCCCTTCATATGGTAGACTTAGTACTCCCCCATATAGCAGACGAATCAAAAATACTTGATCCCTGTGCTGGAGATGGTATATTTATTCAAGCACTTATTGAAAGAGGAGTAAGCACCTCTCAAATCAGCGCATATGACATTAATAACAATAAAGTTCAGAGTTTACTTAAATTTGGGATTCATTGTAGGCGCATTGATACACTTCTTGAAGATTATTCACAAATGGATATTATTATTGGGAATCCGCCTTATAAAAGCCGTCGAAAAAGCCTTTATATGAAAAATAATCGTTTAAAACTTGAAAAAAAATATAATTTTGTTGGATTGTATAATCTTTACTCTCTTTTCATGGTAAATGCGATACAACACCTAAGAAGTGGAGGAATTCTCTGTTTTATTGTCGAAGATGCTTTTCTAACTAATAGATACTACCAACGTTTTAGAGAATTCATATTAAATAGTACATACATTTTAGAAATAAAATTGGCTCCATGGCGATTATTTCATAAGACTAAGGCGGATGTACGGACAGCCATCATAACTCTAAGGAAAAAATCTTTAACAGATTCTAATATTGAAGAAAAAGACGAAAAGCATAAAATGCGTCTTATTGATCGTTTAGCAAGTGAAAAAGAATATAAAAATCCACCTAAAATTCAGAACGTACCACAAATCGAGTATCGTTGGATGCCAGATCAGAAATTCTTTGTTGGCGTTCCTACATCAATTATTCGTATGGTTCAGAAGCCTTCAATGAGATTCGGAGATATAGCAAAAGGAGGTACTGGAATCTCGACTGGGAACGATGAAAAATATTTGCGTTCAGCTCCTGATATATCTAATTCAACATCTTGGGTTGGTTTTTATAAGTCGGGACAACGAACCCCCTATTTCTATAAAACACCCTATTTCATCGAAAAAAATTATAAGAAAAATGTTGAAGCAGATCCTAAGAATTTTCTTGTCAGAAATGAACAATTTTATTTCAAAGAGGGAATCACATGCAGTAGTGTTGGTAGAAAATTCTCAGCTGCGTATATGCCTCCTGGAAATCTATTCGGGGTGAACGCAAACTTCTTTTTCGATAACAGAGAGGACTTATTCTATTCACTAGGATTCCTAAACAGTAAATTAGTACAATATCTAGCAAGAAAAGTAATCAGTCGTTCAAATATTATTGCTACAAGCTTTATCAAGGAGATACCGTTTATTCAACCCTCTACCAAAATGAAGAGAAAGGTAGTAGCTATTGTAGAAAATATAGTTATATCACTTATGAATAATCCGGATTATAATTATAATACTGAATCGGAAAAAGTTGATGAGATAATTTTCAACTTGTACGGAATATCAAATAAAATAAAAAAAGAAATAATGGACTTCTGTGCCAATATCATGGACTTTGTTTAAATCAAAGTAACTAAAGAGGTCAAAAATCTATACTTTGTAAACTTCGTCTCCTGGTCTTACCCGCTCAGGAACTTTGAGGCCAACTTTTTGGCCTGCGGAAGCTGATTCTATATCAGCTCGATCAATTTGCATGGATTTAATAGTCATTTCGAAGTCAGTAGTAGCTCCTTTAATCGCTATTTGGTCTCCTTTTGTCATAGATCCAGAAGTAATATCCACGACGGCAACACTTATTTTGGAATAGAAATTCTCGATATTTCCAATTTTCTCTGACATATTATATGCCTCCTTATTATTTTCTCCTTATTTTACATATTTAATACCAAAATGATATTCATAAAGCTTTTGGTGTACACAGTTTTTTGTAAAAAACTCCTAAAGAATCTACATGCTAGACTTGACATATCTAAAAATTTAAGACTATGGATCCACCCTAGAAAATTAAATCCCAAACCATCAAAGAGTTTCATATAATTCCTGATCGAGTGTTCTCCATGTTTGGTGTACTTCTTTTACATACCCTTGGATCTACAAATTTAGAATTTAAGGAATTAGAAGAATACTTACAAGACCAAGGGTTTCGAACAATCTCTCCTCTCCTCCCAGGCCATGGTACTTCCCCAAATGATCTCAAAAATTACACCTATAGAGATTGGCTTCAAGCTAGTGAGCGAGCACTAAAAGATTTGGATTGTCAAGTGACTTTTCTTGTCAGTCAAATAACAGGGGTTCCACTCGCTCTCACATTAGCAAGCTACCATCCAGAGTTCTTAGGAATTGTTACAATATCAGGAATCATAAGTTTACCAAGGTGGTATTCACGTTTCATTTCTTTTTTCAGAAATTCACGTATGGTAAGCTGGGGAAGTCCAATATCAAAATTATTACCTTTAGATGATCCTGTTATCGGAGAGAAAATTGCAATGTACAAAGAAATCCCTCAATTAGCTTTGAATGAGACTTTTAGTTTAATTAAACAGTCGAGAAAGCTCCTCAATAAGGTTAATCAACCGATTTATATCTTTCACTCAAGTACAAGGAAAGAATTTAATATCCGAAATGCTCATTTTCTTTTCGAGAATGTCTCTTCTAAAAAGAAAAAACTCATGTTTATTGAGAAAGGGAGCCCATTAATGTCTGTTGATGTTACACGACACATCTTATTCCGTGAATCGACAACCTTCTTTTGGAGTTGTATTGATTTATACCAAATGTAATGATTGGTAGCTATTATTGGGATTAATTTATGATTTGACTTTTGATTGGTAACTCAAAGCCCTTATAGGTTGTAGATATTCGCATATAGATGGAGTAAATACGATTATTAAGAGAATAGTATAAAATAGAATTTCAATTCCTATACTGTTCTCAACTACAAAAGAACCTACTCGGATGCTTGATGGATTAGGAAAGAATATTGAAGAAAAGAATATACTAATTGCAGCTAATTTTGATTGTATTCCGACTATTGATGACGGATATCTCTCCATTGATCGAGGATGAAGATTCCAAATTACTGTTACTAGTATAATTGAGATTAAGTCGATAATTACAACACCAATGAGGAGAACAGGAAATAAACCCAGATCCCAAATTGTTAAGTACAGATCAAATGAGTAACTATAGAAAGGGAGAAGAAAAAGTAATATTGCCAAGTTAAGAAGAATCAACACAAAAATTAGAAAACTAATGACCTGAATTTTTGTGTGTGGTGTATCACCAGAAGTTTTATTCATATCAATCGAATTATTTATCTCTGATTTTTTGTCTATAACAGAAAATACGTTTTTCTTTAAAATAGAAGAGTGATCTGGAGATTCTGATGTCATGAAACCTGATATCCAAACTGCTATGGTATAAATTGCCACACCAACAAATCCTGCATAGACGATATAAAAGGTAGAAAATGTGAACAGTCTCATTATATCAGTCCCTACCTGTTCAGATGGAGTTTTGGACCAAATTAAAATAGTTGGAATAAGAGCTATTATATTTGTTACGAATGGCCCGCCAAAACATAATAATAGGATCTCCCTCAGATCCTCTTTGTAATAAATTACAACTAGAATAGCTGTTAGAAATATAATTGATCGATTAAAATCATCAATAAAAACAGGGATAGCCAAACTACCTAATATGAAGATGAGAATGAAATAACAGATGGTTGCAAATAGCACATGAAGGCTTATCGCTTCAACTAATTTTGGTATCTTTCCGACTCGTTTCTCTAAGAAAACCTGTGATAACACTTGAATCATCCTTTACAAGCTATTAAAATGGAGTAAATTATCCTAACAATAGAGGTCCTGATTAACTATAAAAACTGATAGAACTAGGCAATTATACATTCTATTTTGAGAAACAAAACTCAGATGGTACATCAAATAAAAGTAAATTTTTATTTATTCCTTATCTATTCTTGCTTTATTTTCTCCTTAATTACTCTAAACTAAAAAGAAATCAAAAATTAATTGATTAAAAATTGTTTATGTCAATTAGGACGCGGAGAAAGAGAAGAATCATAATCTACCTAATATTCGTGCTAGAAAATGGCGTTTTGGAATTTCTTCCTTAGGAATCTTACTGGTTCTTGATTTCAAAACATAGGTTTCTAATAAAGTGTTAACATTCATAGCTTCCAATTCTTGAGTTTGGGAAATTAAAATTTCTTCTGTAATCCTTTTTTTCAAAGAATCTTTTAGATCTTCAAGTACATCCGCTTTCATATCAAAGAAGTTCTGATAAAAATCCAAATCTAGGGCCAACTCAATAAATGGTGTATCAATTGCTAGAAAATACTCTTCTCCATGAACAAAGGATAGACTTTGGATATTATTCGTACCAAATACTAAGCTTTTTGGTTTTGAATCGAATAAAGACATTAAGAAAGATATAATTATGGCCAAGTATCCAGCTAGAACGACTGGATCCTTTTCAACATGAAAATCAATAGGAATTTCTCCCCCTGACATATGAGATACGAGGGCCCAACCTTTTGGGGAGAGAGGTGTTGTGAGTTCAGGTTGTTTTCGGAGATAATAATGCAGAAATAATAAATCTTCAAAAGATAACATTGAGAAATTACTTGCGCTTTTCCCA
>JBHLPG010000288.1:0-5089 GCA_048939725.1 Promethearchaeota archaeon | reverse complement strand
AAAAGAATTAGCTACAGTTTCTTCAATTGGATATAAAAATAGAATTAATAGAATTGGTAAAATAAAAATTCCATCTCCAAATCCACCAATAACCCCAACCGTCTCAATAGCTGTACCGATAATCATCAAAGGACAAAAGGTCAAGAAGTCCAAATGTTAACCCTACAATTAATCACAAAATAGGAAGAAAAAAAAAAGAAAAAGGGAAATTATCTGTGTTTAAACTCTGGTTTTCGTTTTTGCATGAAAGCAAATACTCCCTCTTGCAGATCTTCTGTTGTAAAAACTAATCCAGACCCGTATCCTTCCAATGTTAATCCTACATCTAATGGTATCTGTTCTGCAGAGTTAACCATCTGTTTAATGATCCCTACGGCAATAGGTGAACACCCATGGGCGATCTTTTTGGCGATTTCATAGACCTTCTCATCAAATTCGTCGTCATCAAAATAGTAGTTAATGAGTCCCATTTTGAAAGCTCGCTTAGCTTCAATTCGTTCACCTGTTAGGATCAGTTCCATTGTTTTACCAACGCCAAGATGTCGAACCATGAGTTGTGTGCCGCCCCATCCTGGAATTAGTCCCAAAGTAGCTTCTGTTAATCCCATTTTAGCGGATTTTTTAGCATATCGGAGATCGCAGTTCATAGCAATTTCTATGCCTCCACCAAAAGCATATCTTTCGATGGCTGCGATAACAGGTTTAGGGATGTCCCGAAAACGCTTGAAAGTTCGTTGCCCCTTCTTTGTATACAATTTAAAATGCCAAGGGGAATCAGGAATACCACCAGCAAGATCCGCTCCAGCGGAGAAACAGTTAGCAGCCCCTTTCAAGATAATCACGCGAGTCTCATAATCATCCTCTAGTAAGTCGAGAGCTGAATTGAGGTCATCAAGTAATTCTGCATTAATTGTATTCACTGGGGGACGGTTCAAGAATATCGTTGTGATGAAGTTTTCAGGATCCTTCTCAATAATTAGGTTGTCAAATTCATAAGGAGACTTTTTCTCCTCCTCAGCAGGCACACCTTTGGCACGATCTGGTAGAGACCCATCTCGAATCCAATCATGAGCCCGATAAATTTCTTTGCCATATTTATCTGCTAATCCATCTAGGAATTCTGTTAATTCCTTTAGATCAGTAGATTCAGCCATTTCAATCGGTCCAAAAGGATTATTGAATCCTTTCTTCAAGGCAATGTCAATCTCTTTTGCTGTAGTCAACCCTTCTTCTAGGACTTTGGCAGCTTCGTTTATTTGAATCCTTAACATGTTCATTAAATCAAAATCCGCTGCTTTCTCACCAATCTCTGGTCTACCAACCTCTGGCCATTCATATATCCCGGATCCCGTTTTTTTACCGAGATTTTTATCATTAAACAGCTTTTCTAAGCTTTTAGGAGGCTTGTAGTCCTTGTGTAGACGAGCCCCAAAGTAATTCAGGAGATGGTACGAAATATCTAAACCAGTAAAGTCAGCTAACTCATATATTCCCATTCTCATACCCATGTTCATACAAGCTCTGTCTACTTCTGCAGGCTCGTATTCTTTGTTATCATACATAAGATACATCCATAACATACCAGGAGCATTAATTCGGTTTGCTATGAAACCTGGACTATCTTTTTTACATACAACTGGATCTTTATGGGCTTTTTTCGTGAAATCAACTAGGATCTTTATTGTCTCATCAGAGGTTTTCGCACCTTTTGTGATTTCAATGAGCTGCATCATGACTGGGGGATTGAAGTAGTGTAATCCAGCGACTTTTTCTGGTCTTTGTGTTGCGGCTCCAATTTCATCAATACTCATGCTTGAAGTATTTGATGCCAAGATTGTATGTTTCGGGGCAAATTTGTCTAAGTTACCGAAGATTTCCTTTTTCAAATCTAGGATTTCGGGAGCAGCTTCAATACAGAGGTCTGCGTTCTTAACAGCTTCCTCTAAATTTATAGTTGTGGTAAGATTGGCCATGAATTTCTTATAGTCCCCTTCAGAAATTCGGGCTTTTTCAGCGAGCTTTTGAAGACTCCAATCAATTCTGCCCTTACCTTTCTCTACAAATTCATCTGCAATATCATACATGCTAACTGTATACCCAGACATGAGAGCGACTTCAGCGATACCATGTCCCATGTCACCAGCACCTATGACTGCTACATGTTTAATATCATCAATTTTCATTATCTCTTCACCTTGTATATAATATTTTACCAGATTAGATTAACATTTAGCCTCCCTTCTCAAGAACAGTTGCTACTCCTTGACCACCACCAACACAAGCGTTTGCTAACCCATATTGGCCGTCTTCCCAATTTAAAATCCGTGCAAGAGTTCCTACAAGTCGGGTACCTGATGCACCAAGGGGGTGGCCAAGAGCTACTGCTCCACCTTTGACATTGACTTTGTTCCTATCAATACCCATTTCTTTTATGAAATTTAAAGCAACAATAGAAAATGCCTCATTAACTTCCCAAAAATCGATGTCTTTTGCTTCTAAACCAGCGTGTTTCAATGCCATCTGACTTGCTGGTACGGGTCCGAGACCCATAACACCTGGGTTTACAGCAGCCCAACCAAATGATTTTATTGTAGCTAATGGATCAATTCCATAAGCTTTAGCTTTTTCTTTTGACATCAAAATCATTGCTGTTGCTCCAGCATTCAATGGAGAAGAATTTCCTGGTGTAATTTGGCCCTCAAAATCAAATGAAGGCATCAAGGCAGCCATTTTCTCCATTGTACTTCCTCTTCTTACGGAAGCGTCTAAATCGAAGGTCTCACCGTTTGGGAGTTCTATTGGCATTATTTCTTCTTTAAAGAAGCCTTCATCTTGTGCTTTTGCCGCAAGCTCATGTGATTCAAGGCTATACCGATCAATATCTTCTCGTGTTACTCCGAATTTCTCATTTGCTTGTTTCAATAACTTCTCTGCTGTTAATCCCATGACAAATCCAGTCGCAAAGTCATATTTTTCGTATTCTGCCGCAGTCAGTTCAGCAGTTGGAGGATCTATGTAAGGATTATTCGCCATCGGAATATGTGTCATGTGTTCTAATCCAGCAGAAACTGTTATGTCAGAATAGCCTGTCATAATTTGCATTGCCCCCCAATGAATAGTAGTCATTGAGGATCCACATTGACGGTCTATTCCGCATCCTGGGACTGTCTCTGGCAATCCTGCCAATGCAACAATAGGTCGGGCCCCATAAAGCCATTGTTCCATAACTGGAAAAGCTGCGCCTACAGCCACATCACCGATCTCTTTGGGATCAATGCCCTTTCGGTCAACCATTGTTCTTATGAGCTTCGCTGCAAGAATATCCATACGGAAATCATTCAGCTTATCTCTTTCAGGAGCATTCGGTCGAGATCGTGAGAAAGGTGTCCGTAAATAATCTGCGATAACTACTTCACGCATACTCTTTTTCAACCTTTATTCTTGTTTTCTGTTATTTTTCATTAATTCCTTATGAAGTCCACAGAAAAGGAGGAAATTTCAAAATTTATCTCTTCTTTCCCGAGTGAGGGTAATTTTGACGGGTACTCCTTCTATAGCGGTAAAAATGGAATTAATTCAGACAATAAAGGATTAATTAAAAATATTTGCGCTTTATTCTCGCTCTACGGCTTTATTACTGCTATTTTGTGATTACAACAAGATTAACATATTTGTAAGAAAGAGATTAAACTAGGGAGTAAGATTAGAGGTATCTTCAAAGTAAAAAAAATGGAAAAAAAGGATTCTCTATAAATGAAAGAGAAAGAAAAAGGGGTTTAAGTCTGTAGTTTCTTAATAACGGGCAGTAGTTTCATTGTTCCCATTACATCCCCTTCAATCTTGTATTTTTTAGCAAAGAAGGCTTTTTGAGCATCTTCTTTTCCAGTTGATATGTCTGCCCAGATTTGAGTTGGTCCCACGAATGTAAAGTGTGCTTTGTCTGGTTCCCCTTCATGAAATTCAGCGGAACCGTCAGCTTTGTGTTCTACCCAAAAGGGCCCGTCTTCTCCTTCGAGTTTGTAACAGGCGTTTTTAACCCAATTTTTTAGCATTCCTTTAACTTCATCATTTGCGTTAATTGCTTTAACAAATTCTTCAACTGCGTCTTTTCCAGCGCCCATATTTATCACGTCATTTTTTTTTGGTTAATATGTTTCTAATAAGATAAGAATAACAGGTTAGTCTTAGGATTGAAGCCTGAACCCAATTTCTTATACTAAACGTTGTTCTAAGAGTTATATTTAAGAAAATTGTGTTTATATTAGAATTACAATATAACCTGATTTAGTTCGGGAAATTCATCTCTCAAATAGAACAAGAAGCTCTTCAAACTGTGCAATCTGAAGATCTGCTTTTTCTACTTCTCTTCCCCCAAATCCATATGTACATCCAATTGCAATCCCTCCATTGGTTTTTGCAGCTTGAATATCATGGATTCTATCTCCTACAACGGCGAAATGCTTTGATTTTAGTTTCTCAATTATTTTACCAATCATCCATGCCTTATCTTTTCCTAGATTTTGCCCAGCAGTCATCATTTTGTCAAAATATTTGTTTAAACCAAAAACTTCAACAGCAGCCTCGAAGTAATCAGTCCGAGCGTTTGTACAGAGCGCTAACCGATATTTTCGATCCTTCAGGGTTAAAAGGGTAGATTCTACATTTGGATAAAATATACCCTTTCCTTCTTTGAAAGCTTTAACTTCAGCCTCTTCCACACATTTCTCAAATGTTGAGATTATCTGTAGATTAGTAGTCTCTAAAAGGGAAGGATATATATCATCAGCTTGTTTACCAAACTGTGAAAGAATTGTTTCGTCTGATGGATACTCTTTTTTAATTTGAAACCTTTTATAAAGTGATTGAAGGCAATCATGGAAAATGGGAAGACTTAACTTTTCTCCATCATGTAAGGTACCATCAAAATCGAAGATTATGGTATCTATCTTTGATAAATCGACTTGAGTAATCATTAATGTATCTCCTAAGTGAAATCTTCTCATACCTTTTTTTATTTCAGTCCCTGTAGAATTTGCAGTGATGAATGTAGAACCTTAAATCCATGATAAATAATCTCTCGTAATGTTTG
>JBHLPG010000287.1:0-5105 GCA_048939725.1 Promethearchaeota archaeon | reverse complement strand
CACGTTTATCTTAGGTCTGCTATTGGTTGTGATGGGGATTTTTCTAATTTTTCCAATACTAGCTGAAAGAACGTTTTCACGCATTCCAATCCCTCAAAGAGTGACTGATTCTTTCCAACGTGAGGAATATCGTCACTTAGATCTTTTTCTGATCGGGTTTGGATATACTTTTGTTGCATTACCTTGTGCGTTCCCTGTCTTTCTGATATTACTCTCGATTATTCCTCTTATTGGAAATCCCCTTCTTTTATTCATAGGAATGGGACTTTTTGCCCTCGGATTACTTATTCCCTATTTTATTCTGGTTTTAGTTACCGCAGAAGCAAGAGTTCGAGCTGCTTCTTTACTAGCGGAAAAATTCCGAATCGTTGAGATAATAACGGGAATTCTTGTCATCATCTTTGGTTTACTATTTATATGGCCAGCTTTTGGCGGGCCATACGTTTTTTCATTACTTTAATTCTTGTCAGATGACAGGTATTGGGATTCGAATGGAAAATCCATTTTCATAAGAAGACAAAAGTCTGAAGGTTGTTGATCACTATCTACAAATTCATCGAAGTTTCGGATAGTTATTTTCCCCTTAAAATGATTAACTAAGTCTAAGAACTTTTCGATCCCTTTTAATTCCGTCCCTGCTAAACCAATCTCGTTAATGACAATTTCATTGGTTAAAACCAGAAATAACGTCTCAAATCGAGGATTTAGTTTCAATTTCCGCCCCAAATCTATATAAGTACTACGAGTGTTGTTCCATCCTGAAATATGATCTTGTAAATCATTTCCTTTTTGAAGAGCCCATTCTCGTAATGTCTCTGCATTCCATATTTTTTGATCAAGAAGTTGAGTAAAGCTAGGGAGTGGTGAAGTAGAAATTAGAAGAACAAACGGATTCTGATAGAGATAGCGAAAGACTTGAAAGACAACTTTGAAGTTAAATTTCAATTCATGATACTCTTTAAGTTCAATCCAACATTCTCGCCCTTTCCATTGAGTTATCATGTCAGGAGCGAGCGTTATTCCATCTAGATCTTGAAGGTGTTCTTCTGAAACGTCACTTGCTTCTTTCAGATTTTCAAATCCATATTTCTCTAAGAATCTGCGTAAGTTGCTGATACTCTTATTGGAATGATCACTTTCGGGAGTCTCTAGTATATCGTCAACGTATCGACGATTAATTGCTCGTTTAATGTAACGATTGAGAATATTTATTTCAGCGGAAAATGGGTCATCCTGTTTTTGGTGAACTTTTTCCTGTAAAACCTGTAAATCTTCAATACGTGGACGCAATTGCCTTTCAACAGCCTCATTCCGATAAAAAATCGATGAGAATCGGCCCTTTTTTCGATCTGTTCGTGTTGGCATTCCAAAACAGGCTCGTAATGAGTTGGGAGTATGATATAACATAGGGTACTCGCGCACAAATTGAATTCCTGCCGCTAGTGCGACCTCTCGAAACAATTTTCTGTCTGGAACATTCCAACGTAACGTCTCGATTGGTGAAAACTCATCTAAACGCTTTATTAGCCCATCTAAACGATTTTTCTGAATGCTCCGTACTCCTTTTAGTTCTTCAGGATGTTTCCTTAGGTATGATCGTATTCTTCGTAAGACAGTTTTTCTGGTCCGGAGTTTAGCCATTTTACTCCCTCTCCTTTGATTTTGAGAAAAATTCTTCTGTGGAAATATCCATTAGAATAATATCGTAGAATTGACCATTAACAAAATGTGCTTGCCGTTTTCTTCCCACTTCAATGAATCCTACTTTTTTATAACATGCTTGAGCCCTTTTATTGAATTCAAATACTTCTAGTTCAACAGTTCGTAAGTTAAGCGAAGAAAAAGCAAATTTGAGGATTAATGAAACTGCTTCTGTACCAATTCCTTTATTCCAATAGTTTGGGTTAAATATTGATATTCCAAGATCCCCTCTTTGGGCAATCCTATTTGCAATTCGAATTTCGATGTTTCCAATGTATTGATTCTGTTCTTGGAGGAAGATACCGAATATGTATGCTTCTCCTTTTCGACGTCTCTCCCAAGTACTCCGTATCCATTCTACTTCTTCATCTCGGGAAGAGATTCGTGGTTCAGAAAGGAACTGTTGGAGCTCTGGGTTATTCCAGAATTTCATAAGCTCATCTACATCTGAGAGTTCCAATCCTCTTAATGAAATTCGTTTTCCTTGTAAAATCTCTTTCGACTCTCCTATTCAAAATGATATCCGATCTTAATGATCTATGACCGAGAATCGGAAAAATACCCCCATTTACCAAATATTTTTTCCTGATTTGTCATTTAAAACTTATTTTAAATGTTCCCAAAAAGGTTTTGAATTATTTTAGAGATTTACAAACAATTCAAGAATGACTAACTTGTTATGAAATATTGGTGGTGTTCGGTTTATTGTCTTCTCCTTTATTATTTGAGATATTCTCGGACTTAGATGGGGTTGTTCCGTGGATATCCTTAGTAAATACTCCAACTCCTGTCAAACGACTTGAAAAACTAGAAGATCATTTGAGAACGGATATTCCAATTTGGATAAAACAGGATAATCTTACTTCTAAGACATATGGCGGTAATAAGGTACGAAAACTCGAATTCATTATTGCGGATGCAATAGAGAAGAAAAAGGAAACTATTGCAACTCTTGGAGGCCTTGGAACCAATCATGGATTAGCAACTACGATCTTCGGGAAAGAAAATGGCTTAAATGTGGTTCTTTATTTAATTAATCAACCTATTACCGAGTATGTTCTTGATAATCTAAAGCTTGACTTCAACTATGGAGCCGAGTTGAAGTTTGTGAAGAACTACTTAGGCGTTGGCATTCATTTCTATCTTTTTGATCGTCTGAAACGAAAGCAGATATATTGGCTTCCTGCAGGAGGGAGCACACCAATTGGAATAATAGGATATGTTAACGCTATGCTAGAACTAAAACAGCAGATTGAAGAAGGGAAACTTCCAGAGCCTAAACAGATTTATGTTGCAGCAGGAACAACAGGTACAATGGCGGGGATTGAGTTGGGGGCACAGTTAACAAATCTACAAACCCAAATAGTAGGGATTCGCGTCACTGACAGAATGGCAGCAACAGGTAGGAAAGTGAAGGGATTAATAAAAAGTGCTTTAAAAATTCTTCAGAAAGACTCAAAAGTGAAAAATTTCCGATATAGACCTAAATTTATGCTTCTTGACCAATTTTTTGGTGGGAAATATGGCCGAGTAACACCAGAGGGGTTAGAGGCTGTTGAAATAATGAAGAAAACGGAAAACATTTCTTTGGAAACTACTTATACAGGAAAAACACTTGCTGCTCTCCTAGATCAAGTAAAAGCAGCAGAGTCAGAAGATCCAATTTTATTCTGGAATACATTTAATTCAATCGATTTATCCTCGGTAGCTGATCAAGTTCAATATCAACAACTTCCACCAAGATTCCATTATTTATTTGAAGAAAAAGGAGATTGATTATCTAGAGAATTCGTAAATAATTATCTTTTAGATTTTTTTGTTAATACTAACACGACTAGTAAAAGGCTAAGGACAAATAAGAATAATCCAATTCTTGATATGAGCGAAGAAGAACTACTATTTATCTTTGATCTACTGGAGGAGTGAGTGGTAGTAGTAGTAATAATAACAGGATCCCAAAAAGTGATATCGTCTTCACCATTATCGTAACAGGTGTTGTTGACTACAGTCGAAGAACCAGAATGATATAGGAAAATACCATACTCAACATTGTTGTTGCAGGTGTTGTTGACTACAGTTGAATAATCAGAATGAAATAGATAGATACCAGTCCTTTCATTGCTGTAGCAGGTGTTGTTTATAATAGTCGAATAACCGGAAGAGTAAAGGTAGATGCCATTATAACGATTGTCGTTGGATGTGTTGTTTGCTACAATCGAAGAAGAAGAATCCTCAAGGTAGATGCCAGTTCCACTATTGTTGTCGCAGGTGTTGTTGGCTGCAGTCGAAGAACCAGAACGATATAGGTAGATGGCAGTTCCACTATTGTTGTTGCAGGTGTTGTTGGCTGCAGTCGAAGAACTGGAACGATATAGGTAGATACCATACTCATTATTGCTGTTACAGGTGTTGTTGGTCACATTTAAAGAACTAGAAAAGTAAGAGTAGATACCAGACTCATCATTATTGTTGCAGGTGTTGTTGGTTATAGTTGAAGAAGAAGAATCCTCAAGATAGATGCCATGATAATCATTACTGTTACAGGTGTTATTTGTGATAGTTGAAGAACCCGAAGAGTAAAGGTAAATGCTATAGTAACCATTGCTGTTACAGATGTTATTTGTGATAGTCGAAGAACCAGAAAAATATAAGTAGATGCCATACTCATTATTGCTGTTACAGGTGTTGTTTGTAATAGTCAAAGAACCAGGAGAGTAAGGGTAGCTATCATGAACATAGATTCCAGTCCCATCATTACTGTTGCAAGTGTTATTAGCTATAGTTGAAAAACTACATTCGTAAATGAATATCCCATCATTACTATGACTGTTACAGGTGTTGTTGGTTATAACCAAAGAAAGAGAATTCCAAGTGTAGATACCAGTCCTACTGTTGTTGTTACAGGTGTTACTAGCTATAGTTGAATAACTATTTTCGTAAATGAAGATGCCATCCCTATTATTGTTGCTGCAGGTATTGTTAACCATAATAGAAGAAAAGGAATACTCAAGGTAGATACCAGTCCTATCATTGCTGTAACAGGTGTTGTTTGTAATAGTTGAAGAGCCAGAACCCTCAAGGAAGATACCATAACGATTACTGGTACAGGTGTTGTTAGCTAAAATTGTATTAGTAGAATAACGGAGGTAGATACCATAACGGATGTTGTTACAGGTGTTGTTGTTTATAGTTGAAGAACCCGAATTCTCAAGGTAGATGCCCACTTCATCATTATCATTACATATATTATTGATAATAGTTGAAGAAACAGAACCCTCCAGGTAGATACCATTCTCATTGTTACTATTACAGGAATTATTAGCTACAGTTAATGACCCATATATTATCGCTGATTGGAATATCACTGGTTCCACGATTTATGGTATTTACATCACAGGTACAAC
>JBHLPG010000286.1:0-5110 GCA_048939725.1 Promethearchaeota archaeon | reverse complement strand
GGAGACATATTTGCCCCTTTATCAGCTGCCCAATATAATCCCCGAGCTAGGAACCCAACACCTTTTGCCATGTATGCAGCCCGTTTGAATTCTGCGAGAGTATTGTCATCAAAGCCACCAAGTACTCCAAAAATAAAACTAGCAATGTAAATCATAGGAAAAGTGCCTATTAATAGAATGATGACGGATGTTATGATATCTCCTCCCCATATAACTATACACATGATTTCTGAAAGAATGAATACAATAATTCCTGTTAACACGGGGGTAATTATTCCTTGGTATGTTAAATCTTTCCATTTAAACTGGAAGTATTCAGATCGCCGAATAGCTGTCCACATGTATATAACTTTGATGATTAATGCTGGAATATAAGCAAACATTACAGCTACAAGAGGTGAGCCAAAATTTTCTGTAAAAAAGGCATGTTGCTGAATAAAAACAATTAGTAAAATAGCGCGAACGCTTTGTTCAATAACCCAACTTATAGCTGCCCAACCAGGTCGATCTGAACCCGCAAACATCCAATCCCCTAACCAACTTAAGAAACCAAATGCATGAAAAATTAAGATCCATGGGATGAGGATGGCAGCTCCAACCCATTCTTGGCCAGCCCCACCTAGAATAAACCGAGGGCCTATGGCTAGTAAAATAGCTACAAAATAGAAATCGAAAAAGGCTCCCCATTTTAATGAATTTAATGTATAATATTGAGTTAATGCTTTTCGTTTTGCGTGAAAAGATTCAGATATTCCCCCAAGCATTGATTCAGCGAACAATCCTACTAACATGACGATTTGGGCAAAACCCCAAGCAATAGAAAAAAACCCCTGCTGTTCTGTGTAGTTCGGTAAGAATTCTGCTAATAAAAATACTTGCAAAAACCAGCCAAGTGGAACCCACATATTTCCAAATACCCATTTAGCTCCAAATGTTAACGATTCTTTTATCTCTGATGTCGTAAAATCTATCCTGAAAAGATTTTGAACAGAAAATCCTAAGCGTTTGAACATCCACAGTCCTGTTAAGAATGCTGCAAGACGTATAACATAATTTCCTATAGAATAACCAATTGCTCCTGCAAGCGAATCACCAAAAATGATATTTGGCCCAAGGACAGCACGAAACAGTACTATCACTAGATATTGAAGTGTTATAGTGAAGATGCCATACAATAAAATATTTAATATTTGGAAATAGTCAAGGCGGTTCATCGCACGGAAAATTAGCAAGAAAACAATGAAAAAAGCAGGCCATTGGAAAAATGCGTGGGTAATAAACACCCAACTCATGTGTGCAAGAAATGTCCGAGGAAAAATAAAGGATCCGAGGAATGAGATGAAGAAGAGTTGAATTAATCCCGACAGTACTTGGTACCAAATAAACACTTGAATATATTTTACTGCTTGCTGTGGTTGTTCAACACGATGTTCCGAAAAGAATTTTACGAGTACTGTTGCTGTTCCTAAATCAAATATGAGCCATAATGCCTCAAAAAAGTGATACGTGAAATCATAGAAACCCACTGCTTGCGGAGAAGGAAGGATTAGGAGAGGGAAGACCAATGAGGTCATAATTGCGTTAGGGAGTATAATGAGCATACCAACGAATAGTTGGACCAAGAAACCAGAAATTTGTCGATGCATTCCAATATCCTCCCAGTCCGTATCACCTTCTACGTTTTGAGACAACGTCTCAAGATCTTCTTTTAGTATTGGATGATCCTTTGAGTATTTTTTTGAGTATAAAAAGCCTCCCAGACTGACTAAACAAATAATGAGAACTCCAATGCCTAGAAGAGTCGTATCTTGTAAATGGGGAACAGGGGAATATTCCCAGTCCGCATAAGAAGGCATTTCCGAGCTATCTGTGCCTGTAATTACCAATTCACTCAATCGGAATAGGTAATTCGCGTAGGGCCACATAAGAAACTCTGTATTAAGACTTTCTTCTGGCCAAATAGTTATGATAAGAATCTTTGATTCCATTTCGAAAATCAGAGCGTCTCCATTCGAATTTTCGATAATAGCTGTTGAATGAGTAGATAATGCGAAAGTTGAAGCGTTTAATACGCTTGGTACGGAATTCCATGCAATGTTAGAAATTATTGGGTGTTCAATATCTGAGGATCTGGGTAGAGTGCTCGATCCAATGATCTGACCTGTAGACCTTGTTATGAGATTTAAAGCGATTAATAAGGATGCATTTTCTGTCATGTCGGGTCCTGTTATAATTAGGATTCCGCCTCCACTTTGAGAAAAGGATTGAATCTGAGTTATTTCTGAGGAACTGGGGACATAATCTATAAGAATTAAGCCATCGTATTGAGTTATTGAAGTAGGAAGACTGTCCTGACTGTCAATCTGAACATTTTTATCGAGATCCAAACGTTCTCTCATTTTTCCATGTGATTCTGATTCTAGAAAAAGGAACGTATCCAAAGTTTCAGATTGAGTAGAATATGTGTGGCTAGAGATTATCGGAGTAAAAATTATAATAAAAATCGGAATTAGAGGACAAACTAGTAAAAACCACTTTCTTTCCATGTTCATCATCGTCCAAAATGAGCTAGAGTATTCTTAATTGAATTTTCCCGCAGTAATTGTTATTAATTAGGGATTATTAATTGAATTAAATAGGATTTTTATTTTTTCCTTTTTATTTAGATAACAATAGTATCAATAATGACCTTCTCTCACAAAAAGAATAAAAGATCCCTATAAGATAACTTGAAATAGTGTAAATCTCCTTTGAACGTCTCTTAATGATGAGAGACGTTAGTTTCCATGCTGGATGTCTTGGAGAGAACTTTAATGAGTGTATCTGATAAAAAAGTACGAAAAAAACGTCGCTGGGGTAAAATCTTTGAATACTCTAGCTACGAGAGAAATCTCGTGGTTGGTGATGGTTATAAAGAATTACTTAAAGAATTAGAGGAAGAGTATTCTAAAAGAAAAACAATTGTTATAACGGCACAGGAGGTCGCTGCAAAACGAGATATACGTGTTTCTGTTGCGAAACGACTATTAGAGGATTTGGAAGAAAAGGATATTTTAAAACCGACGATCTCGAACAAGAGACTTAAGGTTTATACTAAAGCATAACATTTTTTCCTAATCTTAGTATGGGGTGTTTAGGAAGTATCCTTTTAGGATAGTATATGGCGAATTAAATTGAATTTTCTTAATAATATCACACAGATGAAAAGGCTCCTTAGACAAGGGTGGGTACGGGTAGGGGTGCCTTTGAGTTCTATAGAATCACTTGCAGACCATTCTTGGTCTGTTACTGCTTTAACATATTTTTTTTGTATCCTAGAAAATGACCTTCGAGGATCAAAGATCCAAAATCTAGATATCCAGAAGGCTGTCTTAATTGCTTTATTTCATGATTTTCCTGAGTCAGAATATTTTGATATAGATAAAAGTGCTCAATCTATTTCTCCAGAAACACTTGATAAATTCCAACAAGGGCTTGAGGAAGGGGCAATTCAACATATAATGTCGAACATCCCTGTTCCTGTGAAAGATTCCTTTAATTCCCTCCTAAGAGATCATGAGAGTGAAGAATACCATATGGCTCGGGTATCTGATCTTATAGATTTGTTACACCAAACTAATGAATATTGGAAAAAAAATTGGTTAGATAAAAATCAATTTGAAAAATTCCGCTCCCATGCTTTACAACAATTGAAACAATATGAAAGTCAATTTTCTTTTCTTAAAAAATTCTTACTGGATTTAGCATCTCATTAATATTGGATTTTTAAGACTCCTTCAAGCCAGCGAATTCTATGACCTTTTCAATAAATTTTATGCATTTCTCCATGAAGTTTTGAGAATTTGGTAGTTTTATTCCAAGTTTAAAGGCATGAGCTTGTTGCAAAAAGGGATAAAACTCGGAAAAATCTGAAGTTTCTCCCCAAACCTCACGGAATTCTTCGTGGATATCTGGTTTTACTAGATCCATTGTCACAGCTTTGACTCCAACTTTATAGCAACATAAAGCAAAGGCAATATCAATAATCGAGCCAGAAATTATGTATTCTAACTCTGTATCGGGTAATTCTTCTTCTTTTGCTGTATTTATAATTTCATCAAACTGGATTATCGCCTCACTCATTAACTGTTTAGCTGCTTGTTGAATTTTTTCATTATTAATATCTATAGAATCAAAAACATTAGTTCCAAACTTAACTTCTCCATCTTTTGCATATAACGCATGGATATAGCTGAAATCAGGTCCAAATTTTTCTAATTGACTCAGATCTTCTTCTTTCAAAATCATCAAATCGAAGATATGAGCGACTTCAGGTGTCACAATTTTTTCTGCAATCTGACCAATTTTGGCAATAGTTTCCTCTGTTTCAGTTTGAGAAGAATCAGAACTTAAAACAATAACAAAATTGATATCACTTTCTCCCACTACATGTAAACGTTTTGCGTAGGAGCCATAAATGATTAAAGCTTTAATTTGACTTGCTAATTGTTTATCCTCGGAAAATTTCTTGAGAACAAGGTTTTCGAGCATCTCATATTCAGTAGATTCATCTGCTTCGATCTCTCCAGAAATCATTCCTAGATCATTTTCTTCCATTTCATTGACTTTTGCAATCTCCTCTTTCACCATAGTAACTGAGGATCGAACTTGGTTTTTTAATTGCGGATTCTCTGCAATTACTAATTTTAAAACAGAAGTAAGACTTGCTTCCCCCTGTTCTAACCTAGCTTGTATTGCGTATTGTTGGATAAGTTCTCGAAATTCTGTTTCTTCCATAAGTGCGATCCCACAAAAGGTTTTGATGATTAGCGTAAAAAATCAAGTGAGTACTTGGATATCTATTATCTTGTAGCCAAGATAGAATACAATTTTTGAGTTTTTATCCCTAAAGATCTGATTTTTTTGTTTTGTCAATGAGTATCTGGATTTGTTCATTAATAGTTTTTTTCTCATTAGGTTCAAGCTGTAGCGATTTTAGAGAATTATAAAGAATCTTTCCGATAATATTTCCAAGAGATTCGAACTCTTTTTCACAAAATCCTAAGCGGGTCAGTTCTGCAGTTCCAAAACGCATACCTGCGTCTGTAATAATTCGATATTTCATCAAGAT
>JBHLPG010000049.1:0-20718 GCA_048939725.1 Promethearchaeota archaeon | reverse complement strand
TGGGAGGAATTTGTGGTTATGATCAAGCTAATGCAAACGGAATACTGGGGATTGCACGAGCCAGAGAAGCAGGATTTGATATGTGCTTCTTCAATCTCCATAAGACCTTCTCTTCTCCTCATGGTTGTGGGGGGCCAGGTGCAGGTGCTCTTGGTGTAACAAAAAAACTCATAGATTATCTTCCAGTTCCTCTGGTTGAGTTCAATGGAAAGAACTATACTCTGAATTATAACTTATCAAAAAGCATAGGAAAGGTTAGAGGGTACTATGGTGTGATACCAGCCATATTGAGAACTTATGCTTGGATTATGAGTTTAGGGAGTAAAGGATTGAAAGAAGTATCTCAAATAGCCGTTCTTAATAATAATTATCTATTAAGTAAGGTCTTAAAACTACGTGGAGCTAGTGCTCCTTATGCTAAAGGCCATCATCGCATTGAACAGGTTCGCTATAGCTGGGAGAAGCTCACCAATGAAACAGGAATTACGACTGAAGATATCACTAATCGCATGATTGATTTTGGTTTTCACATGTGGTCTTCACACCATCCCTTTATCGTCCCTCAACCAATGACTCTAGAACCTACCGAATCATACTCTAAGGCCGAAATTGATGAATACATCGCAGGATTAGCACAAGTTGTAAAAGAAGCCCATAAAAACCCTGATATTGTTAAGAACGCCCCTCATAACAGCGTGGTTCACAAAATTAAAACAGAACCTCTTGATGATCCATCAAAATGGGCAGTAACTTGGAGAGCATATCTAAAAAAATGGAAAAAGTAATGATTTCAAATGAAAAAATTGGGTCTAATAATTAATCCCATTGCTGGTATGGGGGGAAAAGTAGGATTAAAAGGAACAGATGGAATCGATATTTTAGAGAAAGCAAGAAGACTAGGAGCAGAATCAGAATCTCCCAAAAGGGCAGTTGAAGCACTAAATAGGCTTAATTCAATTAAAGATGAGATTGAAGTACTTACATATCCACATGAGATGGGTGAAGAAGCTGCTCATACTGGAGGATTTAAACCTAAAGTTATTGGCTCGATAATAAGTGGAAAAACAACATCTGACGATACACGGAAAGCCTCTAAAAAGATGATGGATCTCAATGTTGACCTTTTACTCTTTGCTGGAGGAGATGGAACAGCCAGAGATATATATTCAATTGTTAAAGACAATTTAATTGTCCTAGGGATTCCTACAGGAGTGAAAATGCATTCAGCTGTGTATGCATTGAATCCAATGAGAGCGGGGGATTTAGCGTCTTTATTTCTTCAAGAAAGAATTCAGGACATCCGAGAAGCTGAAGTGATGGACATTGATGAGGAAAGTTTCAGAAATGGTATTTTAGCAGCTAAACTTTATGGATACATGAGGACTCCCTATGAAAGAAGATATATTCAAGGGATGAAATCGGGAACAGCACCGAACGAAATATATGATCAAGAAGCAATTGCGGAAGATATCATCGAAAACTTGAATGATGAGTACTACTATATTATTGGCCCTGGTACTACTACCCGTCCTATCATGGAGAAGCTTAATTTAGATAACTCTTTACTTGGTGTCGATCTTATTTATAAAAGAGAACTTGTTGGAAAGGATCTGAACGAGAGAGAACTTCTCAAACATGTTGAGGGCAAGAAAATTAAATTAATTGTGACCCCAATTGGAGGGCAGGGATACGTTTTTGGGAGAGGAAACCAACAGATTAGCCCAGATATCATTAAAAAAGTTGGAAAAGAGAATATAATAGTCATAGCAACACGAGAAAAAATTAATTCTCTTAATGGAAGACCTTTTTTAGTTGATACAGGGGATAATGAAGTAAATAAGCTTTTAAGTGGTTATGTTAAGGTCATCACAGGTTATCGTGAAAAAGCTGTTTATAAGGTGTCATATTGAAGATTTTCTCTCCTTTGTGAAATTTCTACCTTAATGAAAACTTATAAAAATTCCATTGAGAAGGATATTGCTGATCAATTTGACCACTCAGACTTTTGGCATCAAATGTTGTTGTTGTTGCTAATTCTTCCTTTCAGCCAGGAGTCTACACTGAAAGCTTAATTGATTGGAATTCTACCTTTCTTTTGTATTCTTCTGGTGAGATAAGAATTATTAACTTATTTTAGAAATTTAAGAGAGGTATTGATGTATGAAATTATTTAATTCCTTAACCAGACAAAAAGAGGATCTTATTCCTATTGAAAATAATAAAATTCGATTTTATTCTTGTGGACAAACGATTTATTTGGATATGCACATTGGTAACGCAAGAACTTATTCTTACTGGGATGTCTTAGTCAGATATCTACGTTGGCGTGGTTATGATGTTTTTTGGATCCAGAATATCACAGATGTAGGGCATTTAACTGACGATGCGGATTCAGGAGAAGACAGAATAGTAAGGACAGCACGTGATAAGAATCTAGAACCAATGGTTCTTATTGAAACACAGATCAAACGCTTTTTTGAAGATATTGATGAACTAAATATCCAAAGAGCTGATATTTATCCTCGAGCAACAGGTCACATTCCCGAAATGATTGAATTCATTACTGATCTCTTAGAAAAAGAGTATGCATATGAGGTAAATGGCTCAGTCTATTTCAACGTTGAAAAATTCCCTTCCTATGGGAAACTTAGTCCCTCTAGTTACTCTGAAGACTCCACAGGAGTACGCATTGCAGTAAATCCAGAAAAACGGAACCCTCGTGATTTTGCGTTATGGATTAAGGCTCCAACAAACTATCTCATGAAATGGCAATCTCCTTGGAGTTTAGGTTATCCAGGTTGGCATTTAGAATGCTCTGTTATGTCACAAAAGTACCTTGGCGATACTTTTGATATACATTCTGGAGGTATTGAACATTTAATGTTACATCACCCAAATGAGATTGCTCAATCGGAAGCACGAACTGGGAAAAGATTTGTAAACTATTGGATTCATGCGAATCATCTGATCGTTAATGGAAGTAAAATGAGTAAGTCATTGGGAAATTATGTTCTAGTACGAGAGCTCCTGGATAAATATGATCCTGCTGCTATTCGTTTCTTCTTAATCAATAGTCATTATCGAAAAAGGCTTGATTTTAACGAGAAATCTTTTGAAGAGAGTCAGAATCTCTTGGATCGCATTAAAAATACCTTAAGACTCATTGATCAGATTCCTGGAGGTGAAAAAACAACATTAACATCTGATTTAGCAGTAGTAGAGAAAGAATTTATTGAAGCAATGGATGATGACTTGAATACTGTTGCAGCTGTTCAAAGCATTATGAGATTTGTCAGGAAGTTAAATCATGCTTTAGAAAAGGAAAATAAATCTATTTTAGAAGCATCTAAATTGAAAATTTTCGAATTATTAGATATTCTTGGTGTTTCTTTAAAAATAACAAGTCTAAAGCAAGATGAGGTAGAATTAATAGAGTCTTTAATTGATTTACTCGTTGATATCAGATCGGATCTACGGAAAACAGAAAACTTTGCAATCTCAGATAAAATTCGTAATGAGCTTTTTAGTTTAGGATTTATCCTTAATGATTCTCCTTTAGGGACAACATGGAGAAGACATTGAGTGATAGTTAATCTTGGAATAACTGGTTAGACAAGGTTTTATTCTTTGATACTCTTTGGAATCGCTTCTATTTAAAGAAAACTACGAGAATATTATGCGTTATTAAGAAAGTTATATAAATATGAAATTAACTACGAAAAAATCGTAATACATTCTAATTGATTACTTTTCTTGATAAAGAAATTTCCTTGATAAAAAGGGGCTTAAATCTTATGAAAAAAAAATTTTTTGTTATAATAGTTATATTTGGTCTTTTAGGAAGTATATATACTGTAAGTAGTTTGACAACGAACTTTCCGACCTTTCTGTTGCAAAATGAGGGACAATACCAAGTTAATACGATTCCTTTCAATTGGATAGATATTACGAGCACGGGTACACATTTAACACTGATTGATGATGATTATGAGATGGTTAGTTTTCCGTTCAATTTTCCTTTCTATGAAGAATCATTTTCTTCCATATTAATTAGCAGTAATGGTTTTTTCACATTTGATACTACTACTTCTCCTACAGATACTTATGAAAATATCCCCCAAACCTATTTTCCCTTCCTAGTCGCCTTATTGTGGACAGATCTCTATCCTGACGATGGTTATGGTGGTGGAGGCGTGTATTATCAAGCTTTTGGTGATTATATTGTCATTCAATATGACTATATATCAACGTGCTGCATGGGCAACTTAGCAGGGAATTTTGAAGCCATTTTATACTCATCAGGGGCAATCCAAATGTTTTATGACGAAATGAACATGACAGAACTAGATACCTATGATTACACAATTGGTGTTGATAGGGGAGACAACGTAAATTATACAATCTATTCAGGTTTGATAGATGGAGGATTAGGAATTGAATTTTCGTCTAATGGAGTAAGTTCAGAGAAGCAATATCTTGTAAAAGATACCCCATTTAATTGGTATGATATTACTACTACTGGCATTCATCTATCTCTAGATGATGATTCCTATCAAACAGTCTCATTACCATTTATCTTTCCATTTTATGATGAAAAATTCTCAGAGGTTTCAATTAGTAGCAATGGGTTTCTAACATTTGATACAAACACTTACGCTACAAAAACTTATGGTGAAATTCCCCAAGGTGAATATCCATACCTCATTGCATTATTTTGGACAGATCTCTATCCTGACGATGGCTATGGTGGTGGAGGCGTGTATTATCAAGCTTTTGGTGATTATTTTGTCGTTCAATATGACAATATATCAACGTGCTGTAGTGGAGATTTGGCAGGAAATTTTGAAATTATATTATACCCATCAGGAATTATCCAGATGTATTATCTTAATTTAGCTATCACAGATGGTGTCATTGGAGTGGACACAGGTGATTCAGTAAATTATACAACATATTCCCTTATTCATCCTGTAGAAGAACTCGGTATTGAGTTTTCACCAAGACCAGGAGTATCCATTATTTCAACTCCATATTACGTAGAAGAAGAAACTACTTACACCCTAGAATGGTCCCCAATGGGAGTAATGGACGTTTCTTATTACGAAGTGTTGGTAGATGGAATATCCCAAGGAACTACAACAGACCAATCAATGATCATCCCAGTTTCTTCCCCAGAATCCTATAATGTCACCGTTGTGCTCTATACTACCGATTCGAGTTTTGGGGACCAAATCAAGCTAGAAGCAATTCAACCAATTGTTAATGGATTATATGTTGGAGCCTATCTCACTTACAAATTTGAGGACATCTTCGAAGAAGGTGAAAATCAGTATATGATCTATCATATAGAGGTCATAGAGAGGATTTCCACTTATCTTTGGTTAATGAACATCAGTACTTCTTTATATGAGGATGATACAAGTATTGAACCTATAGAAACCTATAATTCTACAGAAGAACTAGACACTGCCTTTTTAAGCTCCAAACCTCTTTTCTGGAGTAATGCTCATCAGAAGTCGCTTGGTGATACAATTAAAGGTTTAAGTGGAACAGCGACGATTACTGGAGAAAAAACAATATATATCCCCGAAATGGATTTCAGCTTCAAATGTTGGGAAGTAGAGATGCCAATGGGTGAAGAAGAGGCGGGATTTGCATATTTCTGCAAAATTACTGGCGTGGTTATTGCATTAGAATCTTCTAACTACATTCACGGAAGACTTATAGATTTTGATTATCCTTTTATTCCATTCAATGCACCACCGTCTCTGAGAATACAAGAACCTGATGAAGGAGATACTTTTAACACAGGAACTATTGAAGTTGAGGTCACTACATCGGATGATAAACCAGGATTGGCCGTCGAAGTGAAACTGGACGATGGCCCTTGGGAAGAGATGACTGAAGTTCGTGAAGACCGCTGGGAATATAGTTTTGAGGATGTGAGTGAAGGGGAACATGAAATTTCGGTAAGAGCAACTGATAGCGAGGGACTTCAGGTCACAGAATCTGTTTCTTTTGAAGTTGGTGAAATAGAAACTTCAGAAACAGATGGCGCGCCTTTAATTTCCCCAGGATTTGAAATTATTTTCCCCATGATTGGTTTGGTTTTATTATTCTTCAGTAAGAAACGCAGAAAATGATTCCAAAGTAAATTTAGGTTAAACCAGTCTAAATCTCCTCATCACCTTTTTATCCTCTGATAAAAAGTGATGAAAAAAACTAATATTCTTTCAGCTTGTCGAATTAGTTTAGAGGTTGTTTTTCACATGGCTGTAGCTGAAAACGAAATAGAAAAAATTGCGGATATCATTAGACAATCCAATTATCTTGTTGTTTTTACTGGGGCTGGAATTTCCACAGAGTCAGGATTACCAGATTATCGAGGACCTGAAGGCGTTTGGACACTCCGTGAAAAAGGGTTAAAACCAAAGTTGCCCAAAAAGCCAATGCGCCTCATTGAACCAAACCCCAGTCATTATGCAGTCTTAGATCTATATAAACTTGGATACATGAAGTATCTAATTTCTCAAAACGTTGATAATCTTCATATCAAATCAGGAATCCCTGTAGAAATGATTGCTGAACTCCATGGAAATTCAGACAGAATGAAATGTCTTTTGTGTGATACTCGCTTTCTAAAAACCGAAATTGGATGGGAAGATTACATTTATGGGAAAGGATACCGTACAGAAACACCACGGTTAAACCAACCGAAGTGTCCTCATTGTGAAGGAAGAATAATTTCTTCTGTGGTTAATTTTAACGATCCGATGCCTGAGAAGGAAATGGAAGATTCAGAGAAACACTCTAAAATGTGTGATGTGATGTTAGTTATTGGTTCTACTTTGAGTGTGTTTCCAGCTGCGAATTTCCCTATTATTGCAAAAAATTCTGGTGCTACTCTAATAATTATTAATATGGGTAAAACAGAATTGGATAGATTAGCTGATATCCGCGTGGAGGCTAAATCTGGTGAAATATTACCGAAAATAGTGCAAAAAATAAAAAATTATCTTCAATAGACCTCCTCAATTGTTTTAACGGAATTCCATGCCTTTATTTGTTTTACGAGATTACTAATTTGTTTATTCCCGAGAATAAGATTTAGATTTCTCTCTATCATTGTAACATGATCAGTTTCCAAAATCTCAAGATGATGTTTTTCATCATTACTCAATCCTCCTCCTAAGTATTTTTTGTAATAGAGTTCCTCCCATTTATCAAATTCAATGCATTCGATAAATTGTGAAAGATTTTCTAATAATGGATAATGAAACGTATTTTTTTGAGAGAAATCGTTAAGATAAAGCTCGTACACTAGTGGATCAACGATCTCTGACTCGTAGTTAGTAATTAGATCCTGAAACTGCTCTTTTTTATGTTTATTCAAGTAGAGGAATAGTAGATACTCACTTAATTTCGTAAATAAAGCCAAGAAATTACCTGATTTTTTAGGAAAGGGAAAATTACCTATTGGTTCCCCAAATAATTCAAGTTGGTTTCCTTTTCTTTTTCCCATCCAGTAGAACCAAAAATAAGCCAATTTTGAATTCAGGATTAAGAGAAGACTTTTTAATTGCTTCCTGTTGTTTTTATCGTTAAGAATATAGTATACATCTTGAGCAGCGTACCAATCAAACGAATTGTATGCAAAATTATTTCTCAAGCTCCTTTGGGGAGTTACAATCTTTGGAGACACAAATATATCTTGCTGACGCGGTCTGTTAAGATAGGGGGGATTATCCAATGATTCATACAAGATTTCCTGAAATTTCTGTATATGTGTCTTTATTTTGGGCAATAACTCTAAGTTCATTGTGTTTCTATTTAAGTAAAGGATGCTTCTTTTTGTATGAATAGAAGAAATATATTTGGAGATGTCAGAATTCTTGTAAAAATTCTTTAAATGATGTTTTTCTTCTTGAGAGAACGATTCAATTATTTTCACATCTTGAGGATTGTTTTTATCTAGTATAAACACCCCTAATCCCACCCATTCCTCGGGTAATCCATACTTTTTGATTTGTCGTTTTGTTATATTATTTAGTCCCGTTACTATTCCTTCTTTAACATAGAACCCACTATTCTTTAAGAATGTCGAATTCTCAATAATCTGCTCGATTATCCCCCTTATTCTTTCAGAAAAGAAATGAAAATAATCGTCCCATTTCTCGAATATCAAGTTTTCTTGCTTTATGTGGAAAGAGCTTTCGTCTTTAAGTTTGTGAATTAAATTTGTCCCTAGGGGATATGTAGTATCAAAAAGAATACATTTAATGTTATCGTTTCCCTTTCTCGATTTTTTGAAAGTTATTAGATTGATATGTACCCCTTGTGCTGTGTTGAATACTTTATTCTCTCCAAAATTAATATATTGCACGATATAAGTATCTGAGAATATTCTAGCGCGTAATTTTGTTGCTCCTGATGCTGCTACCCAATAATTAGATGTAATAAACGATGAGAAAGCATTTGGTTGCATTAAATCTAAGCTTCTTTGAAGAAAAAGATACCATAAATCCATCTTTCCTTCATAATATTTTACTAATCCCTTAGCATATACTCTAAAAAGTTCTTTACTCCCACTTTCACCTAAATAAGGAGGATTAGCAATAATAATACCAAAACCTCCCCTCTGCATTATTTCTGGGAATTCAACTGCCCAGTGAAATGTTTTCATCTTTTTTAGCTCTGGGAGTGGTATCGAATATTTCTGAGAAAACCTCTGATCTAAGTTTTCGATTGATTCTGAACTATTAGAGGTTTTGGATAAATATGAATCAAGATTCAGAGGTTGGGTTGATGAAATGTATCCAAGAAGGGAATTTCCCTCCTTTAAATTGAAGTTAACAACAGGAAAATCTAGTGAATGGCTGTTAAAGAATTCAATTAATAGTAAAAGCAATCTTACTGTTGCAATCTTCAAAACTGTCGGATTTGTATCAATTCCATAAAGATTGTTTGAAACAATATAGAGAATAGTAGTGTATGTGAAATCCTTTATGTCTGATATCTCTAAGAAATTGTTGAGATTTCCTCCCTCTTTAATCAAAGTTTTTTTATCAATTTCCCTCCAAATTCGTCTGTAAATGTCTAATAGACCCTTAAGAGCGCTTTCTAACAGATGACCAGTTCCAACAGCAGGATCTAATAACTTTATGGTTTGTAATTGGATAATAAGATATATAATAATCTTTATATTATGAGAATCAATTATAGAACTAAGGTTTTCAAAATTAGATTTAAATTTCGCGTTCACTTTGTCTAAAAGATAACTATTAATCGTAGATTTGGTTATATATGAAGTAATAACTTCAGGTGTATAGTAGGTCCCGAAAACCTTCTTTTCCATTTGAGTAATGAAGCCTTCATATATATCGCTAAGAATAAAACCATTAAACTTCCCAACATGAGAATCAAAGAAATTTAATACTGGAAAATTGTCAGAATTTCTTTTTAATGATGAATCGTTACTTGAAAATTCTTCGTTGTAGAAACACTTATTTGGAATTGATATTCCCTTTACGTCTTTCATTAAATTAAAAATGATTACTGGCCCAGGAATCACTATTTTTCCGATAATTCTACTATCGAAATGTCCATTATCAGTATGGAGAAGTATTTTTTTCGAGAAATAAATAATAAATTTGAAATAATTTCTAAATGGAGATTGGTTTGTGGTAATCTCATTGAATTTCGTTATTAAATAATTGCTATCGTCATTAAAAAACCTCTTCCTTTGAATAAACCACAATATTAGCATTTGTAGTAAGAGAGAACTAACAAATTGTTCTTTATTCGCTTTATCGTCAAATCCACTTACATTCTGAAATAAGTACCTCCAAGCATTCCTATAGAGAAGCATAAACTCTTCAATTGATGATTTCATGAATTAGCATCTCTTAAAACATATAGGGAGGGTACAGTGGAAATAAATGAAGTGATAGAATCTTTATTTTCTGAAGATTCAAAGCTAACTTAATATGTTATTCTCAGTCCAATTCGTTTCAAACTTGTAAGATTTCTACAACGAGATATTTCGTACATACTCCCAAACCTAAAAAAAGACGGGGGGCTTTGGACACACCCTTTGTTGAAAAAATTTCTTAAATTTATTTAAATAATGCAGCCATCCGAGAGACTTCAGCATGAATGTTAAGGGGGGGGATCTGTACATCTCCAGGGGTCCACGTCAAGAAATAATAGCCATTTGGTGCTCGTGCTATGACTATTATACCGGCACCACCCACATTTCTACCAACAAGATACCCTGTATCCCATTCATTCATGATAGTAGAAAATCGGGTGCCTGCAATAGTAACCCCAGGCTCTTTTCTTTGCCAAGCATTCAATATAGCTGCGCCATCTACTTTCCAATCAGGTTGATTGGTCCAGTAAGTTCCTCCATTAGCATCAAGAATCGTTACAATCGAAATATATCCATTTTGAATTAATGAATTCATAGTGTCTTGGTATGACAATGTTCCAACCTCGAATTCTTACATAGTAATACTAAATACGAAAGAAGTAATTATGACCTTTGATATATATGTTTCCATAAATAAAGGTACTCCAATAACACTTAACAATTTTCAGTTTTCTTCTTATATTTTTCATTTCGAATGATATAATTGGAATGAGTTAATTGTATCGAATATTATTTAATTGTAAGCCAAAAAAGAGATTAAATAGCAAGATGTCACATAAAAGAGAATTAATCCTGAATTCTATAGAGGAGAGACTCGAGTTATGAAAGTAATTGAGAAATTTGAGCTTATTTGGAAAGGGAAAAATGAAATTAACAAAAAACCTCCTGAAAAACTTCACTCGTTAAAGGTTATTCAATCACTAAGCACATTGAGGTCTCTAGAACTTTGGAAAAATAAGCTTATAATTGGCGATAACAAATTTGTCCTTGAATCTCTTCTAAAAGAATTTACAGGAAAGATTAATGTTGTATATATTGATCCACCTTTTGGATCAGGAACAACCCACAAAATAAGTACCAAAGGCAAGGAGAGTCAAGAAAAAAATGTAGAAAATGTTTCTATTTCACTTAAAAATGGATTTAAAGATACCTGGGGAGTAGATGGACTTGAATCTTATCTAAATTTTATATATGAGAGACTTCTCTTAATGCGGGAATTATTAGCCAGTAATGGATCGATTTTCGTTCATTTAGACTGGCACTCAGTACACTATGTCAAAGTGCTTATGGATGAAATTTTTGGGCGTAAAAACTTCAGAGCAGATATAATTTGGCAACGAACTCCAGGGCACCATTTGTCATCAACAATGGATGTCATGATAGATGTCATCCTATGGTACAGTAAAACCGAAAATGTTGTGTATCACCAACCATACCAGAGTTTAACTGAGGAAGGAATAAAAGAGAAATTTCCCTATGTTGAAAAGGAAACAGGCCGCCGATTCACTCACGAAAAACTTGAACAAAGTGCAAACGCGTATAGTATAGGTGAAAAAAGGAGAATCGGTGATAGGGAGGTCACTACAAACGTAGGTTGGCGTTGGGCACAAGAAACATTTGACAAGAGATTAAAGGATAATCCTCATTTGATTTTCTGGACAAGTAAAGGAAGACCACGATACAAGCGTTATGCTGATGAATACTTAGGCAGAAAGATTGGTAACCTCTGGACTGATATTCCTGCACTTACCTCAAATGAAAAGGAACGATTAGGGTATCCAACGCAAAAACCTGAAGCTTTACTTAAGAGAATTATTGAAATGACTTCTGGAGAAAGAGATCTTGTTGCTGATTTTTTTTGTGGATCTGGAACAACACTAGCAGCAGCCGAAAAGCTGAATAGACGATGGATAGGAGTTGATTCTTCGGAATACGCTGTTGATCTAACTAAAAAGCGATTATTTTCAATAAAAAAGTCCAAAAACTTACTTAATAATGGAGAATTTTATGAAAAAGAAGCTAAACCATTCGAACTATTAATCTTAACCAGAAAACGTAATTAACCTTAAACACAAACATGAATATCTAGAACACCAAGCTTTTTCTTTTAGCTTTGATCTTTTCCCTAGAAAAAGGCAATTAGCATTAATGCAGATACAAAGTGTTGTATAGCTAATAATAGTTCTGGAACTATTAAATTAAGTGTATATGGAAGATGGTTGTTCATACAATTTAGGTGATAGAAAGCCTTCAGTTCATGATGGTCTCTTAGGAGTATTTCCTGTCATTATCTGTCATGCACTCTTCAAAAGGTATTTAACATTTGATCCCCCTCACCTAAGATAGACCATTTCTAATAATAAGTTTTTTAATAAAGAATGACTCTTGTTTCACAGCCTATCTCAGATTATTAATTATGAATATTTATTCATAACCTTTATATCAATCTTAATATGTGGATCGTTTTAGACTGGATAACAAAAACAAAATATTTTGGAGTGAATAACGATCCCCCGTGGCAGGAACCCTCGAAATGTTCGATGTGAACCCTCCCAATTTTATTTCAAACCTCGGGGGGTTCCATTAATAGATATTCCAGGTGAAGAAGAAATAACTATTGAAGAGTTAGAAGCAATTCGACTCACTGATTTAGAAGGAATGAAGCAGCAAGAAGCTGCAGAAAAAATGAAGATTTCTCAGTCAACTATCTCGAGACATTTAGAGGCAGCTCATCGTAAAATCGCTAATGCATTACTTCATGGTTTGGCAATAAAAATCGCAAATCCTACGGATTATTATCATTGCGAGGAATGTGGTCACATTCAATTAGTTCCAGAAGGAGGTTTAGAACAAGAATTGGAACAATGTGAGCAGTGTCATTCAACTAAAATTCACCTTCACGTCCATTCCAATTATGAACATCGAATTCAGTCATTAAAATAGAACTACTCTCTTCTTGCTTTTTAAATTTTCAACATTACTTTGCTATTCACATTTTCTCCTTGCAACATTAGCAGCAATGAGAATGGGATCCCAAACTGGGGCAAATGGAGGCGCGTAAGAGAGATCTAGTTTCTGAATATCTTCGATTCGCATTTTAGCTGCAAGTACTGTTGCAAACACATCAATCTTCTTTGCACCCAATGGGGATGGCGCTGTAATTTCTGCACCCAAAAGAAGATGGGTTTTAGGGTCAAAAATGAGTAGAATGGACATTTTATTCACACCAGGATAGTAATGGGCAATTTCATTATTCTCAATAAGCATTGTACGGACATTAAACCCAAATTCTTTCGCTTGTTCCTCAGTTATCCCTGTTTTTGCGCAGTATAAGTCAAGCACTTTAAAGATCGATGTCCCCACAACACCTGGAAATGGATCAACCTTATTTCCTGCAATATGTGATCCTGCGATCCGACCTTGTTTGTTAGCAGCAGGAGCTAAAGGCAGGTAGATAGTTTTCTTTAACAGCTGATGATAGGAAGCAACACAATCTCCTGCTGCATATACACTTTCCAAGTTTGTCCTCATATATTCATCTGTAATGATTGCTCCATTGGACAGCATATCTATCCCCGTCTCTTTGAAGATATCTGTTGCGGGCTCCACTCCTGTGGTGACTTGTACAATATCAGTTTCTATACTTTCGTCATTTTCTAGAATAACATTCAAACGCTTATCCGATAGTGGTTTAACTGCTTGAACACGTTTCTGGAGAATCTTTATGCCATGTCTTTCCAGTTCCTTCTTAATATATTCTTGACTCTGTGAAGTGAATATTAAACGAGGGCCAATTATTGTCACATCTTTAACTCCTTGTGCTTCATAAGATTCAAGCATTTCCAACCCAATGTAACCTGCACCAATGATTACAACTGAATTAACATCATTTTGATTCAAAAACATCTTAAGTCTCTTTGCATGCCCTAATGTATGAATTTTGAATATACGTGGATGATCCATGTCTACATTTGGTAAATCTTTGGCTTTCCCACCCGTTGTAATGACTAGGTAGTCATATTCTTTCAATAATTCTTTCTCATTTTTTATATCCTTAATATAAACCTTTTTATTATCAAAATCGACCCTAATTACTTCGTGAAACAGATGAACAGGAATTTTTCGTTTTTGTTCTAATTTTTCTTTCGTAAGAGTTATTAAATCATCCAGATTTTTAACTTCATCTGCGACGTAATAAGGAATACCACAAGAACCATAAGAAATATATTGGTCTTTTTCATAAACATTAATTTCCCAATTTGGATGTGTTCGACGAATAGCGCTCGCTGCGCTTAATCCAGCAGGATTCCCCCCTATAATGACTATTTTCTTTTTAATTTCCGTACGATCCAATTAAGATTCCTCAAAAAAATATCATATTAAATTCGCTCAAAGACTAAAAGAAATAGATTTTCAGAAGATATTAAATCTTTTCTTCAACAATAAGTCATATTAGAAGTTCATAATAAATGGGACTATTGCAGAATTAACTGTTAATGACCTTAGCAGTAGTGAAAGAATGAAAAAAAGAAAGGAAAAGGTTATTTAATTTTTAAACGCCATTGTAACCCAGATTCGAGATTAAAATTGTTAATAATAGGGCAGTGTTTCCAAACTTGTTCCATAAGCTCATCGATTTTCTCCTTTGGTGCTGAAGATGTAATTTCTACTATTGGCTCAACTTTATCGTACATCCCCTTATAGTTTGCATCATCTGTTCCAAATATCCCAGCGAGATTGATATGGCCTCGGGAGAATATTTTAACATGGTCAATAGGGACATCCATTATTTGACCCCAAAACTTGGTTACCGCACCAATACAAGCCCCAACTGCGGCAAGAATTCCTAGAAGTGGCGAAGGCCCAAGATCTTTCCCTCCAAGCCCAGGAGGCGCATCAAAAGTAAATTTAAAGTCTTCTCCCATGTTAGCAAGAAAACTTCCATCAGGTTGAGCCTCAACGACAACATTGAAGTTTTTTTCGCCTTTGGAAGGATCTGCTTTGACAGCTCCATATGTTTCTTTAAAACCCATCTTTATCATCTTGTCTTATTTTCTTGTTTGCAAAAGGAAATTGCGGAAAGCTCTTCCTTCAGAGAAATTTAAAAATCTATGCATCTCTAAATATATTATATCTAAGTTATGAGTATTTTCTATTAAATCTGAATGATGAATGGTGTTACAGGGAGAACGGGGCATCCCATGTATCTTGTATCCGATTAACTAGATGAATTGGGAAGGATAAGGGACCAAGTTGATAATCTAAAATGATATTAAAATCTAGAACTAAATAAGCATCAAACACTGCAAGTATAGGTACCCAAGAAGAAACATTAACATTTAGCACAATTTGCACAAAATCATTTGGATTAATTGTCTGAATTACTTCTGAAACATTTATTAATGTCGTATCAGGAAATAAACCGAAATTTTCGATACTAACAATAGACAAAGAAGCAATTACCTTACCATTCTTTAAAGAAGCAGGGGAATGGTTACTTATATTAAGAGGAATGGTTACATCAATGAAACCACTATAATTAGACCCGTTTCTAGAGAGATTGGGATGAATGTCAGGATGAGGAGGTAGCTCAACACGAACATGTTGAGCAGAGAGAAAAGTAAGTAATGCAATGGATGTAATGATTATAGTTAATGAAATAGGAACGAGTAGGGGTTTTCTAGACCTATTAGTCATTATTTTGACATCCAAAGATATGCAACAGCCAAACTGCAGGCTAGGATCATGAACACCATGAGTACCATCATGAGATTGCTGCCTACTTCGAAAATATATGTTCCACCCGTTCTACTGCCGAGAAATATCCCCAAGATTGTCGATCCTGTCATTATTGCAGTAATTTTTCCAACATCTAATAAATTTTGATTGTCCATGAGTTTTCCTCTAAGCTAAATATGATTCTGATTTTACCTCCATTACTTTTCATATTTAAGGTTTTTCAAATGTTTATCAAATGTATATCATAAGATTTATAAAGCTAAATCAATAGTAAATAAATTGATCATAATTAAATTATGGGATGAAATATGCCAAAAAAGAGTAAGACTAAGAATACAGTAAAAAAAGCTCAAACAATATTACTAAGAGTGTCAGATCCGTTATATGATTCAATTGAGAAAGCTATTAAGCTAGGAATAGCTGACAATGCATCAGAATTCGTCCGAAGATGTGTTGTTAATCAACTACTAGATCTAAGACTCCTAGGGATTGAAGAAAAAGATTGATTTAGTTTTAAACGCTTTTTCGGGCCAATGCAAAAAATACTGGCATAAATGAGAAGAATTCTGCTGGATCGTGCTTTTCAAGTAAAAACTTCAATCTAGCTAGATTAGCACTTTTTTCTCCAAGAAAATGAGCTAATTTCTCAAATTCAGCGTGATACAAATCCCTCACGACATTTGAAGAGAGTACAGTTGATTGAAGACCCATCTCTGCTTGAAGTCCAACCTCTAGAAAAAGAGTTCTTATTTTTCGTCCAATGAAGGGGTCTGGAGCAGATAAGGACTTTAGAAGGAGTTCTTCCCAGAGTTCACTCATAGGATAATCTAGGCGTCCACCATAATCAGGTTCCGCTAAACAAGCTATCCACCCTCCAACACGGGTAACACGTTTCATTTCTTCTAATACAGAAACTGGCTTTTTGAGCCACATTAAGAAATAGTGACATAATGTAATATCGAAATGATTGGAGGGAAATGGTAATTCTTCCCCTTTTCCGCAAACTACGTACGAATTAGTTGATTCTCCATTTGAGAACTTCAATGCTAGTATATTACAATCGAGACCCACTAGGTTTGCTTTTGGATTTATTATCTGAATTTCCCTTAGTAATGCACCAGTCCCTGATCCTACTTCAAGAATATTTCTTGCGTGGAATAAATCCATCTTCCGGTACAGTCGCTTTCTGGTTGATACTGTCCATTCCAATTGATCCTCATACAATTCGTTGAAATAAGGAGCTTCTTCTTCTGAATATATCTGATCTTTCAAGATTAGTCGTTGGCTTGACTCTCGGGACATATGAATTCCTCACGATAATAGCTTAGAGGACAGCCACCACCACAAAGTTCAAGTTGGTTACAATCCTTACACTCCTCGGGGACATTTACATGATTACGGATTTCTTGTGAAATGGGATTATCCCATATGCTTCCCCAGCTATCATTCAAAATGTGCCCCAGTCCCTTATAATAACTTTGACAAGGGATAACAGTTCCATTAGGTTCAATTGCCATTGCCAACTGTGAAGCAGAACATCTTTTTACTCCTAATCCTAGGTTATTTGGATCAAGTTCACAGTACCGAGTAGGCGTGTACCAAATGAAGTGCATATTATTTTCATCTGCTACATCCTGAATTGATTCTAGAATGGGAATCAATTCACTCTCGGAAAGGGCTATCTTAGAGATATTTTTCCCTTTTCCTGCATAGATTATCGAGTTACAGGCAAATTGTTCCATGTTCAGGCTTCCAAGGAACTCAATTGTCTCTTCTATTTGGGGGGCATTTAAACGAGTTAAAGTGGTATTGGTCAGAGTATAAATAGGTGTATCTAAAGCATTTTTTATTCCCTCAACTGTTTCAGCCCAAGCTTGGTCATTTCCCGCCATTTGATTATGAATCCTTTCATCTACACTCTCAAATGTAATCTGAATATGATCTAGGCCTTTTATTACTAATTTATCTACATATGCAGCATCTTTTAGATTTCTACCATTCGTGATAAGCCCAGTTACAATTCCTATATTCTCTGCATGGTCAATTAGATCAGGTAGATCAGACCGTAACGTTGGTTCTCCTCCAGTGAAAGTTACATGGGGGATAGAAATATCCCAAAGTCGCTCTAAAATTGACTTCCAAGTATTCGTATCTAGCTCCGTTGCATTTGGGGAGTTTGGTTGGTTGTAACAGTGTTCACATTGATTATTACATCGGTATGTGAGAGCCAGATCCATGCGTAACGGAGCAGATAATGGTAATTCCGTTAAATTTGATTCTTCCATTTGCAGGGAGTGGATTGGACATATGTCATCAGTTGTTGATAATGTATGAATCATTTCTTTTAATGATTGGAGATCAGCATTCGCTTGTTGCTCACTGACACGATACAGGCTTCTAAGTTCCTTTGTAATTTCAGAATCAGATTTCCCTTTCAATATCCTTTCGACAAAGAAAGTAGCTGTTGAATTGAGGTTCAATATCCTAGACGCATTTATTATTAAAAGACCATTTTCACCTTGACGACGGAGGTGTAAACGGATGTCTCCATCCTCTCCTTCTCTTAAGTGTACTAATTTTGTATTTTCAGTCTGTTTCATTTAACGTCCACCTCCAGCACAAGCACAGGCACATCCTGCACAGGCACAGGCACAACCTCCTCCTCGTGAGCCTCCACTGCTCCCACGAGGGATAGGATGACTAATTTCTGTTATTCGAGTCGTAAAAGACCGACCATGAGGTACCCAGCGCCAACGGTGATATCCATAATGGTAGTACCAGGGATAATAATCATAATAATCCTCATAATACTCCTGTTCCGTAATTTGCACTTCCAGATCTGGTAAAAACTCCTCATCAAGTATAGCCCAATACCAGGCTTCTTCAGGGACGTTCCGCGGATCTGATTCTGAATTAATTCTTGCTATTGACTCCTGAATTAATTTTTCATAATATTTTACTGTTTTTTCGTAGCTATACCCCTTGATCCGACGCTGCGTATATTTTACCAAACTAGTAACTGCTTTCACTAAATCACTCTCATCAATACTAAAATCTGGACGAATTGACTTCAAAACTTGTCGCTCATACTTGCGTAGATGTTTTTTTGATTTTCCCTCAACTGGTTGTAGAATAGGATCTTCTGCAGAAAGTTGTTTTAGCAACCCTTTTTGAATTAATGTGAGGACAATCATTGAAACTGTAACGTTAGCGGGTTTTTCAAGGACAATTGCCACTACTTCTCTACGAAGATCGGTTCTAGGTCCTGCAGTAGGAACAGATACGAAAGGTGGAACGTAATCCATTAATCTACGTCGTTTTCTTAGATAAGTGAAAATCAGGATAAAGATAACAACGATTCCACCTCCTATTACTCCTATGAGGATTAGCATTTCTTCCGTTGTGGGTGGAATGCTCGAGTGCCAAGTTACCCCTTCTTTAGGAAAGGAAACTCCGTATTTGTACTGTCTTGAGGGGGAAGCCTCTGGCTCATTCCATTCGAAAACCTTTCTTCCATTTGATAAGAAATATTGTTGATCTGGCTTTATATGGTGATATTTGGTATACGTATTTTGTTCAACTGTTGTAGGGAAAATAATTCGAGTGGTTAAGTTAGTACTATCCACAGTAAATTTAGACTCCCACCAAGTGTTTCCAAATTCCGTTGAAGCCATATGTTCCTCCTCAGTATCTTCAAATATCATATAAGGTTGATTACCCCGTACATGTAAGGTTCCTATATCACTGATGATATAATTGCCAAGGTGAATTTCCACACCAATATCTATTACCTCAGAAACACGGATATCAGAAATAGGATGACCATCCAAATCTGCAGAGACACTTCCAAGTTTATAATGTTTATTGGGAAAACCAATATCTACAATATCAATAGGATCACCCCCAGGTTCAACTTCAAATGTAATCCAATATTCAATATCTGCAGATCCATCAGTGTTTATCCAAACTTCGACAATTTCCTTAGGAACCGAGAAAGAGTAATCACTAATAATCTGAGTATTGCCCGTGACCCCACTGAATGGTATGATCGTCAATAATAGAATAAAACCAATAAGATAATAATAGAATGAGTTTCTGAACCTCATGAAATAAACCTCTATAATAGTTTAACTGCGTTAAAGTACTACTTCTGTTATGAATGTTTGCTTTTCAGACCATCAACGTGCACTGTAATTGAGCTTCCATGTATTATAATCATATTTCAATATTGAAGAAAGATCGTACAAATAAGCCAATAATAAACGTTAAAACTGCTACTCCTAGACTGATTCCGACTATCTCAGAAAATCTTTTCTTGAATGAAAGATCCTTAGCTACTGAAATATAGAAAGTAAAAACAAACACAATTAGAATCGCATTAATAAGAGTGATGGTTAAACAAACCAAAGGAGATTGATCACTGAGGAGTAAATAGGGCAGAATAAGAAAACATACTGTGAAGATGTATGCAACACCAGTATATAACGCCGCTTTTAATGGGTTTTTTGATGTTATTTCTTCTGATTTTGTAGCGAGATACTCGGAGGCTGCCATAGATAATGAGGCAGCAATTCCTGTTATAAGCCCAGCGAGAGCGATTAATTGAGAGTTCTGAAAAGCTAAAGTTAAGCCAGCTAAGGCCCCTGTGAGCTCAACCAGTGCATCATTTAAACCGAGGACAACGGATCCTATGTAATCAAGTAATTCTTCATCAATGAGACCAATTAGCTGTTTTTCATGAGCTTCTTCTTCATCAATAACAGATTGAGCCTCTGGTATGGTTTTAGTGATTGTTGAATAGAAAACTTGAGCCTGTCCTTCTCCAAGCTCCATTAACCGAATTCCAAATGTCAATCCAAATATTCTCGCAATAATATAGTACAACCATTTTTTCAATCTACTTGGTCTTACTTCTTGTTGAGTGTATTGTTTCCAAAATGTATAATGCTTTAACTCATCCTCAGCAATTTGGTTGAGAATCTTTTGGTTATCAGGATCTTTTATAGTCTGTGATAGTCTTTTATAAATGAAATATTCTGTAATTTCAT